>NZ_JAAGMG010000388.1 GCF_010548525.1 Streptomyces sp. SID14478
GCCGGGACGTCGGCGCCGGTCGAGGCGAGGGCGCCGGTGCCGCCGGTGGTGGAGCCGGCGCCGGTGGACCCGGTGGTGCCCGAAGTGCCGCCGGACGTACCGCCGTTGGTGCCGGTGCCGCCCGCCGGGAGCGTGGCGTTCTCGTCGAGGGAGACGGCCGCGGTGACCGGGTCGAGCGCGGCGCCGGCCTCGTAGAACCCGCCGAACGCCTTGGCGCCGTCGGCGGTGAGGGTGGCCGCGACCCCGTCGAGCTCGACGACGTCGTTCTTCGCGGTCAGGTCGCCGGCGCCGACCTTGAGGGTGGCCACGGTCAGGTCGTCGTACGTCGAGACCTTGCCGGTCTCCTGGTTCTTGCTGGAGACGTCGGCGGCGAGCGTGCCGCCGGTGCCCTCCGCCGTCACGTGCAGATCGCTGAACTGCAGGTCGAGGGCGTACGTCCCGCCCTCCTCGTGCCCGAGGAAGCGGACCTTGCCGGCGAACTTCGCGTCGAGGGACTTGGCGTCGGCGTCATAGCTGCCGCTCGCGTCGCCGAACCGGTACCCGGAGCCGTTCTTCGCGGCGCCGCCGGACAGTTCGACCTTGCCGTGTGCGATGGGGCCCGTGATGTACGTACGGAAGGACTCCTTGACGCCCCAGTCCAGATTGCCGTCGGCGATCTCGCCGGAGGCGGCCTCCTGGGACGCGGAGGCGGTCGGCTTCGGGGTCGTCGACGCGGTGGCGGTGGGCTTGTCGGTCGGCGTCGGGGTCGGCTTCGGCGTGGCGGGCGGCGTCGTCGACGGGTCCGGGGACGGCGACGAGGTCGCGGCGGTCACCGTCAGGGTCGCCGGGTCGAGCGCGGTGCCCTCCTTGTACATGCCGTTGAACGCCTTGGCGCCGTCGGCGGTCAGCGTCGCGGGGATGTCCTTGAAGGTCATCGCGCCGCCCGCGCCCTGCCCCGGCCGCACGGCGGACAGGTCCAGCGTGGCGAACTCGATGTCGTCCTGGACGCTGCCGTTGAGGCTGACGTCGGCGTCGATGTGGCCGGTCGTGCCCGAGGTGACGACCTTCACGTCGCTGATCTTGATGTCGAACTTGTGCAGCGACGAGGAGAACCGGACACCGCCCTTGAAGGCGGTGTCCGTGCCGTGGGTGGTCATGTCGTACGTGCCGGTGCCGCCGGTGAACCGGAAGGCGCCGTTGTCGGCGGCCTGCGTGGCCCCCTCGCCCGCCTCGATCTTCCCGGCGGCCATGCCGGTGACGTACGAACGGAAGGACTCCTTGACGCCCCAGTCGAGGGTGCCGTTCTTCAGCTCGATCGCGGGCGCCTTGTCGGCCGCGGAGGCGGGCAGCGCGAGAGCGCCCGCCCCGAGGGCGACCGCGGTGGCGGCGGCGAGGGCGATGGGATGTCTGACGAGGGACATGTTTCTCTCCTAGCAATGACTGCCGATGAGCGCCGGTGACCGGCGATGAACTGAGGGGGTGGGGGGCTTTCAGCCGTCGGCCGGGGCCCGTTTGCGCATCCGTACGACGACGAGCGCGGCTGCGGCGACGAGCAGCACGACCCCGCCGGCGATCCCGGCGACCGCGCCCCCGGAGAGCCCGGAACCCGGCCCGTCCGCGACGGGTTCGGCGGCGACCGCGGCCTCGGGGGAGGCACTGGCGGAGGGCGAGTTGCCGAGGTCGGGCAGTGCGGGCAGCACCGCGTCCGCGTCGAGCGCGACCGCCACGGAGACCGGATCCATCGCGGCCCCGGCCCGGTACATGCCGCCGAACGCCTTCGCCCCGGCGGCGGTCAGCTCGGACGGCGCCTCGTCCACCCGCACCAGACCGTCCTTCGCGGCGAGGGACTTCGCGGTGAAGGTCACGAGCGGGGTGTCCTTCGTGGTCTTCTTGCCGCTGGTCACGTCCGCCCGCAGCGTGCCCTTGCCGTCGGCGACGGTGACGGACACGTGCGCCAGCGACAGGTCGAGGCCGTGCTTCCCCGTGAACCGCACCGATCCGGCGAACTCGCCGTCCAGGGCCTGCTTCTTCTTGTCGTACGTGCCCGCGCCCTCGGGGAACCGGAACAGCGCGCCGCCGTCCTGCGCCCCGGCGCCGAGTTTCCACTCGCCCTGGGCGATGTCCCCGGTGACGTACTCGCGGAAGGTGCGCCGCACGCCCCAGTCGACGGCGCCGTCCCGGAGCTTGCCGGCGGCGTCCTCCTTCTCCTTCTTCGCCTTCGGCTCGGCCGGCTTCGTGGGCGAGGGGGCCGCCTTCTTCGGCGCGACGTCCGCGGACAGGCTCACCGGGTCGAGGGCGGTTCCGGCCGTGTAGTACCCGGCGAAGGACTTCGCGCCCGCGGAAGTGAGCGTGGCAGGAAGGTTGTTCAGGGTGACTGTGTTCGTGGTGTTCTCGTCGCCCTTCATGTCGATCCCGCCGAGGGCGAGCGTGGCGAAGGGCACCTGGCGGGACGACGTGACCGCCCCCGTGCCCTTCGCCTTGCTCACGACATCGACGTACAACGTCCCGCCGCCGCCCGAAATGCGCACGGTGGGACGGCTGATGGTCATGTCGAGTTCGTGGGAGCCGTCGCTCTGCTTGTGCCCGACGAAGTGCACGCCGCCCGAGAACGAGGAGGCGAAGGCCCCCGTCGAGCCGTCGTACGAGCCGGTCGCCGAGTGGAAGCGGAACTGGCTCGCGCCGACGGTCGCCGCGCCGCCCGTCAGGGAGTAACTCCCCTTGGCGATGGGCCCGGTGATGTAGCTCTGGAACGACGACTTCACACCCCAGTCGAGGCGGCCGCCCTGCACGGTGCGGGCCTGGGCGTGCGCGCCGGCGACGGGCAGCAGCGCCCCGAGGAGCGCGGTGAACAGGGTTACGGCGAGGACGCGTATCCGTGCGCGTCGGGACATGAGGGTTCCTCCGGGTCTACCGCACCAGACGTCACCAGACCCTGGCGACTTAGGTAAGGCTAACCTAAACTATGATCGCCTTTGTCAACAGCCCCTCCGACCACGACAGGACGGTGTCCGCGTGCCGACGCCAGCCGCCGCTTCCCGCACCCCCCGACGGCGGGGCGCGCTGCTCTCCGTACTCGCCCTGGCCCTCGCCCTGTTCACCACCGCCTGCGGGGGCGACAGCGCCGCCACGTCCGCCGCGGGAGCCGGAGCGAAGGCGACCGGCACGGCGAACCGGCTCCAGCCGCTCGCCGAAGCCCCCCGGCCGGAGCTGCCCGTCACGGTGGACTCCGCCGACGGGCACCGGGTGACGGTGCGCAAGGCCGGGCGGATCCTGCCGCTGTCCGGCAGCCTCAGCGAGATCGTCTTCACCCTCGGCCTCGGCAAGGAGGTGGTCGCCCGCGACATCACCGCCACCTTCGACCAGGCGAAGAAGCTGCCGGTCGTCACCCGCAACCACGACGTCTCCGCGGAGAGCGTGCTCTCGCTCAAGCCCGACCTGGTCCTCGCCGAGACGACGACGGGCCCCGCCGAGGCGATGCAGCAGATCCGCGACGCCGGGATCCCGGTGGTCGTCCTCGACCCCGCGAAGAGGCTGGCCGACGTCGGCACCCGCATCCAGGCCGTGGCCAGGACGCTCGGAGTCCCGGCCGCGGGGCGGAAGTTGACGAAGCGCTCCGAGGACCGCATCGCCGCCGTGCAGAAGGACATCCCGCACGAGGACGCGGCGAAGAAGCCCCGCGTCGCCTTTCTCTATCTGCGCGGCTCGGCCTCCGTCTACCTCATCGGCGGTACGAGGTCGGGCGCCACCTCCCTCCTGGAGGCGGCGGGCGCGGTCGACGCGGGCGCCGCGTCCGGTCTGAAGACGGACTTCCGGGCCATCACCAGCGAGGCACTCGCCGAGGCCGCGCCCGACGCGATCCTCGTCATGACGAAGGGGCTCGACTCCGTCGGCGGCATCGACGGCCTGGTCAAGATCCCGGGCGTGGCCGAGACCCCGGCGGGCATCGACCGCCGCGTCGTCTCCGTCGAGGACGGCGTCCTGCTGAACTACGGCCCGCGCACCGACCAGGTCCTGCGCTCGCTCGTGGACCAGCTCTACGGCAAGGGGTCCACCGGCAAGGGCGGTGCGTGACATGACGGCCACCGCGACCCCGCCCACGACCCCCACCGCTCCCCCGGCGCCCGACCGCCGACGGCGCGGCACCGCCTGGCTGTTGACCTGCGCCCTGGTCGCGGCCCTCGTGCTCCTGGCCCTGCTCTCGGCGGGCATCGGCGCCTACGACATCCCGCCGGGCGACGTCCTGACCTCGGTCCAGCACCGCATCGGCCTCGGCGGCGCACCGCTCGACCGGGTCGGCGAATCGGTCCTGTGGAACGTCCGCCTGCCCCGCATCGTCCTCGCCCTCCTCGTCGGCGCCTCCCTGGGCTGCGCGGGCGCCCTGATGCAGGGCGTGTTCGGCAACCCCCTCGCCGAGCCCGGCGTCATCGGCATCTCCTCGGGCGCGGCGGTCGGCGCGGTCGCCTGCATCGCGCTCGGACTCGACTTCCTCGGCACGTGGACGATCACGCTCTGCGCGTTCGTGTCGGGCCTCGCGACGGTCCTGATCGTGTACGCCATGTCCCGCTCGGGCGGGCGCACGGAAGTCGTCACCCTGATCCTCACGGGCATCGCCGTGAACGCCTTCGCGGGCGCGCTGATCGGCCTGTTCCTCTCCTACGCCGACACGGCCGCGGTCAACCAGATCACGTTCTGGCAGCTCGGCTCCCTGGCGCAGGCGACCTGGCCCAAGGTGCTCGCGGTGCTGCCCTGCGCGGCGATCGGCCTGCTCGTCGCCCCCCTCCACTCCCGCAAACTGGACCTCCTCTCCCTGGGCGAACGCCCGGCCCGGCACCTGGGCGTGGACGTCGAGAAGCTGCGCGTCGTCCTCATCCTCGTCATCGCGCTCCTCACGGCAGCGGCGGTGGCGGTCTCCGGCGTGATCGGCTTCGTCGGCCTGGTGATCCCGCACCTGCTGCGCATGCTGGCCGGCCCCGGACACCGCTTCCTCGTCCCCGGCAGCGCGCTGGGCGGGGCGGTCGTCCTGGTCGCCGCCGACCTCGCGGCGCGCACGGTGGCCTCGCCCGCCGAGCTCCCCATCGGCGTCCTCACCGCCCTGACCGGCAGCCCGTTCTTCTTCTGGCTGCTGCGCCGCACCCGCCGCAAGCAAGGAGGCTGGGCATGACACCGTGGCCCACCGCGCTGTTGCGGGGCGCGCGTTCCCGCGCCCTGCCCGCCCGCCACGCCCCCGGTGACACGGTCGCCGAGGCCCGTGGCCTGCATCTGAGCCTGGGCGCCCGCGAGGTGCTGACCGGTGTCGACCTGACGGTCCGCGCGGGCGAGGTCCTGGCCCTGGTCGGCCCCAACGGAGCGGGAAAGTCGACCCTGTTGGCAGCCCTCGCGGCCGACCTGTCCCCGACGAGCGGGGAACTGCGGGTCGGCGACCGCCCCGCCACGGCCTGGACCCCGCCCGAACTCGCCCTGCGTCGCGCCCTGTTGCCGCAGTCGGCGACGCTCTCCTTCCCCTTCGTCGTGGAAGAGGTCGTCCGCATGGGCCGCGCCCCCTGGTCGGGCACCCCGCACGAGGACGAGGACGACGGCGCGGTCGCGGCGGCCCTGCGCGCGACGGAGACGGAGGCCTTCGCGCACCGCCCCTTCTCGGCGCTGTCCGGCGGCGAGCGGGCCCGGGTGGCGCTGGCCCGCGTACTGGCCCAGGCGACCCAGTTGCTCCTCCTCGACGAGCCGACGGCGGCCCTGGACCTGCGCCATCAGGAACTGGTCCTGCGCGTGTGCCGGGAACGCGCCGCGGCCGGCGACGCGGTGGTCGTCGTCCTGCACGACCTCGGCCTGGCCGCCGCGCACGCGGACCGCACCGCGATCCTCCAGGGCGGCCGCATCACGGCGGACGGCCCCCCGGCGGAGGTCTTCGACGCGGCCCTGCTCAGCGAGGTGTACCAGCACCCGGTCGAGGTGTTGCCGCACCCGGCGTCGGGCACACCCCTGGTGATCCCGGTCCGTCCCCGCTGATAGTGGCATCAACTGGTGTACGCCCGGCGGTCGTTGTGATCGACTGTGCGCATGGAAGCCGTCGCAGCGAGCGTCATCGCGGTCCTGGGGACCTTGTTCGGCGCCGCGCTCACCCATGCGTTCCAGCGCAGGACGGCGCTGCGCTCCGAGGAGTTCGCCCGGCAGGAGCGCCTGCGCCAGGAACGCCTCGACGCCTACTCCACCCTCGGCGGCGCCCTCATGAACTACCGCCGCGCCGTCCTGGACCGCTGGTACGCGGCGCACCGGGAGCGCCCCGAGGACGAGCAGACGGCACTGGCGCAGGAGTCCCGCCTGCAGCGCACGACGGCGCAGGAGGCACTGTTCCGGGCCGAACTGCTCACCGACGACCCGGCGTTGACCGCGGCGGGTCAGCACGTGCTGGTGCAGATCTCGGAGATCCGGCACGCGCCGTCGCACGACGAGGTCAAGCAGCGGCGCAACGACACGCACACCCTGATCCACGAGCTGATCACGTCGTCCAAGAAACACGTCTCGGCGACGCCGCCCGCACCCGTCACCCCGGCGCGGCGCGTCAACACGCCCTAAGGGTGCGGCGAGTGCAGACGCAGGGCGTCCGAGGTGCGTGACGGAGGGTGTGCCTCGCCGTGCAGGGCTTCGGGCTCCAGGAAGGGGGACAGCGGTGTGCCCGTCCGCAGGGCGCGGATGAGGTCGCGCGCGAGGGTGATGCCCGCGGGTGAGTCGAGCGCCGTCGCGTCGGCGAGGGCACGGTGGGCCCGCCGCCAGGCCTTGGGCTTGTTGCCGTCCAAGTGGTGGATGAGGGCCTGGGCGTAGCTGCTGGTGCAGCGCACCCAGAGGTCGTCCCGGGCTGCCGGGTGGCTGAGGGCCTTACGGATGCTGGTGCGGGCCCGGACCGTGGAGAGGCGGGCCTGGTTGCAGGCGAGCACGGCCCAGCTGATCGCGGCCGGCGGCCCGTGCAGCGGCTGCTGCGGGGCGAACAGCACGGCGTCCTGCAGGTGTGTGATGGCCAGGTCGCGGTCGCCGCGGAATGCGGCGTGCAGCGCCAGGGCGTCGGAGATCTGTCCCAGGAGCCCCAGGTCGTCCTCGGCGAGCGCGGCCCGGGCGGCGTCCCCGAGAAGGAGGGGTGTTTCGGGGTGCCCCAGGCGCGCGGCGAGCCAGCCCGCGAGCCACCGCGCACGGGCGGGCACGGGGGCCTGCGCGCGTTCCGCTGCGCGCAGCAGTCGTTGCAGCAGGGTGAAGCCCTCGGTGAGGTGGCCGCAGATGCCCCACCAGAACCAGAGGTCGACCATGAGGGCGAGCGCGTCGACGAGGCGCTCCGGTTGGGCCGTGCCGCGCACGAGGGCGGCCCTGATGTCCCCCGTACTGCCGCCGAGTTGGTTCAGCGCCAGCGTCTGGTGGCCGCGGTGCCACAGGTCGCAGGCGGCGTCGGCCGTCGTGCACTGCCAAGTGAAGTGCCGGTCGACGGCGGTCTGCCACTCCTCGGTCGCGCGCAGGACGGTACGGCCCACGCTCCGCGCCGCGGACGGCATCCGGTAGCGGACCGGGACGACCCCTCCCGGATCCTCGACGGTCTCCAGGACCGCGGCGGTGGCGAGGCGGGACAGCGCCGCGGGGACCAGGTCCGCGGACAGGCCGTGGCCCTGGCACACGAACGTGGCGCCGCTTTCGTCGAACTCGCCGCTGAACACGCTCACTCGGGCCCAGGCGATGCGCTCGCGCCGGCCCATCAACTGGTAGGTGGCCCCGACGGCGGCGCTCATGGAGCGGTGCCGGGCCGGTCCGGCGCGGTGCGGGTCGCTCAGCCATCCGATGCCGTGGGCGAGCAGGGCGTTCAGCTCCTCGAGAGAGCGCCGCCGTGCTTGATGCGCGGCGAGTTCGAGGGCGAGCGGATTGCCTCCGGTGCGCCGGCACACCTCGGCGACCCCGGCCGTGTCCACCGCCCGGCTCCCGGACGTCCGTGCGCGGAGCGTGCGGCTGAACAGTTCGGCGGCCGGGCCCGGGGCCGTACCGTCCGGCGACCGCACCGGAAGGCACCCCAACCGCACGACGCGCTCATCGCCCAGCCCCAGCGCCTGACGAGACGTCACCAACACGTGCAACCAGGGCAGTTCATCGACCACCTGCTGCACCACCTCGATGCAGTCCTCCCGCACCGGATCGACATCGTCCAGCAACAGCAGTACCCGGCGGCCCGCATGTGCTCCGTCGGCGTGCGCTGCGGTGTGTGCCGTCAGCGCTGCCCGCACCACGCCTCGTACCCCGCCCCCGCCGGGATCCGGCCCGTCCCACCAGCGGACCAGGACGGTCTCGCCGTCGAACTGCCTGGCGGCCCGAGCGGCCAGCGCGCTCTTGCCCGTACCGGCCGGCCCCACGACGGTCACCGGCGCCCGTGAACCCAACAGCGTTTTCAGGCTGCGTAGTTCCTGCGCACGCCCCAGGAACAGCCGATCCTTCACGTCCTCCTCGGCCGTCCGCGGCGCGGGCGACTCACCCGCCGCTCTTCCCGCCTGTCCGGACTGCCTCATATCGCTCCGCCACCCGTGCCGCCGCTCGTCTTCAGGCTCGGCCATCATCGAGTGCAGCAACGTTCCTGCAAGCCGAGTACGTCGACTTGCTAACAGCAGGGGCTGTCCTGTGGTAACGGGCAGAAGCCACGCAAGGGGCCGACCGCACCCGCCCGTGAGACACCGGGCAACGGGAGGTGAAGGCGCCCCCGGTCGACTTAGACCTGACGGGTGGGGTGTCCGCGCGCCCCGTATCTGCCCGGACACCCCCGGCGTTGTACGAGCATGACCTCAACTCGACGAGCCCTTACCGCTGTCCTGCTCGCAGTGGGAGCCACCGCGATCGCCGTACCGACGGCTGGGGCCGCTCCCATTCCGCTGTCCGGTGAAGCGAGCGATGCCATCTCCCCGACCGCGACCCTCGACTCCGTGTCGACGATGGCGATCCCCGCCGATCACCGCGGCGAGCTGCCCACCACCGCCGGGCAGCTCTCCGGCCTCAACCGACTGAACGAACTGCACCAGCTCACCGACCTGGTGGCGCCGGTCACCAACGTGATTCCGTCGGTTCAGTAGGTCAGGACAACGACGAGGGCGGCGGATCGTGATCGATCCGCCGCCCTCGTCATGTCCGCGCACTCCCGCGTGAACACCCGCGTTCCGGGTGCCCACGCGGGCGACGTCACGCGACAGAGGGGCAGTTGCGCCTCGGCAACTGCCCCTGCGGAACTCAGTGGTTGGCGACGCCGTTGCCCGAGAGCACCGGGATGTCGTCCAGGACGTGCGACAGCGGCTCGTCGCCCTTGGCCTGGGTCGAGTTCTCCGTGCACTGCTGGTTCTGCGGGGCCGACAGGACCGGGATGTCCTGGACCGCGACCGGCACGACACCGACGAGCGAGCCGGCGTTGACCTTGGCCGGCAGGCCGACGCACGGCTTGTTCAGCGAGCCCTGGACCAGGCCGAGCTGCGGGCTCATGTCGCCGTGGGTCGCGGAGTTGCCGTACGCCTGCTGCGCCCCGTTGCCGCTGTTGGACGTCGTGCCACCGTCATCGCCGATGGCCAGAGCCTGGGGAGCGGCCACCGCCGACAGGCCGGCAACGGAGACAGCGATCGTCGCGGAGGCCCACAGCTTCTTCTTCATGCGATTTCCCTTCACTGAGCGAACTCCGGTTGCGGAGTTACGTTTGATCAACTGTCCGGAATCCGAAGAGTTGCGAAGCTGAGCCCATTCGGCCCAGTGGTGTGCGCGTCACTTGCAGGCCAGTTTGTCGCCGTGCACGACGGTCTGGACCTTCAGCTGGGGCGGGTCCAGCGGCTCGGTGCGGGATCCGGCCGGCGTCATGGGCCGGTCCGCACGCATCTTGGCGAAGAGGTCCGCGGAACGCTTCTCGTCCCACCGCAGAGTGGAGCCGACGTTCTCGATCACCGGATTGAAGCCGTCGATGGGGACCGTGCCGAACTCCGTCTTGGACAGCGGGATGTTGCGGAGGTCCCGACCCAGCGCGACCAGATCCTTCACGGAGAATCCCTGGTCGACGGTTGCCGAGCCGAGCATGGTCCTTGCCAGGCTCGCGGCCTTGCGCGGGTCGGCGAGCGCTGCTCCCGTACCGGCGCCTCGCAGCGCGTTGACCAAGAACTTCTGCTGCCTTTGCACGCGCCCGAGATCCGCGCTCGCGTCCAGATGCCGCGAGCGCACGTACTGCAGGGAAGTGCCGCCGCTGAGGTGGTGCCGCCCCGGACCGAGACGGAGTTTCGTGGCCGAGTCGGTCAGGCGGCGGGGGGTGCACACGGAGACCCCGTCGACCGCGTTGACGCTGTCGATGAACCGACGGAAGTCGATCTGCAGGTAGTGGTCGATGCGTACGCCGGTCATCGACTCGACGGTCTGGACGGCGAGCGCCGGGCCGCCCTCCGCGTACGCCGCGTTGATCTTCGCCGGATGCTTGTCCCGCCATGTGCCGTCGGGAGCGCTGTGCTCGGGGATCTCCGCGTAGGAGTCCCGCGGCAGGCTCAGCACGCTGAGCCGGTCGTGCTTCTGCGACAGGTGGACCAGCATCATCGCGTCGCTGCAGCCGCAGGCGACCCCGCCGGCGTGGAACTTCTCCTTCTCCGCGCGGGTGATGGTGTCGCGGCCGTCCGTTCCCATCAGCAGGATGTTGGTGCCTCCCCCGTCCTCGGGGCGCGTGTGCAGACCACTGAAGACGTCCACGTGCCCGGGAAGTGCACCGGCTACTTGTCCGGCCGCGGCACCTGAAAATGCCAGGAGACCCAGCGCGGTGGCTCCGAGTGCGATCCCACTACGACTGCCTCGAAGGAAGCTGTTCCTCATCGTGACACTCCGCTGCGAAGGGGTTGATGAAAGGAGACGATAGACACATTTCCTTTTTTCCTTCACGCAGCTCGCGCCATCTCAGATGAATGTAACCCTTTCGCCTCACGGCACGATTGGCGGCAACCGTCTCAGCGGTATGGGAGAAGCAACCAACCGCCGGACAACAAGAGGCAATGACATGGGAGTTCCTCAAGAGCGTTGGCGTCGGCAGGCGTTGATCCCGACCACCAGGACGTCCCCCGACGGTCCGCACCCAGAACCGATCTACTCATCCCTCATGGCCGAATGGCGAGCGAGCGGGAGGACGCTTCCGGACCGGTTCGACACGGAGTGGCACGAGACCGTTTCGCGCGACTGCTGGCCACCCCTGCCGGAATAAAAAAAGAGTTGGGCCGCCAAAAAACTGGCGGCCCAACTCTCCTGCGTGCCGGATCAGTGGTTGCCGGCACCGTTCGCGGACAGCACCGGGATGTCGTCCAGGACGTGCGACAGCGGCTCGTCGCCCTTCGCCTGGGTCGAGTTCTCCGTGCACTGCTGGGTCTGCGGGGCCGACAGGACGGGGATGTCCTGGACCGACACCGGCACGACGCCGACGAGCGAACCGAGGTTGGCCTTGGCCGGCAGACCGACACAGGGCTTGTTCAGCGAGCCCTGGATGAGCGCCATCTGCGGGCTCATGTTGCCGAACGTCGCGGAGTTGCCGTACGCCTGCTCGGCGTTGTTGCCGCTCTCGGAGGTCGTGCCTCCGTCGTTGCCGACCGCCAGGGCCTGCGGAGCGGCCGCCGCCGAAATACCGACGAGCGACGCGGTGACAGCAGCAGCAGCCACAGCCTTCTTCATCATGAGAGGTTCCCCTTCATTCCTGATTTTCTGGAAGCACCCGGAACAACTCCGATCCCCCGGATCGGTTGCTCTGGTTCACCCGGACGGGGATCCCTCCCCCCTCTTCACCTGCATGGACCCGGTCTGCGCGACCTCGGCGAAGGCGAATAAATGACAATCCAGTAATTACGCCCGACGAGCGCCTGGGGCGGCCGCCCGCCCGCTCGGCAAACGGGTGAACCTGAAGAACTATTCCGCCCTCTCGAAGTTATTTCATTCGCAGTAACCGGTGTCTGTCAGAAAAGGAAACAGATAATGCTCAAGAAGGCTATGGCTGCAGCTGCAGTCGCCGTGTCCGTCGTCGGCGTCTCGGCCGCTGCCGCTCCGCAGGCGCTCGCGATCGGCGACGACGGCGGGACCACCTCGTCCAGCGGTAACGACGCGAAGCAGGCCTTTGGCAACTCCATGACCGAGGGCGACATGAGCCCCCAGCTCGGCCTGGTCCAGGGCTCCCTGAACAAGCCGTGCATCGGCCTGCCCGTCAAGGGCAACGCCGGCTCGCTCGTCGGCGTCGTGCCGGTGTCGGTCCAGGACATCCCCGTCCTGTCGGCCCCGCAGAACCAGCAGTGCACGGAGAACTCGACCCAGGCGAAGGGCGACGAGCCGCTGTCGCACATCCTGAGCGACATCCCGGTGCTCGCCGGCAACGGTGCGGCGAACGGCTGATCAGCCGCTCCACGGACAGCTCGGGCCGCCTGCCTCTTTCACTTGCCGGCGGCCCGAGTTTTTTGTTGCGCCCGCCGGATGGCGCAGTTCCTCATTCAGGCCTGGCTCGTTTGTATTCCAGAGGGCCTTTGCCGGAACGAAGTACCTCGTTCCGAACGAGTACCTCAGTCGCATTTACCAGAAAAAGGAGAAAATTATGTCCCTGAAGAAGAGCGCCACCGTTCTCGCCGGTGTGGTCATGGCCCTGGGCATGGCGGCCCCCGCGTTCGCGGACTCCGGCGCGGAGGGCGTGGCCGCGGGCTCCCCGGGCGTCCTGTCCGGCAACGTCGTGCAGGTCCCCGTCCACGTGCCGGTCAACTTCTGCGGCAACAGCATCGACGTCATCGCGCTGCTGAACCCCACGTTCGGCAACACCTGCGCCAACAACTGACGCAGGTACGCAGTTCGTCTCCCGGCCGACCCTGGGCACCTCTTCGGGATCCAGGGTCGGCTTTTGATTTCAAACAGGAAGGAGAATGCATTGAGGCAGGCCCTGAGGATCGGTGTCATGGCGGCTGCGGCAGCGACGGGCATTCTGTCCGTGCCCGGATCCAGCGCCTCCGCCGCGACCGGCGACCAGGAGCCGCCCGGCGGCTCGGCCGGCGTACTGTCGGGCAACTCGGTCAGTGTTCCGCTGTCAGCTCCCGTGAACCTCTGCGGAGACACCTTCGACGCGTCGGCTGTGGCAGACCCTGCCTCGGGCAACAGGTGTGGCAACGAGTCGGACACCGCCGCCACGACGTCGCGTACGTCCGGCGCGACGCATTCCGGGGGGTTCCTGTCGGGGAACTCGGTGCAGGCGCCCGTGGATGTCGGCCTGAACCTGTGCGGTGACACCGTCGGTGCCGTGGCCGCCGCCGATCCCGCACTCGGCAACTCGTGCGCAAGCGCGGGGAGCGCGACCGCGGTCGTCCCCCTGCCGAGGCCGTGGTGCCGCCGGTGGAAGAGAACTCCCCGCCGCCTCCGGCGAGCGGGAGCATTGCGCGGCCGCGTCATGCCGACGTGGTCGCGCCGGTCGCGCACCAGGACGCACTGCCCGAACGCGCAACGCTTACGGGCTCCCGGGCGCCCGTGGCACGTACACGACTCGCCGACACGGGCGCCGACCAGAATCTTCTGGCGGCTGCGGCTGCCAGCGCCGGGCTGCTCGTCGGTGGCGGAATCCTGTACCGAAGGGCGAGTGCCGCGGGGCGCTGAGCGTCAGGTCGGGAAGAACCACGCGAAGGCTCTTCCCGACCTATTGAGGATGCCGCTGAAAGGGCTGCCTCCCCAACGGCGTGGAGCCGACGGCTGGGAGGAAGGCAGCGCGGCCATTCTCATGACGCGGTCCAGTGGACCACCGGCAGGCCGACCACGGGGAACCGGTTCACCCGTTCGCCCGCGATGTCACCCCAACGGGGCCCGGAACGTATGGGTGCTCGGACGTCGCCATCACGTCGTGGCACCCGCCTGAAGATGTGACGGCGACACAAGTCCGTGGCTGCCAGCCGCACTTCATCAGCCGTCAGCGGCGACCCTGACCGTCTCCGGAGCCCGCCGCCTGCCCGGGGGGACCACGGGGCTGCCCGGTCGGGGCCGGCGCGCGAGGTGTTGCTCGACCCCGTCGACCAGCGCCGGTGCGGTGTACGAGGCTCCATGGACGAACCGCATGGCCGGACCGAAGTCGGCCGCTGTCACCAGGCCCGCGAGGAAGAGGCCGGGGCAGGCGGAGGCGAAGCCCCGGCCCACGCGCGGCGGGCCGTCAGGGAGGGGAGCGAGCCGGTCCCTCACCCCGGGTGCCAGCACGGTCATGCGTGCGCGGCCGGCCCGGAAGCCGGTGGCGGCGATGACGTGGTCGGCCTCGAAGTCCTGCGTCCCCGTCGCCGGGCCGACCGTGCGCACGTGGATCCGGCCCGCCGACGGGCGCGCGTCCACGATGGTCTGCCCCAGCCGGATGTCGATGGCCGCGGCCGCCACCCGGTCCCTGATCCACCAGGCGCCGGCGGGGCCCAGCGCTGTCGCGGTGATGCCGGCCCGGGTGCGCTCGGGCAGCCTCCTGAACGCCCCCGGCCTCTCCGCGTAGAGCCAGTTGCGCCAGCCGCAACCGAGGCCGGTGTGCGGGGCTCGGGCCCGCTTCCACCAGGGGCGCTCCCAGGGCGGCGGGACGCTGTTCCAGGCCAGCTCGGGGGCTCGGGCCACGATGCGTACCCGTGTGCCCTGTTCGGCGAGGAGCGCCGCGGTCTCCAGTGCCGCCTGCCCGCCTCCCACCACCATGACGTCCGCTCCACTGAACCGGCCGAGGTCGCCGTGCCGGCTGCTGTGCGTCACGTGATCCTCCGTCAGGCCCCGCAGCGCTTGTGGGATGTGCATGTACGGCATCACCCCGGTGGCCAACGCCACCGTCCTGCCGCGCAGGACCTGGCCGTCCTCCGTCTCCAGCGAGAACCCGTCGGGTGCGACGTCGATCCGCCGGATCATCCGCTCGTCCAGGTGCGGGACCGCGTGGCGTGCGAACCACAGTCCGTACGACGCGAAGGTGTCGACGGGGATGGGGTGGCCATGACGCGCGGTCTCCCCGCGCAGCGCGCAGTACTGGTCGAGCCGGAACCGTGCACCGGGGGCGGAGAGGTTCGAGGCCCACGGCTCCGACTTGAGGAACATGCCGCGGGGCATCCGGCGCCACGAGTCCATCGGCCTCCCGAAGACCCGGGTGTCGAGGCCCCGGGCCGCGGCGTGTGCCGCAATGGACAGGCCGTAGGGGCCGGCCCCCACGATCAGCAGGTCATACATCGGCAGCTCGCTTCTCGATCGGCGGGGGCGGTCCGGGGGTCGGCAGGGGTTCGGGGTGCTGGGGAGGCGCGTCGCCGGCCGTCGGCCGGGCGCGGTGCAGGAGGCGGCGTGCCACGTGCCGGGACCACTCGGCGGCCATGCCCCGGGCGGGTGCCGGGTCGTCGGGGGCGTGCCAGGCGAATTCCGTGGTCGTGGGGGCGCGTTGCGCGGGGACGGCCGGTGTCAGCAGTGCCCGGAGGGCGGACAGCGGCGCGTAGTTCTCCACGACGAAGGTGCGCCCCGGCAGGGGGCGCGGGGCGGGGACGGCTTGGTACGTGAGGTCGAGGTACTGGGCGCGTACGACGTCCAGGCCGTTGCCGTCGGCGAACAGCCGGAACTGTGCTCCCGGCCGGGGGTTGAAGTCCAGCAGGCAGTACTTGCCCGATACCCCGTCGACTCTGAAGTCGATGTCGAAGATGCCCCGGTATCCCACGGCCTCGACGAGGCGCTCGACCATGGCCTGCAGTTCCGGGACCGGGGTCCAGCGCCCGACGGCGGTCAACCCCGCGCCGCGGGGGAAGGAGTGACGCTTGCTGCCGGCTCCGCCGCCGTGCAGCCGCCCGAACCGGTCGGCGTACCCGTGGAAGAACCAGTCGCTGTCCCGCCCCGCGGCCAGGTACTTCTGCAGCAGCAGCCCGCTGCCGGTGGCGCGGCCTCTGCGATAGAGGTCCCTGGCCTGTTCCGCGGAGGTGACGAGGCAGGTGCTGCGCAGCCCGGAGCCCTGCGGGAGGAGCCAGGGGCGGCTCCACTTCGCCACCACGGGAAGCCCCAGCTCCGCGACCGCGGCGCAGGCCTCGCGCTCGTCCTGCGGCAGCACCGTCGCCGGGTGCTCGATGCCGACGGACCTGCACAGCTCGGGCAGTCGTGCCTTGTCCGCGACGTGCTCGGCGAGGTGCGGGGGCTGGTCGGGCAGCAGGAACGTGTCCGTGAGCGTCCCGCGCAGACGGCTCACCGCAATGGCCCCGGCGTCGTCCATGGGGATGAGTACCGCCGGCCGGGCGATGCGTGCCGCGAGGCGACGAAGGGCGGTGTCCACCTCGGTCGGCGACGCCCCGTGCGGCGGTGGGTGGTGCATCCGGTGGACGTAGCGGGAGCGGGCCACCGGGCTCCTGTCCGCCTCGGCCACCACATGGACCTCGACGCCGCAGCGCCCCATCGACCGGGCCGCCCCCAGCGTTCCGTGGTGGAAGGGGTTGGGGTCGATCCGCAGCAGCACGACCGGGACACACGGGTCGAGCATGTGGTGATTCCTTTCCGGGAAGTAGGCCGTGAGGGTGACGAAGGGCCGCTTTCGGCAGCTCCACGATTGGCGCCGCGCACATTTATATGACTGGGTGTCAGAAACGGAGCGAATGCAGCGCAAGGAGCAGGCATGGTCGAAGAGCGGCGATGGACGAAGCACAGACGACTCCCGCTGATCGCGGCTGGCGTCCTGGTCTCACTGGTGGTCGCGTCGGGGTCGGTGTCCATCGCGCCGGCGGGCGCGAGCCCGCGCAGCGACCCGGCACCGCCCGGCCCGACGAGTCCCGTCCCGTGGTGGCCCGCACAAACGCCCGACCCGACCGCTGCGCCGACGGCGAGCGAGCAGCCCTCCGCGGCGCCGAGCACGGCCCCGAGTCCGGAGCCGACGGCCACGTCGCCGGCCGCGACGACGTCCCCGAGCCCGGACGCGACGGCCGGCAAGGACAAGTTCCCCGCGTTCGGCGCCTATCTGGACTTCGGCCCGCAGGGCGTGACCCGGATGACGAAGCTGTCAAAGTGGCTGGGCGGAGCGGAGCTGCGCGTCGGGCACACCTATCTCCCCGGTGACGCGTGGACCAACATCGAGGGCACCCCGTCGTTCCTCGACAGCTGGGCCAAGTGGCGCCGGGAGCGCGACGACAGGCTCTTCGTCCTCAACGTGCCCATGCTGGAGCGCAATGAGGACCGGGTACCGGACGCGGAGGTGCGCAGCCTGCTCCGGCAGGGCGCGGCGGGCGACTTCGACGCGCATTACCGGGCCCTGGCCGAGCGCCTGGTCGCTCTCGACGTGCCGGACACGATCGTGGTGCTCGGCTGGGAGATGAACGGCACCACCTACACGCACCGCTGCGGTCCCGATCCCGCGGCGTGGAAGAAGTACTGGTCCAGGATCGTCACGGTGATGCGTTCCGTGCCGGGTCAGAAGTTCCGCTTCGACTTCACGCCCAGCCGGGGCCGGGACGCCGTGCCGTGGACCGAGTGCTACCCGGGCGACGACGTCGTGGACATCGTCGGCATGGACTCGTACGACCAGCCGGAGGGCAAGTCCTTCGACGAGCAGGTCTCCGAGCCCTACGGGCTGCAGGAGCAGGTCGACTTCGCGGCGCAGCACGGCAAGCCGATCTCCTACCCGGAGTGGGGGCTGTTCCGCAACGGCGACAACTCCGAGTACATGAAGCGCATGCTCGCCTGGATGGACGAGCACAAGCCGCTCTACAACACCCTGACGGACTACTGCCCGCACGGTGTGTGGCAGTGCGACGAGAACCCGAAGGCCTCGGAGATCTACCGGGCGGCGCTGACCGGCCGCGACAAGCCGACCGAACCCACGAACCCGACCGAGCCTCCGCAGTGCTCCCCCGTGGACCTGGGCGACTGGGTCGAGCACTGGCTCGGCGGCAAGCTGTGCCTGCGCTTCGACTGGTGGGACCGCAAGTCCTGATCCGGAACGCCCGCGGCACGCGGTGGCGACCTCGGCCCTAGGTCCGGTCGCCACCGCGTTCCTTCCAGGCACCCTGGGCCTTCTTGGCCCAGGCCCGGGCGCGGAGGGTGGCGAGGAGCGCGGCCAGCTGAGGGGCGGAGCTGCGGCGCGCCAGCAGGAACCGCTGGTTGACCAGCGGTTCCGGCCGCCAGTGCAGCTTGTAGGGCTCGGTGCCCCGCAGGAGGCTGAGGACCTCGGCCCGGGACCCGTCCTGCAGATGCTGGGCGCACGAGCGCAGCAGCATCGTGGCGACATCGATCTTGCGGTCCCTCAGCTGGGGGTGGGCGCCGTAGAGGTAACCGCCCGCGAGACGGGGCGACACGAACGTCAGGTCCGCCGCCACGACGGCGCCGTCCAGGGTGAATTCCGTGACGACGGCGTCGCCGGTCTCGGCCATGAGGCTGACCGAGCGGCTCAGGTGCTCGGCGAAGCGCGGCTTGACGTGCTCGGTCGTCACCTTCCGTTCCTGCCACTGCAGTTGGTGGAGCTCCAGAAGGCGGCGTACCGAGGAGCCGATCTCCTGCGGGGACACCACATGGCGCTCGATCCCCGTGGCGTCCAGCTTGCGCATCTTGGCGCGGGCCCGCTGCGCCCTGGGCCGGGGCAGCCGCTGCACCAGCTCGTCCATCGGCAGCGCCGGCAGTTCCAGGCACTGCGAGTCGTCGAGTCGGCGGCGCGGCCCGGGCCATCGCGCGTACAGGGCCTCCATCGTGCTGCCCGGCCGCACCTCGCGGAAGTCGATCACGCATCCCCTGGCCAGCTTCCACAGTCCGGCGCCGAGGGAGTCGAGGACGAGATCCGCCGATCCGGCCGCCTCCTCGTCGACGAGGACGTCGCTGAAGTCGGAGATGTCCCCGCCGAGCGGCGTCAGCGTCGGGAGGGGCCGCTGCCGCAGCGCGAGGGGGGCGGCCGCCACGAGTCGGCCCTGCCGGCGCACGAGCACGACGCGCAGCCCGCGCGCCCGGCCGTAGGAGAGCCACCACGAGTAGAGCCAGGC
>NZ_JAAGMG010000431.1 GCF_010548525.1 Streptomyces sp. SID14478
CGCGGCCTCGACCCGGCGGCCGCGCGCCGCGCCCTCGCCCCCACCGGGTACGCGGCGCCGCACCTGCCGCCGCCGCACGGACTCGGCGCCGGACCGGTCGAACAGCTCGTCGTCCAGGAGGAGTTGAAGGCCGCCGGGGTCAAGGTCGCCGATCTCGGCATCGCCACCTGGGTGGTCCCCTCGCTCCTCACCTACGGCACCGACGCCCAGCGCGAGCGCTACCTCCCGCCGACCCTGCGCGGCGACCTGCTCTGGTGCCAGCTGTTCTCCGAGCCGGGCGCGGGATCGGACCTCGCGTCGCTGCGCACCCGCGCGGAGCGCACCGAGGACGGGCGCTGGCGGATCAACGGACAGAAGGTGTGGACGAGCGCCGCGCAGTGGGCCGACCACGGCATCCTGCTGGCCCGCACGGACCCCGAGGCCCCCAAGCACAAGGGCCTGACCTACTTCGTCGTCGACATGAAGAACCCGGAGAACGCTGCCGGCATCGACATCCGCCCGCTGCGCGAGATCACCGGTGACTCCCTCTTCAACGAGGTCTACTTCGACGACGTGCTGCTGCCCGCGGACGCGGTGGTCGGCGAGGTCGACGACGGCTGGCGGGTGGCCCGGCACACGCTCGGCAACGAACGCGTGCACATGGCCGACCAGTTGACCTTCGACACGGGTCTGGAGGCACTGCTCTCCCGCGCGGGTGACCTCGACGGCGCGTACCGGGCGCGGATCGGGGCGCTCGCCGCGGAGGCCCACGCGCTCGGCTGCATCGGACTGCGCACGACGATGCAGCAGGTCGCGGGGGAGGGCCCCGGGGCGGGCGCCTCGATCCGCAAGCTCGTCCAGACGCCGCACCAGCAGAAGGTCGCCGAACTGGCCCTCGAACTCCTCGGCCCCGCGGGCGCGTTGCGGGAAGGGCCGGGGGAGCGGGCGCTGCACGGATTCCTGCTGTCCCGGTGCCTGACGATCGCGGGCGGCACCACGCAGGTGCAGTTGAACGTGGTGGCGGAGCGGATCCTGGGGCTGCCCAGGGACTGACGGGGGTGGGGCGGGGCCGGCCCGGGACTGGTCGAGGGCCGGCCCGGGGCGGACCGGGTCTGGTCGGGGGCCGGTCTTGGAGTTTGGCCGCGGGCTGTCCGGAGCACTGACCGGGAGCCGTCTGGGGGCTGACCGGCCGCTCGGTCGAGGGCCGGCTCGGGACGGACCGGGTGCGACCGGGGCCGGTCCTGGAGTTTGGTCGCGGGCTGACCGAGGGCTGCCTGGGGACTGACCGGGTAGCGCTCGGTCGAGGGCCGCCCGGGACGGACCGGGTGCGGCCGGGGGTCGGTCAGGGCTCCTCGGCGGTTGATGGGTGGCCGATCGGGCGTGGGCGGTGGTTGACCGGGCCCGGGGTGACCGTGGCCCCGCAGGCCCCGCAGGCCCCGTCGAGGCAGTGCGCGGAGCGCCTCGCGCGGGGCGACGTATCGTCGGCGCCGTGGAGCTCAAACACCTCACCGGATTCATCGCCGTCGCCGAAGAGCTGCACTTCGGCCGGGCCGCCGAGCGGCTGCACATGGCCCAGTCGCCGCTCAGCCAGCAGATCAAGCTCCTCGAACGCGACCTCGGGGTCAAGCTCTTCGACCGCACCACCCGCACCGTCCGGCTGACCCCGGCCGGGCAGTCGCTCGTGGAGCCGGCGCGGCGCCTGCTCGCCGACGCCTCCGCGGTGCGCCGCACCGTGCGTGCCGCGCACCTCGGCGAGGTCGGCCGGGTCACGGTCGGCTTCGCGGGCGCCAGCAGCTACTCGGCGCTGCCGCTGCTCACCCGCGCGGTCACCTCCCAACACCCCGGAATCGAGCTGGTGTTGATGGGCCAGACCTATACCGGCGAGGCACTGCGCCGGGTCACCGACGGCACCCTCGACGTCGGCTTCGTGGCGCTCCCGGTGCGCCGTGGCGTCACCGCGCGGGTCGTGCGCATGGAGCGCCTCGTGCTGGCGCTGCCGGACAGCCATCCCCTCGCCGAACGGGACGAGGTGCCGGTGCGCGAACTCGCGGGCGAACCCATCGTCACGTTCCCGCTGTCTCGGGAGTCGGCGGTGCGCGAGGCGATGGTGCAGGCCTGCCACGACGCCGGGTTCGCGCCCCGGATCGCGCAGGAGGCTCCGGACTCGTACAACATGCTGGCCCTGGTGGGGGCCGGGGTCGGCGTCGCGGTCGTGGTCGACTCGGCCCGCAGCATCCACCTGGAGCACGTGGTGTTCCGGCCGCTCGTGGGCGAGGAGGTGCCGGTGCTGCCGATCGCCCTCGGCTGGCGCACCGGCAATCCGTCGGCGGCCCTCGACGCCGTGCTGCGGGTGGCGCAGGAAGTGCTGCCGACGCCGCCGGACGCGCCGGACTATGCCGGATGACGTCTGGATCCGGGGCGTTATTGGTCTTGGACACCACCTAATGGGGCCGTGCAGAGTGATCCGGGTCTCGCGATGGCGCGAGGAGGCATTCGAGAGGACGCTCGCATGCAGCACGACCCGGGGCACGACGCGCGGGCCCGCGACGCCCGTCGCGCCGGCGTCACCGCCTTCGTCGGCACCACCATCGAATGGTTCGACTTCTACATCTACGGTTCGGCCTCCGCGCTGGTCCTCGGCAAGATCTTCTTCACCGGCGCCTCGCCGGCCGTCGGCACCCTGGCCGCCTTCGCCACCTTCTGGGTCGGCTTCCTCGCCCGCCCCCTCGGCGGCGTGATCTTCGGTCACTTCGGCGACAGGTACGGCCGCAAGAAGGCCCTCGTCGTCACCCTCACCATGATGGGCGGCGCCACCTTCTGCGTCGGCCTGCTGCCCGGTCACGACCAGATAGGCGCCGCCGCCCCGGTCCTGCTCGTCGTGCTGCGCATGATCCAGGGCGTCGCGATGGGCGGCGAATGGGGCGGCGCCGTGCTCATCGCCACCGAGTACGCGCCGCCCCGGCGCAAGCTGCTCTACGGCGCCTTCGCCCAGCAGGGCTCCCCGATCGGCAACCTCCTCGCCACGCTCGCCTTCCTCGGCATCGCCCAACTCCCCGACGCCGCCTTCGAGTCGTGGGGCTGGCGCGTGCCGTTCCTGTTCTCCGCCGTGCTCGTCGCCGTCGGGCTCTTCATCCGGCTGAAGCTCGCCGAGACCCCCGAGATGCAGGCGGCCCTCGCCCGCGACAAGCCGGTCAAGCTGCCCATCAAGACGGTGCTCACCCGCTACCCGCTGCTGGTCCTGCTCGGCGTCGTCGCGGGCACGGCCGGTGTCGCCCTCACCTACGTGAAGACGACGTTCGCGCTCTCCTGGGCCACCTCGGACCTCGACTTCGACCGGACCTCCTTCCTCACCGTCATCTCGCTCGCCCTCGTGGTGCAGGTGATGGTGCAGCCCTTCGGCGCCGTCCTGGCGAGCAAGTGGCCCGTGCGCAAAGCCGTGTTGTGGATGCTGCTCCCCGAATTCGTCGTGCTGCCGCTGATGTTCGTCCTGGTCGGGACGGGAAACTTCTGGCTCGCCGTCCTCGGCATGGGCCTCGCCACCTTCCCGCACGCCATGTACTACGCCGCGCTCGCCGGGATCCTCGCCCGCGTCTTCCCCGTCGAGGTCCGCTACACCGGCATGTCCCTCTCGTACCAGCTCTGCACGACCCTGTTCGCCGGGACCGCGCCGATCGTCTCCCAGTACCTGCTGAACTCCTTCGGCTCGATCTGGCCCGTCGTCGCCCTCGGCCTCGGCTACACCGCCCTCACCCTCGCGGGCGTCCTGCCACTGCTGGCCCGCACCGGCGGGCACGCACACGAGACCGCCCCCGCCCGCACCACGCAACCCGCCTGACCCGGAGTCACCGTGCACGCCATGAACTACGCAGACCGCGACCCCGCCCTGCGCCCCCTGCTCGACCGCGTCCTGTCCGCCGCCGACCGCGCCCGCGTCGAACCCCTCCTCGCCGAGCTCGGCGAGCTGGCCGCGGGCGAACTCGACCGGCAGGCCGCCCTCGCCGACGCCAACCCGCCCCGGCTCGTGCAGTACGCCCCCGACGGCACCCGCACCGACGAGATCCGCTACCACCCGGCGCACGACAGGGCCGCGTCGCTCGCCTACGAGCGCTTCGGCCTCGCCGCGATGTCGCACAGGACCGGGGTCCTCGGCTGGCCCACCAAGGTCCCGCACACCGTCAAGTACGCCCTGTCCTACCTCTACGTACAGTCCGAGTTCGGCATGGCGTGCCCGCTGTCCATGACCGACTCCGCCGCCCGCATCCTGCGGCTCTTCGACCCCGAGCGGTACGCCGCGGAGATAGCCGCCCTGACCGCCACGGACCCCGAACTGCGGGCCACGGGCGCGATGTTCATGACGGAGAAGCAGGGCGGCACGGACGTGGGGCTGACGCAGACCGTCGCCACCGACCGGGGTACGCACTGGACCCTCACCGGCAAGAAGTGGTTCGCTTCCAATCCCGGCGCCGACGTGGTCCTCACCCTCGCCCGTGTCCCCGGCCAGGGCGAGGGCACCCGCGGCCTCGGCATGTTCCTCGTCCCGCGGCTGCGCCCGGACGGCACCCGCAACGCGCTCCGCATCGACCGCCTCAAGGACAAGCTCGGCTCGCGCTCCATCGCGAGCGGCGAGGTCACCCTCGACGAGGCGTACGCGACGCCCGTCGGCAGGCTCACGGACGGCTTCCGGCAGATGGCCGAGATGCTCAACGTCTCCCGCCTGTCCAACGCCATGCGCGCCACCGCCCTGATGCGCCGCGCCGTGCGCGAGTCCGTCGACCACACCCGCGTCCGCCACGTCTTCGGCACGCCCCTGTTCGACCAGCCGCTGATGCGGGCCACGCTGCTGCCGATGGTCCTCGACACCGAAGCCGCCCTGCACCTCGTCGTCGAGGCCGCCGCCCGGCTCACCGCCGCCGACGCGGGCGACCAGGAGGCCCGCGCGCTCGTCCGCGTCCTCACCCCGCTCGCCAAGCACACCCTGTGCAAACGCGCCCGCTCCGTCACCGGCGAGGCCATGGAGATCCGCGGCGGCAACGGATACATCGAGGACTGGGTCAACCCCCGCCTGGTGCGCGACGCCCACCTCGGCTCCATCTGGGAGGGCTCCTCGAACGTCATCGCCCTCGACGTGCTGCGCTGCATGCGCCGCCAGGACGCCCACACCACGCTCGCGGACACCTACGGCGACCGCCCCGCCACCGCCGACCGCTGGGAGCGGCTGCGCACGAAGGGCGACGCTCTCCTGCAACTCCCGGACGACGAACAGCAGATGAGGATCGGCCGGTACGCCGACGAGCTGTCCCGCGCCGTCATGGCCACCCTGCTGCACGACCAGGCCGACCACGAGGCCGGCGCGACCGGCGACGGGCGCGCCCTCCTCGTCGCCCGCACCTACACGGCCCTCCTCGACGATCCGGACGCCCTGCCCCGCCCCGCCCTGGACCACTTCGCCGCACTGGCGGATGGTGGACGGGTCCCGCTCGCCGACCTCCGGGAGAACGACCGTGCCTGACCTGCCCCTGACCGGTATGAAGGTCGTCGACCTCTCCAAGATCCTCGCGGGCCCGTACGTGACGATGTCACTCGCCGACCTGGGCGCGGACGTCGTCAAGGTCGAGCACCCCGACGGCGGCGACCCGACCCGCGCCTGGGGCCCGCCCTTCAACGGCCCCGACGCCACCTACTACCTGGCGGCCAACCGCAACAAGCGCTCGGTCGCCCTCGACCTCAAGTCGGCGGCGGGCCAGGAGGCCGTGCACCGGATGCTCGCCGACGCGGACGTCATGGTGGAGAACTTCCGCCCGGGGTCCTCCCTCGCCCGCCTCTTCGACTACCGGGAACTGAGCGCGCGCTACCCCCGCCTGGTGCTCCTGCACATCTCCGCGTTCGGCGACACCGGGCCGCTGCGCGACGAACCCGGCTACGACATGGTGGCGCAGGCGAGCGCCGGTCTGATGTCGCTCACCGGCGAGCCCGACGGCCCGCCGGTCAAGGCCGGATACGCCATGGGCGACCTCGGCGCCGCCCTCTTCGGCCTGATCGGCGTCAACGCGGCACTCGTCGAGCGCGAGCGCACCGGCCGCGGCCAGTACGTGACCACGTCCCTGTACGAGTCCCAGCTCGCCCTGCACATCAACTGGGCGACGGGCTACTTCGCGACGGGGCAGCGCCCGACCCGCCTCGGCTCCGGCCACCCCAGCCTCGTCCCGTACCAGGCGTACCCGGCCGCCGACGGCCACTTCGTGATCGCGGTCGGCAGCGACGGCCTCTTCCGCCGCCTCGTCGACGCCCTCGGCCACCCGGAGTGGGCGCACGACCCGCGCTTCGCGGCCAACCGCGACCGGGTGGCCCACCGCACCGCCCTGAACGCCAAGCTGGAATCGGTCCTCGTCGACGAGCCGGTCGCCCACTGGATCGGCCTGCTGAAGCCGCTCGGCGTGCCCGTCGCCGCGATCCGCACCCTCGACGAGGTCTACGACTGCCCGCAGACCGCCGCCCTGGACATGGTGCAGAAGGTCGACCACCCGGACGTGGGCCCGCTCCAGCAGGTCGCGTTCCCCGTCACGTTCCGCGGCGCGCGCCCGCCCGTGCGCAGCGCCCCGCCCACGCTCGGCCAGCACGGCCGTGCCGTCCTCGCCGAACTGGGGTACGGGGACACTGAGATCGACCGGCTGCTGAACCCGACCGCCGCACCGCACCCGCAAGGAGCCTGACCGCATGCCCTTCCCCGCACTCGACCCCAGCGATCCGCTGAACCTCGAAGCCCTCCTCACCGACGAGGAGCGGGCCGTGCGCGACACGGTGCGCCAGTACCTCGACGACAAGGTGGAGCCGCACATCGCCGACTGGTTCGAGTCGGGCGAACTGCCGGACCTTCCCGGACTCGCCCGCGAATTCGGCAAGATGGGCCTGCTCGGCATGCACCTGGAGGGCTACGGCTGCGCCGGCATGTCGGCCCGCGCGTACGGCATCGCCTGCCGGGAGCTGGAGGCCACCGACTCGGGTCTGCGCTCGTTCGTGTCGGTCCAGGGGTCCTTGGCCATGTTCGCCCTGCACCGCTTCGGCTCCGAGGAGCAGAAGCAGGAGTGGCTGCCGAAGATGGCCGCGGGCGAGGCCATCGGCTGCTTCGGCCTGACCGAGCCCGACCACGGCTCCGACCCGGCGTCCATGGCGACGCGGGCCCGCCGCGACGGTGACGACTGGATCCTCGACGGCCGCAAGATGTGGATCACGAACGGTTCGGTGGCGGCCGTCGCGGTGGTCTGGGCGGGCACCGAGGACGGCGTACGCGGATTCGTCGTCCCCACCGACACCCCCGGCTTCTCCGCGCCGCTCATCAAGCACAAGATGTCACTGCGCGCGTCGGTCACGAGCGAGCTGGTGCTGGACGGCGTACGGCTCCCGGCGTCCGCGCAGCTGCCCGGGGCGCGTGGCGTGGGCGCGCCCCTGACCTGCCTGAACGAGGCGCGGTACGGCATCGTCTGGGGCGTCACCGGAGCGGCCCGCTCGGCGTGGCAGTGCGCGCGCGACTACGCCCTGCAGCGCGAGCAGTTCGGCAAGCCGATCGCCGCGTTCCAGCTCACGCAGCAAAAGCTCGTCGACATGGCACTCGAACTGCACAAGGCGACCCTCACGGCGCTCCACCTGTCGGCGCTCAAGGACTCGGACGCCGGCGTCCACCCGGCCCAGATCAGCTTCGGCAAGCTGAACAACGTCCGCGAGGCCATCGAGATCTGCCGCACCGCCCGCACGATCCTGGGCGCCAACGGCATCTCCCTGGAGTACCCGGTGATCCGCCACGCCAACAACCTGGAGTCCGTGCTGACGTACGAGGGCACGACCGAGATGCACACGCTGGCACTCGGCCAGGCACTGACGGGTCACGCGGCCTTCCGTTAGACGGCGCGCCCTGCCAGTATCTGACGGGTCATCAGATACTGGCAGGAGGCCGGAGGCATGAAGTCCTACATAGTCGGCGTCGGCATGACCAGGTTCGAGAAGCCGGAGAGCCGCGACTGGCAGTACTGGGACATGGTCAAGGAGGCGGGGAGCGCGGCGCTCACGGACGCCGGCGTCCCGTACGAGGACGTACAGCAGGTCCCCGTCGGCTACTGCTTCCAGGCGTCCACCGCAGGCCAACGGGCCGTCTACGAAATGGGATTGACGGGCGTCCCCGTCTACAACGTCAACAACAACTGCGCGACGGGCTCGACCGCGCTGATGATGGCGCGCCAGTTCGTCGAGGGCGGCATCAGCGACTGCGTGCTCGCGGTCGGCTTCGAGAAGATGCAGCGCGGCGCGCTGGGCGGCGGAGCCGACGGCGGAGACTTCAAGACGTCCCCCGTCGCCCGCCACTACGGCGTCATGGCCGCCCGCCACGGCTTCGAGATGTCCCCGCCCACCGCCCAGATCTTCGGCGACGCGGCGCGCGAGCACATGGAGAAGTACGGCACGTCCGAAGCGCAGTTGGCGGCGGTCGGCGCGAAGAACCACCGCCACTCCGTCAACAACCCCTACGCCCAGTTCCAGGACGCGTACACGGTCGACGAGATCCTCGCGGCCAAGACCATCCACACCCCGCTCACCAAGCTCCAGTGCTCGCCGACCTCGGACGGCGCGGCCGCGGCCGTCGTCGTCTCCGAACGCTTCGTGGACGAACGGGGCCTGGGCGAGACGGCAGTGGAGATCGTCGCCCAGGCGATGACGACCGACACCGAGGAGTCCTTCGCGTCGGGCTCGTGCATCGAGGTGGTCGGCCAGCCGATGTCACGGGAGGCGGCGCGCCAGGTCTACGAACGCTCCGGACTCGGCATCGACGACGTGGACGTCATCGAACTCCACGACTGCTTCTCGATCAACGAGCTGCTGACGTACGAGGCGCTCGGCATGTGCGCGGCCGGGGAGTCCGGCAAACTCGTCGAGTCCGGGGCGACCACGTACGGCGGCCGCTGGGTCGTGAACCCCTCCGGCGGCCTCATCTCGAAGGGGCACCCGCTCGGCGCCACCGGGATCGCCCAAGCCGCCGAACTCACCTGGCAGTTGAGGGGTCAGGCGGAGCGGCGTCAGGTGCCGGGCGCCCGGGTCGCTCTCGCGCACAACATCGGGCTCGGCGGGGCGGCGGTCGTCACGATGCTGCGCCGCGCCTGACGTCCGCGGACCCGCCCCGGGCCCGCCACTCGTCGGCGAGGATCGCCATCAGCACACCGTCGCGCCAGACCCCGTCGCGCAGCTCGATGTGGCGGCGCACGCCCTCGACGACGAAACCCGCCTTCTCGTACAGGTGCAGGGCCCGGGCGTTGTCCGTGAACGCCTCCAGCTGGATGCGGTGCAGTCCGAGCGTGCCGAAGCCGTAGTCGACGACGAGCCGCAGCGCGTCCGTGCCCAGACCGCGCCCGCGTCCGCCCGGGCCGATCAGGATGCGGAAGGTGCAGTACTGGTGCGCGGCCTCCCAGTCGTTCAGGACGACCTCGCCGACCAGCTCGCCGGTGGCGCGGTCGGTGATGGCCAGATCGAGGCGGTCGGACTGAGCGCCGCGCGAGCCGTACCAGGAACGCAGGTACTCCAGGCCGAACGGCTCCGGGTCACCGCCGGTGAAGTACACCAGCTCGGGGTCCCGCAGTATCTCCACCATGACCTCGGCGTCGGCCTCGGCGACGGGGCGCAGGACGGCCCGCTCCCCGGTCAGGACGGGCTTCGCGGAGAACACGGTGGTCGGCGCACTGGTGATCATCGTAGGATTCTCCGCTCCCCGGGCGCCCGGAACAAGCGGTTTTGCCACGCTGCCCGAAGGGACGGGTCCTAGGTCCCGGGACGTATGACCTACGGCCCATCGCCCGTGCTCCGAAATCCTGATGTATGGGGTGCTCCCCACCTGAGACCATGACACCCATGCCGCAGACCTCTCTCGTCGACCCCGACGCCGCGATACGTTCCCGAAGGCCCGCCCCGCCCGCCTGGCTGGTGGTGGCCGTGGCCTGCGCGGGGCAGTTCCTCGTCGTCCTCGACGTCTCCGTCGTGAACGTCGCCCTGCCGTCCATGCGCGCCGACCTCGGACTGAGCGCGACGGGCCTGCAGTGGGTGGTGAACGCCTACTCGATCGCGTTCGCCGGTTTCATGCTGCTCGGCGGCCGGGCGGGGGACCTCTTCGGGCGCAAGCGGATGTTCCTGGTGGGCCTCGGCCTGTTCACCCTCGCCTCGCTGGTGGGCGGGCTCGCACAGGACGACTGGCAGCTCCTCGCGGCGCGGGCCGTGCAGGGCCTCGGCGCCGCCGTGCTCGCCCCCTCCACCCTGACGATCCTCACCTCCGCCGTGCCGGAGGGCGCGGCCCGGGCCCGGGCCATCGCGACCTGGACGGCCGTGGGCGCGGG
>NZ_JAAGMG010000477.1 GCF_010548525.1 Streptomyces sp. SID14478
GTCGCGGACGCGCAGGCGGGCGGCACGCCGGAGCCGCTGCGTGGGCAGCTGACGCGGCTGCTGGGCGCGGACAAGGTCCTCACGAAGGTCTCTGACCTGGTGCGCTACGCCTCGGACGCGAGCCCGTACCGGTTCGTGCCGCAGGTCGTGGTGGTCGCCGAGGACATCGACGACGTCTCCGCCGTGCTGTCGTACGCGCGCGGCAAGGGCCGCGAGGTCGTCTTCCGCGCGGCGGGCACGTCGCTGAACGGGCAGGCGCAGGGCGAGGACATCCTCGTGGACGTCCGTAAGTTCTGGGCGGGCGTCGAGGTCCTCGGCGACGGTGCGCGGGCCCGCATCGGCCCCGGCACCACCATCGTCCGGGCCAACGCGACACTGGCCCGGCACGGGCGGGTGCTCGGCCCGGACCCGGCCAGCGCGATCGCCTGCACCATCGGCGGCGTGGTGGCGAACAACGCGTCGGGAATGACCGCGGGCACCACCCGCAACTCGTACCGGACGGTCGCCTCGCTCACGTTCGTGCTGCCGTCCGGCACGGTGGTGGACACCGGGGACCCCGCGGCGGACGAGCAGCTCGCGCACTCCGAACCCGCCCTGTGCGAGGGCCTGTTGGCGATCAAGCGGGAGATCGAGGCGGACGCGGAGCTGACCCGCCGGATCCGCGCCAAGTACGAGATCAAGAACACGAACGGGTACCGGCTCGACGCCTTTCTCGACGGCAGCACGCCGGTCGAGATCCTGCGGGGGCTGATGGTCGGCTCGGAGGGCACCTTCGGGTTCATCTCCGAGGTCGTCTTCGACACGCTGCCGCTGGACCGGTGCGTCTCGACGGCGCTGCTCTTCTTCCCGTCCCTCACGGAGGCGGCCGCGGCCGTGCCCGTCTTCAACGAGGCGGGGGCGCTGGCGGTCGAGCTGATGGACGGCAACACCTTGCGGGCGTCGATCAGCGTGCAGGGCGTTCCGCAGGACTGGGCCGAGCTGCCGAAGGAGACCACCGCCCTGCTCGTGGAGTTCCGCGCGCCCGACGAGGAGCGGCAGGCGGCGTACGAGGACGCGGCCGCGAAGGCCCTGGAGGGGCTTCACCTCGTCGCCCCGGTCGCCTCGGTGACCAATGCCTTCACGCGTGACCCGAAGACGATCGGCGGCTACTGGAAGGCCCGCAAGGCCTTCGTGACGGCGGTCGGCGGGTCCCGCCCCTCCGGCACGACCCTCATCACGGAGGACTTCGCGGTACCGCCGTCGCAACTGGCGGAAGCCTGCGAGGCGCTGCTGGAACTGCAGACGCAGCACGGCTTCGACGCCGCGGTGGCCGGCCATGCCGCGCACGGCAACCTGCACTTCCTGCTGGCGTTCGACGCGGCCAAGCCCGAGGACGTGGACCGCTACGCCGCCTTCATGGACGACTTCTGCCGGCTCACGGTGGAGCGATTCGACGGCTCCCTGAAGGCCGAGCACGCCACGGGCCGCAACATCGCGCCCTTCCTGGAGCTCGAATGGGGGCCCAAGGCCACGGAGTTGATGTGGCGGACGAAGCAGGTCATCGACCCCGACGGGGTCCTCGCGCCTCGCATCGTCCTCGACCGCGACCCGAAGGCCCATCTGCGCGGCCTCAAGACGATCCCCAAGGTGGAGCTGATCGCCGACCCGTGCATCGAGTGCGGCTTCTGCGAACCCACCTGCCCCAGTGAGGACTTGACCACCACGCCGCGGCAACGGATCGTGCTACGCCGCGAGATGATGCGCCAGCCGTCCGGTTCCCCCGTCGAGGACGCGCTGATCGACGCGTACGGGTACGACGCGGTGGACACCTGCGCGGGCGACTCCACCTGCAAGCTGGCCTGCCCGGTCGGCATCGACACCGGAGCCTTCATGAAGGGCTTCCGGCACGCCCGGCACACCCCGCGCGAGGAGAAGGTGGCCGCTCTCGCCGCGAAGAACTTCAAGGCGGTCGAGGCGTCCGCGCGGCTGGCCGTGGCGGCCGCGGACAAGATCGGCGACCGGCTGCTCACGTCCGTGACGACCGCCGCGCGCAGGGCGGTCCGCCCCGACCTCGTGCCCGAGTGGCTGCCGGAGATCCCGGGCGCGGCGGCCCGGAAGCTGCCCCGCACCACGCGCGCGGGCGCCACCGCCGTGTACTACCCGGCATGCGTCAACCGCATCTTCGGCACCCCGGGCGACGTGTCGCTCCCCCAGGCCGTCGTCGCGGTCTCCGCGCGCGCGGGCAGGCCGGTGTGGATCCCGAACGACGTGGCCGGTACGTGCTGCGCCACGATCTGGCACTCCAAGGGCTACGACGAGGGCAACGCGGTGATGGCGAACCGGATCGTCGAGGCGGCCTGGGGCTGGACCGCCGGCGGCCGCCTCCCGCTCGTCGTCGACGCGTCGTCCTGCACCCTCGGCATCGCCCATGAGGTCGTGCCGTATCTCACCGACGACAACCGGGAGTTGCACGCGGAGCTGACCGTCGTCGACTCCCTCGTCTGGGCCGCGGAGGAACTGCTGCCGCGGCTCACGATCGCGCGCACGATCGGTTCCGCCGTGCTGCACCCCACCTGTTCCATGGAACACCTCGGTGACGTCGCCCAGTTGAAGGCTATCGCCGAGGCCTGCGCGGACGAGGTGGTGATCCCGGACGACGCGGGCTGCTGCGCCTTCGCGGGTGACCGCGGCATGCTCCACAAGGAGTTGACCGAGTCCGCGACCCGCAAGGAGGCCGCGGAGGTCACCTCCCGGGCCTACGACGCACATCTGTCGGCGAACCGGATGTGCGAGGTGGGCATGGACCACGCGACGGGCCGCGCCTACTACTCCGTACTGGTGGAGCTGGAGCGCGCGACCCGGCCCTGATCCCCAATCGGGCTCAAAGGACGGGTAAAGGAAAGTCCAACTCCCCATCCCCTTCCGTCCCTTGCGCCCAGCTCTCACCCCCTCCAAGGTGGCTTGCGTTTGCCCGGCACCGCACCCGCCAGCCTTGGAGGTCCGATGCACGACGACAACCCGCCCCTGGACACCACCGGTCCCGACGGCCACTCGCGCCGTGACGTCCTGCGCACCGCGGGTGTCGCGGGGGCCGGACTCGGCCTCGCCGCGTTCGGCCCCGGCGCGGCCCACGCCGCCGCACCCGCCTCCGTGCCCGCGCAGGAGGCCCCCGCACGGCAGGGCCGGACGATGATCGGAGTGCCTTTCGAGCGGCGCTCCACGGTCCGCGTCGGCATCATCGGGCTCGGCAACCGCGGCGGCAGCATGATCGACCTGTTCCTCGCGATGCCCGGGGTACGCGTCGTCGCGCTGTGCGACCCGGTGAAGGACAAGACGCAGCAGGCGGCGGCCAAGGTGACGGCCGCGGGCCAGCCGGCTCCGGCGACGTACACCAAGGGCGATCACGACTTCGAGAACCTCTGCAAGCGCGGGGACATCGACTTCGTGTACGCGGCGACGCCCTGGGACTGGCACTTCGAGATGGCGAAGACGGCCATGCTGAACGGCAAGCACGTCGGCGTCGAGTGTCCCGTCGCGCTCCGGCTCGACCAGTTGTGGGAACTGGTGAACCTCTCCGAGCGCACCCGCAGACACTGCATGCAGCTGGAGAACTGCTGCTACGGCCGCAACGAGATGCGCGTCCTGCGGATGGCGCACGCGGGCAGGTTCGGCCAACTCCTGCACGGCGCGGGCGCGTACAACCACGATCTGCGCGGCCTGATGTTCGACCCCGACTACTACGAGGGTCCGTGGCGCCGCCTGTGGCACACCCGGCTGCGCGGCGACCTGTACCCGAACCACGGTTTCGGACCGGTCGCCAACTACATGGACGTCAACCGCGGCGACCGCGTCACCCACATCTCCAGCTTCGGCACGCCGTCCCTGGGACTCGCCGAGTACCGCGCGGCCCACATGCCCAAGGACGACCCGAGCTGGAAGGAGTCCTACATCGAGTCGGACCGCACGATCAGCCTCGTCCAGACGGCGAAGGGCCGCGTGATCCGCCTCGAACACGACGTCTCGACACCGCACCCGTACTCGCGGATCAACCAACTCGGCGGCACCAAGGGCGTGTTCGAGGACTACCCGGAACGCATCTACCTGGAGCCCGACCACACGGACGACGCCTGGGGCGACTTCTCGCAGTACGCCGACTTCGACCACTGGCTGTGGAAGGAACACGCCAATCCGCCCGGCGGACACGGCGGGATGGACTACATCATGGTGTACCGCCTGATGCAGACGATGCGGCTCGGCCTCGTCCCCGACTTCGACGTGTACGACGCCGCGACCTGGACGTCGCCCGTGCCGCTGAGCCACCTCTCCATCAAGGCGCACGGCGCGCCGCAGCAGATCCCCGACTTCACGCGCGGCGAGTGGCGCACCGAGTGCGGCGGCGTCGACTCGGAGAGGCCCGCCGAGGCCTGAGCCTGCCGCGCACGCCCTCGACCGTTGCCCGCGCCGCCAGTACGCTCCCGGCCGACCGGGGGAAGGCGAGGACATGGGCGCGGACGCGGCGCGGGCGGAACAGGACGGAGAGGGGCTCGCGGCGACGGCCTGGCGGCCGCTGCTGGGCATGATCGCGGCGTACGCGGCGGTGTTGACCCTGCTGTCGGCGCGATACGGCTACCACCGCGACGAGTTGTACTTCGTCGCAGCGGGCCGTCACCTCGCCTGGGGCTACGTCGATCAGCCGCCGCTCACTCCCCTGCTGGCCCGCGCCTGTACCGCCGCCTTCGGGGACAGCGTGGTCGGCCTGCGGGTGTCCGCGACGCTCGCTGCGTCGGTGACCGTACTCGTCGTGGCGCTGGTGGCACGGGAGTTGGGCGCCGGACGCGGCGCACAGCTCCTCGCCGCCGCACTCGCCGCCCTGGGCGGTCAGGCGCTCGCGGTCGGCCACATGATGTCCACCGCGACCTTCGACCTGCTGGTGTGGGTGACCCTGAGCTGGCTGGTGCTGCGCGTCCTGCGGACCGGTGACGGGCGCTGGTGGGCGGCGGCGGGCGCGGTCACCGGGGTCGGCGTGCAGAACAAGTACCTGGTGGTGCTGCTCGTCGGGGTCCTGCTCGTGTCGATCGTCGCCGTGGGCCCGCGCGCGGTGCTGCGCGGCGGCTGGTTCCTCGGCGGTTGCGCGGTGGCGCTCGCGCTGGCGGCGCCGACCCTCTGGTGGCAGGCGGCGCACGGCTGGCCGCAGTTCACGGTGGCCCGCGGCATCAGCGAGGACGACGGCGGGGAGAACCGCGCCCTGTTCGTGCCGCAGCAACTCGTGTATCTCTCCCCGCTGTTCGTGCCGGTGTGGTTCGCGGGGTGGCGGTGCCTGTGGCGCTCTGCCCGACTGCGCTGGGCTCGGGCCTTCGCGGTGGCGTACCCGCTGCTGTGTCTCGTGGTCCTCGCCCTGGGCGGCAAGGGGTACTACACGGTGCCGCTGCTCGTGGTCCTGCTCGCGGCGGGGTGTGCGCCCGCGCTGCGGTGGGCGCGGGGCGGCCGGGCGCGACGGAATGCGCTGATCGGGGCGGTGGCCGTGTCCGCCGTGTGCAACGCCCTGATCACCCTGCCGGTGCTGCCGCCTGCCGCGCTGTCCGTGCCGATGGCCCTCGACAAGGAGCAGGGCGAACAGCTCGGCTGGCCCGAACTGGCCGACGCCGCACGCAACGGCTGGGCGCGGATACCGCCCGCCGACCGGGCGCGGGCGGTGCTCTTCGCCGGCAACTACGGCGAGGCCGGCGCCTTGGAACGGTACGGTCCGGCGCGGGGGCTGCCCGCCCCCTACTCGGGCCATATGAGCTACGCAGACTGGGGTCCGCCGCCCGACTCCGCGAACGGGCCCGTTCTCCTCGTCCGGCTGCCCGACGCGTCCGGCATCGAGCGGCATTTCGTCGGATGCCGCACGGTCACCCGCGTCGACAACGGCCAGGACGTGGACAACGAGGAACAGGGCGCGCTTGTCGTCCTGTGCACCGGCCCGGCGCGGAAGTGGTCCGCGTTGTGGCCGTCGTTGCGCCACGCGTACTGACGGGACCGACCCCGGCCGGTGCGCGCGTCAGGCCTTGAGGTCGGCCTTGTCCCCCATGACGACGACCGGATGCTGCGCGGGGTCGAGCGTCTTGAGCAAGTACTCCATGTTCGCCTTGGACTGGCTCACGCAGGCCGACGTCCCGCTGCCGTGGTCCATGTGCAGCCAGATGCTGCCGCCCTTGGACTGGCCCTGGGGGCGGGTCGGGTCGTTCGGTGCGGTGCCCTTGACGCGGTTGTAGTCGATGGCGACGACGTAGTCGAAGTCGTGCCAGTGAGACTTGGCCCAGTAGTGCGGGGCCTGGATCGAGGCGGTCTGCGTGTACGGCAGCTTCGCGCCGGGGTCGCTGAGCACGCCGCCGGCGTCGCTCAGGGTGAACACGCCCACCGGGCTGCGGTTGTCGCCCTCCTGGTGGTCGGTCGTCCAGCCCTTCTTGCCGTTGTGCCCCGACCAGCTGCGCGCCTTCTTCCAGGTGTCGCCGGACTTCGTGTAGAGGGCGATGGTCGAGTCCGCGGAGTCCTTGCCGTCGCCGTAGACCGCGACGACCTGGCGCGAGTTCGCCGGGATCTGCTTCTGGTAGCGGTCGCCGATCTCGGGGATGCGCTTGAGGTCCGCGGCGCGCGCCTCGTCGCTGCGGGCGCCGTCCGCCGAGCTGTCCGCACCCGCGGAGTCCTTGTGGCCGCTGGAGCCGTCGTCGTCTCCGCACGCCGCCAGCGATGTCAGAAGAACTCCACATGCCGCCACCGCGACGCCCGTTCGCACCACACCCGCATTACGCATGCGCTCCATGGTCGCACCCCACGGCACGCACACCGCGCCCGGCCCTGGATGCGGCCGCTGATACGGGCCGAATCTTTGCCCGCGACCGGAAAACCGTTTGCCTCCGGTCACTGCGGGACGCGAACCTTTCACGGTTTGTTCCGCCGCCCTGTTTGTTCCGCCGCCTTCGAAATCCGCTGCCTTCGACACCGTCGCCCTCGCACCACCGACGCCGCCTGCCCGGTAGCCGCTCGGTCGCATCCGTACCGCCACCCGATCCCCCTCCTTCAGTTCCACCTTCGAGCTTGGGACGTCATGCAGATCTCCGACCTTCCGTATCCCGACCCGGGCGTGCCCGACGCACGCTCCGGCCCCCTGTTCCTGCGCTGGCTCGGCCGCAACCAGCTCGGCGGCCAGTTCAAGTCCCTCGCCTGGGGTCTGCTCCACTTCTCCTCCGTCGCCGGTCTGCCCTACGGCGTGGGCTACGCCGTGCAGGCCGTCGTCGACGGCTCCGGCGCCCGCCTCGCCGCCGCGGGCGGTCTGATCGTGCTGCTCGGCGTCACCATCGCGTGCGGCGACACGATGCTGCACCGCACGGCGGTCACGAACTGGATCACCGCCGCCGCCCGTGTGCAGCAACTGCTGGCCCGCAGGACCGCCACGCTCGGCGCCGCCCTGACCCGCCGGGTCGCCGCGGGCGAGGTCGTCGCCGTGTCCACCGGGGACGTCGAGAAGATCGGCTGGTTCGTCGAGGCACTCTCCCGCTTCGCCGCGGCCGCCCTGACCGTGGTCCTCGTCTGCGTCAGCCTCGTCGTCTACCAGCCCGCGCTCGGCATCGTCGTCGCGCTCGGCATGCCGGTGCTCGCCCTCGCGGTGCTGCCGCTGCTGCCGCGCGCCACCCGGCGCGCGGACCACCAGCGCGAGAAGGCGGGCCGGGCCACCGAACTCGCCTCGGACACCGTCGCCGGACTGCGCGTGCTGCGCGGCATCGGCGGTGAGGAGCTCTTCCTCGACCGCTACCGCCGCGCCTCGCAGGAAGTCCGCAAGGCCGCCGTGCGCAGCGCCCGCATGTGGTCGCTGATCTCCTCGATCCAGGTCCTCCTGCCGGGGCTGCTGCTGATCGTGGTCGTCTGGTACGGCGTCCATCTCGCGCGCGAGGGCCGGATCACCGTCGGCGAACTGGTCACCGTGTACAGCGCGGTGATGATCCTCAACTACCCGCTGCGCCACTTCGAGGAGATCGCCATGGCGTACTCCTTCTCCCGCCCCTCGGCGCAGCGCGCCGCCCGGGTCCTGTCCCTGGAGCGCGTCACCGATCCCGCGGGCGGGCTGCGCGACGCGGTCGCCCCGGCCGGGGATCTGTACGACCCCGCGACCGGCCTGCTCGCCCCGGCCGGACGGCTGACCGCCGTGGTGTGCG
>NZ_JAAGMG010000519.1 GCF_010548525.1 Streptomyces sp. SID14478
GCCTCCCGGGCCGCCGCGGAGGAGACGGCCCTGCTGCTGCGCGAGGTCCCGCGGATGCCGGCCGCCGCATCGGCGACCCGCAACTACCTGCACGGCGAGATGGAGTCGGCCGGCAACACCCTGCACGTCGTCCTCGGCGACGGCCGCGAGATCGACCTCGCCCACTCCCTGTCCGGGGCCGGCCACCTCACCCTCCTGGTCACCACCGAGGACGTCGCCCCCGGCCCCGACCTCGCGGTGGTCCGCATCCCGGGTACCGCACCCGCCGCGCGCGTCGTCCTGGAGACCGTGGTCGCCCAGGAACTCGTCCGCGTACTCAGTGCCGAACGCGACGTTCCCATCGAGTCCTTCGTGTTCGCCAACGACGACACCAAGGAAGGCGGTGTCGACCCGGGCGACTTCGCCATCGGCTCCCCGGAGCTCACGCACGCCTGACGGGGCGACGACGAGGACGCGGCGCGGGCTCCGAGGACCGCGCCGCGTCCTCGTCACCGATGCCACCATCGGGTGGAATTCGGGAGCGTGCAGGCATGGGCCCGACGGAACCGGCTACCCGCCGCGCATGGGCCATCTGACAGAACCAGGGCACGACGACCACGAGCGCCGCACGGACGACGACGCGGCACCACAGGAGCCACCGACAGCGGAGAGCGATGCCCACCGGTTCGGCCCGGACGCGGAAGTGGAGGAAAGGGCGCCGGACGGTCCGACCGGTCTGTCGCGGCAGTCCTGGGGCGCGGCCCTGAAGAACAGCCTGCGCGAGTTCCAGCACGACGAACTCGCCGACCGGGCCGCGGCATTGACGTACTACGGAGTGCTGGCGCTGTTCCCGGCCCTGCTCGTCCTCGTCTCCCTGCTCGGCGTCATCGGCAAGTCCACCACGGACAAGCTGCTCGACCAGCTCAAGCAACTGCCCAGCGGCACCGCCCGGGACACCATCACGCAGGCCGTGCAGCAACTGCAGGGCAACAGCGGCACCGGGTCCGTCCTGGCGATCGTCGGCCTCGTCCTGGCCGTGTGGTCGGCGTCCGGCTACGTCGCGGCGTTCATCCGCAGCGCCAACGCCGTCTACGACATGCCCGAGGGCCGGCCAGTGTGGAAGGTCCTCCCGCTGCGCGTCGGGGTCACCGTGCTCCTCATGGTGATGGCCGCCGCCAGTGCCCTCATCGTGGTGTTCACCGGCGGGTTGGCACGGCAGACCGGCAAGGTCCTGGGGATCGGCGACGGCGTGCTGACCGTGTGGTCGATCGCCAAGTGGCCCGTCCTGATCGTCCTGGTCACCCTGATGATCGCACTCCTGTACTGGGCGACGCCGAACGCGAAGGTCAGGGGTTTTCGCTGGATCACCCCCGGCAGCTGCCTCGCGCTGTTCCTCTGGCTGCTCGCCTCCGCCGGGTTCGCGTTCTACGTGGCGAACTTCGCCTCGTACAACAAGACGTACGGCACGATGGCGGGCGCCATCGTCTTCCTCGTCTGGCTGTGGATCAGCAACCTGGCCATCCTGCTGGGCCTGGAGATCGACGCGGAGACGGCACGCCAGGAGGCCATCGCCGGCGGCCACCCGGCCGAGGCGGAGCCGTACACCGAGCCCCGGGACACCCGCGCCTGGGACGAGCAGGACAAGCGCCGCATGGACAAGACCTGACCGCCGGGGCGCAGGGTCAGCCGGATACCGCATTCCGTGTATACGCGCGATGTATACGTGGGGTGTGCCGCTCTCCGACCCGGTCGGAGAGCGGCACACGGCGGGAGCACTAGGACGTCGGCTCCACCTTCAGGTCGTCGAACTGGGAGCGGGTGTACGAGTCGAGGGCCAGGCCTACCTGCCCGTGGTCGTACGTGCCGTCGGTGACGTCGGCGACCTCGGCCCCGTCGATCGTCGCGGTGATCGCGTCACCGGTGAAGCCCAGCCCCAGCCGGTGCCAGGAGTTCGCGGCCGACCGGGGCAGGCTGCCCGTCGCCAGCACGCGGGTGGTCTTGTCCGGCGTGACGACCTTCAGCGTCCAGGTGCCGGAGTCCGCCAGGTCCACGTAGTAGCCCTGCCAGATGTTGACCTTGTCGGGGCCCGCGTTGTTGACCTGGTTCACCACGCGGCCCAGCAGCGACGCCGTACCGCTGTGGTCGATGCGGGTCTTCGCGGAGACGGTGTAGTCGGTCCACCGGCTGTCTCCGGTCAGCGTGAGCGGGCTCGGCACGCGCGACCACTTGGTCGGCTGCTCGGTGATGGTCTGCCGCAGACACTTCCCGCGGCCGCCCGCGGCGCAGGGTGCCACCTGGAACGCGCCCTCCATGTCGGAGAGATAGCGCGCGGTGGCGTCCGTCGCGTAGTGGTCGAAGGTCTCGCGGTAGGGCAGGTCCATGGTGTCCGTGGCCGGTGCGTGCGCGGCCGCGCCGCCCTTGCCGCCGGGCATCGTCGTGAGGGTCGTGACCGTGCCCGGCCGCAGCGTGATGTCGTGCGTGCCGGCGCGGTCGGCGGGGACGTCGGTGCCGTGCACGAACCAGTCGGCCGGATCGGTCGACTCCACCGTCGTCGTCCAGCGGTGCAGGGCGCCGCGTGGCAGATGCCCGGTGGGGGTGAGGGCGACGCGCTGCGCGGCAGTGGCCCCGGTCGTCTCGAACACCGTCGTGTACGCGGGGCGTTTCCCGGGGGAGCGCAGCGTCACGTAGGTGCCGCCGCCGTCGAGGTAGCCGCTCGCCGAGTCGACGTAGCGCCAGCCCGGATGCGTGAACTGCGCGGTCTGGGCGATCGTCCACAGTGTCGGGCCCAGGTCGTAGTGGCCGGTCCACGGTTCATTGGCCTGCAGGAGGCCGCTGCCCTGCATCTGGACGGTCGGGTACCAGGCGTACGCCGCGGGCCAGTTGATGAATGCGGTGATGCGTGAGTCCACGTACTCGTGGTTCATCTCGGCGGCGAGCCGGCTCGCGCCGGTGAGGTAGTTGTTCCAGCCCGATTCGCTCGCGAACAGCGGCTTGTCCAGGGCCAGTGCGTCCGCGGACGAGGAGCAGTGCACGGCGGAGCACGGGTAGTGGATGCCGACGACGTCGGTCGCCGCGTCGAAGGCCGGGTCGTTCTTCATGTCCGTGGCCACCTGCCAGCCCGCGTTGTCGGCGGCGACCACCTTCACGTCCTTGTGGCCGTGCGTGACGAGGGCGGCCTTGAGCTTCCCGTACCAGGCGGCGTCCCAGCCCTTCTCGTTCCAGCCGCCGAGATAGTCGATGTCCAGCCCGTGCCGGTCCGCGCAGCCCAGCCACCGCATCAGGTAGTCGACGTTGTCGTCGGACCAGAATCCGCCGTCGAACCAGCCGGGCGCACCCCATTCGAGGCCGTAGAAGCGCATGTCGGGGTTGCGCGCGAGTGCCTGCTTCATCAGCCACCACTCGTAGCCGCGGTTGCAGTCGACCGTGCCGCGGGTGCGCATGTGGCTGGGCTCGGCGCCGTTGCTGGAGTTGGTGTCCGAGCCGATCTCCACCTTGAGGATCTGCAGGGAGGCGCCGTAACCGGGCTTGAAGAGGTAGTCGAGGATGCGGCTGCGTTCGGGCTCGGGATAGTCGACGAGCAGGCGCGAGGTGCCGCCGCCACCGCTGATGGCGCCGATGCCGTCGAAGGTGCGGCCGGTTCCGTCGGCGTCCACGGTGATCCGCTGCACGGCCGTCGGCGCGGTGCCGGCCTGGGCGCCCGTCGGGGCGACGAGGGCGAAGCAGGAGACGACGAGTGCGATGAGTGCGCGCGCCCATCTGGAGCGGCGCTGTACGTGACTTGCTGGTGCGGGCATGGAAGTCCCTTGCTGTGGGCGGGAGGTGAGGAGGTCAGAGCGCGACGTGGCTGCGGCCCGCCGGGATGCCGCGGCCGCGGGCCGCGCCGCTTCCCGGGAAGACCTCGACGCGGGCCGGCCCGTCGGCGTTGACGTCGAACGTGGCTCCGCTCCTGGTCAGAACGAAGTTGCGGACGGCCACGCGGGCGCCGGTCGCCCGGAAGACGGTCCTGCCGTCGCGCACGAGCGTCGTGCGCCGCGGGCCCGCGGAGACGGTGTACGTGTGCCCGCGCAGTTCCACGTTGGCGAGAGTGTTGGTGCCCGGCAGGCTCAGCGAGCCGAACATGAGGGCCGCCGGGTCGCCGTCCCATGGGTTGTCGCAGAGCAGTTCGTGCAGGCCCTGCACTGCCATCGCGTTGGACCACGAGTAGGTGCGCCAGGCGGTGTCGACGGCCGCGTCCATGACGGACTGGCCCGGTTCCGGGTCGAAGGACTCGGGGAACCAGTTCTCCTTGTCCCACGCGTTCAGGTACATCGCGGTGCTGCGGGCGGCGAACTGCCCGGCAACGTTGTCGAAGCCGTAGCGCTTGATCCCGTCGTACACGGTCGCGTTCATCGGTGGCCAGCAGGCGCCCTTCCACTGCTCGGGCGCGGTGCCGTCGCCGTAGCGCTCGAAGAACTTGAAGTGCTCGGACCGCGGATGGACCGGGCCGCCCGTGCAGTACGTGGGGTCGTTGCGGGCGACGGACGGGATCACGTAGTCGCCCCAGAACTCTTCGGGGTTGAGCAGGTGGTCCTCGATGAGGGTGCGGGCCCGGCCCTGGGTGGCGATCCCCGCGAACAGCGGGTAGAAGACGGTCGGCGTGACGACCTCGTTCCAGGTGCCGTCGAGGTAGCGGCTGAGGTACAGGCCCTTCTCTGCGTGCCAGAGGCGTGCGTTCAGTCGGCGCTTGATCGTCGCGTACCGCTCGGCGAACCGGGCGGCGTCCCGCCGCTTGCCGAGGACGCGCGCCATCTTCGCGAGGGTCTCCGCGAACAGCGCGTAGTACGAGTTGAGTGCGACGTCGGTGAGGTCGGTGTTGTCGCGGGCGTCGCCGCTGCCGCCCTTTTTGGGGATGCGGTGGTAGTCGGCGTAGACGGGGCTGTCGTCGAGGCCGAGGTGGTTGCCGCGGCCGCCGATCCGGTCGCCGAAGTACGGGGTCTCCAGCAGGCCGTCGCCGTCGGTGTCCCACTCGCGCAGCAGGTCGTAGAAGGTGACGAGGTGCGGGTACGCCTTCTCCAGGACGGTACGGTCGCCGAACTTCGTGTACAGGCGCCACACGGCGTAGGCGTGCATCGGGCCGGAGTTCTGCTGGTCGTAGCGCGGGCCGGTGAGGGGCACCTGGTTCGGCGGCGCCGCCGCGTCGAAGATGTCCGTCTCGTGCTGGAGCGCGAGCGGGCGGCTGACGAGGGCGGCGTCCACGGCGTCGAACGCCGAGTCCCAGCCGGTGAACAGACCGCCTCCGCCGCCCCAGCCCCACAGGACGAAGTTGCGCTGGTGATCGCGGTCGTAATTGGTGTTGAGCGACAGGGCGTTGCGCACCGCGTCGGCCGCGCGGCCCACGGGCCCCGAACCGGTCAGGCCGGTGTCGTCGACGTGTGCGGCGGCGGCCGTCAGGGCGCGTTCGATGTCGTGCGCCTCGGGGGTGTCCCCGGCCTGGGGGCGGTCGCCGATCCGGGCGGTGAAGGTGAGCGTGCGGCCCTTGGTGAGGTGGTAGACCAGTGCGCCGAGCGTCGTACCGGGCGTGCCGCTGCCGCCTGTGGCCACTGAGGTGAGGTCCGCGAGCGTGGCGTAGCAGCCGGCCGTGTCCGCGGGTTCGGTGGGGGAGAGGCGGACGTGGCCGGTGCGGCTCGCGTCGAGGACGCCGGGGGCGCTGCCGGTGAGGTCCTGGCCGTCGAGTGCGAAGGCCGCCGACTCGCCCCAGGGCGTGCCCAGTTCGAGGACGACCGTGGTGTCGTCGTCGAGCGCGGTGACGGCGCCGACCAGCCCGCAGCCGTCGGACGTGCGCGCGTAACGCACCTGGATCTCGCGCTTGTCGTGCTGCGTCTGCTCGTACTTCGCCTGGAGCTGCGGGAGTTTCGCCGTGGCGTCGGCGACCGCGCTCTCCTCCCACTGCTCGGGGTGGGTGATCACCTCGTGCAGGGCGTCGAGGTGTGCGGGCATGACCGTACGGTCGTCCGTGCTCACGCGCACCTGCCGGAAGGCGCCGTCGGGTGCCATCGGGCCGATCCGCCACAGGTAGTTGGTCATCTTCTCGCGCAGCAACTGGCCCTGCGCGGTGACCAGTCCGATGCGCACCGCGAACCGGGCCTCGCCCTCGGCGACCAGCAGGGCGCCGGTCCAGTCCTGGTCCTTGGCGCCGGGCATGGCGAAGGGACGGTGCAGGGTGGGGTACGGGAGGGCGTGCGGGGAGCCGGCCGGTGCGGTTTGCGGCGCGCTGCTCGGTGCCGCGGCGGCGGACGGGCCCGTGGCAAGAGAAACGGCCGGCGCGCTGAGGGAGGCGGCACCGACCGTGGCGATGAAGTGGCGTCTGGGCATGTGTGGTTGAGGCATGGCGCAGGCCTTTCCGTACGGGGCGGGTGCGATGCGGCAGGCCGTAGGTTCGATATACCGAACGAGGCTCGGGATATCGACCACGACTAGAGGGACGCTAAGAAGGTCACGCCGCAGGTGTCAAGACATCGGTAGCGTCCGGGAGTTCATGAAGTGCTGCGCGCAGGCCGTCCTCACCGGCACATCAACGGCCTCTTCAGTGACCGAAGTTGACCTCATGGTGGAGCGCACTGCGTCGTTGACGAAGAGGCGGGACGAGCGATGCAGTGCGACCGGTTCCGCCCGGATCGTCGCTTCCGGCCGGGAAGCTCAGCGCACCACCCGTGCCGAGCACGGGGTGTCCGCGGGCAGGCGGCCGTCCACGAACGCCTTGGGCGCCACGCCGAACAGCGCACGGAACTCGGCGGCCATGTGCGACTGGTCGTAATAGCCGGTGGCCTGGGCGAGGCCCGCCCACGGGACCGGGGTGCCGGGATGTCCGGCGGTCCCGGCGAGGAGCTGGCGCGCACGGTCGATCCGGGCGAAGTGCTTGGGCGAAAGACCGACGTCCTCGGCGAACAGGGACCGCAACTGCCTTTCACTGACCGCCAGTTCACGTGCCACTACGGCGACGGACGGGGGTCGTACCCCGTTCGGTCCGGTCGACAGACGGCTCACCGCCGCGCACACCAGGCGCGCTCGCGCGCGGTCCGCCGGGTCCCGTGGCGTGAACGCGGCCGGCAACAGTTCGGCCAGCACCGCGAGCATCTCCTCGACCGTCGTGTTCTCGCCGAGATGGCCGAGCGCGCGTGCGACACGACCCGTCGCCGGGCCCGGCAGCCCGGACAGCGGCGTCACCCGGCCCACCAGCTCCGCGGCGGACGTCCCCAGCAGCAGCCGCGCCGCCCCCGGCCTGATCCGCAGGTCGAGGCAGAGCGGCAGCCGCTTCCCGGAGTGGTA
>NZ_JAAGMG010000550.1 GCF_010548525.1 Streptomyces sp. SID14478
GAGCAGCGCCTGCGCCTCGATCGGGTCGCCCAGCGCCGTGCCCGTCCCGTGGGCCTCCACGACGTCGACGTCCGCCGGTCCGAGGCCCGCACTGGCCAGTGCCCGCCGGATCACCCGCTGCTGCGAGGGACCGCTCGGCGCCGTCAGGCCGTTGGAGGCACCGTCCTGGTTGACCGCGCTGCCGCGCAGCACCGCGAGCACCTTGTGGCCGCGCTCCCGGGCCACCGACAGCCGCTCCAGGACGACCACGCCGACGCCCTCGGCCCAGCCGGTGCCGTCGGCCGCCGCGGCGAACGCCTTGCAGCGGCCGTCGGCGGACAGCGCCCGCTGCCGGGAGAACTCCACGAAGTTGTCGGGCGTCGCCATCACCGTCGCGCCGCCGGCCAGCGCCATCGAGCACTCGCCCTGCCGCAGCGCCTGCGCCGCCAAGTGCATGGCGACCAGCGAGGAGGAGCACGCCGTGTCCACCGAGACCGCCGGGCCCTCGAAGCCGAGGACGTACGAGACGCGGCCCGAGGCCACGCTCGACGCGAGGCCCGTGCTCGCGAAGCCCTCCGTCTCCGGCGTGACCGCACCCGTGCCGTATCCGTGGCCGAACAGCCCGGAGAACACGCCGACGTCGACGCCCTTCAGCGAGAGCGGATCGATGCCGGCGCTCTCCAGCGCCTCCCAGGAGGATTCGAGGAGCAGCCGCTGCTGCGGATCCATCGCGAGCGCCTCGCGCGGCGAGATCCCGAAGAGCTCCGCGTCGAAAAGACCGGCTCCCTCCAGGAAGCCGCCCTGGTGCGCGTACGAGGTGCCGGGGCGGTCCGGGTCCGGGTCGAACAGGCGGTCGAGATCCCAGCCCCGGTCGTCGGGGAAGTCCGTGACGGCGTCGACGCCGTCACGGACCAGGCGCCACAGGTCCTCGGGGCCGGCCACTCCCCCGGGCAGCCGACAGGCCATGCCGACGACGGCGAGTGGTTCGTCGGAGACCGTCGCCGGGTCGGCGTGGCCTGTCGTGACCGGCTCGGTGTCCGGCGCGGAGCCGGGATCCCGGAGGAGTTCGGTGCGCAGGAAGGCTGCCAGGGCGGCAGGGGTGGGGTGGTCGAAGGCGGCGGTGGTGGGCAGCCGCAGTCCGGTCCGTTCGGTCAGCCGGTTGCGCAGCGCGACGATGGTCAGCGAGGTGAAGCCCAGGTCGCGGAAGGCACGGTCGGCCGGGACCTGTTCGGGCCCCGCCTGGCTCAGCACGTCGGCGGCCAGGGTGCGGATCAGGTCCTCGACGAGGCCCAGTTGTGCGCGCTCCTCCAGTGCGGACAGCCGTTCCCGCAGGTCTGCCGCGACGGCCTCGTCGGGCTCTCCGCGGCGCGCGGGGACCTCCACCATGTCGCGGAACAGTGCGGGGACCTGGGCGTCGGGTGCCGGCGCCCACGTGCCCGGCGTCGTCGCCAGCAGCGACGGGAGGTCCGCGGTCAGGGCCACGTCGAACGCGGCGAGCAGTTCCTGGCCGGGCCGGCCGGCGGTGTCCTCGCCCGTGGCGTGGTCGTCGGCGCCCGGCCGTCCGCCCCAGGCGAGGGACGAGCCCGGCAGGTTCCGCCGCCGACGGTCGCGTACCACCGCGTCGCAGAGGATCCCGTCGACGGCCGCGGCCGGGCCGTGGTGGGAGCCCAGCAGTGCGGCGGCGTGGGACGACACCACGACGAAGGCGTCCGGGTCGTGCCCGGCGGTCAAGTGGTCGAGTCGCAGAGCGAGTCCGGGGTCGTCGGCGGCGTGCACCACTGTGGTCACCGGGTCGCGCAGGTCGTCCAGGGCGGCCCGCAGGCGCTCCGGGTGCGCCCCGTCGGCGGTGACCCGGACGACGCTCGTCCCGGCGAAGGCCAGGGCGTCGCCGGGGGTGCTGCCCGCGGCGCCGGGAGCGCTGACGAGCAGCAGGGACGTGGCTTTGTGGACGGTGGCGACGCGGTGTGCCAGGGCGGCGCCGTGCGCGGTGTCCGCGCCGGTGACCAGCACGGTGCCGGGGATGCCGGTGGCTCCCGGAGCGCGGTGCGGTTCCGGTCGGTCGGCCACGGGCAGACGGGTCAGCCGGGGAACCAGCAGGGTCTGCGCACGCACGGCGATCTGCGGCTCGTCGGAGGCGAGCGCGGCCGACAGGGTCTCCGCGGACAGGTCCGCGTCGGTGTCCGGTACGTCGAGGATGGTCAGCGCCGTGGGCCGGGCGGCCCGGGCCTGGAGGGTGCGCGCGACGCCCCAGAGCGAGACCTCGGCGAGGCGCCGCACATCGCCCCGCACATCGCCCCGTACGTCGTCCCGTACTTCGTCCCGCTCGTCGTCCCGTACGGCGTCTCGTTCGTCGACCGGGGCGCCGCCTCTGGTGAGGACCACCAGCCTGGACGCCGCCAGTTCCGGCCGGGCCAGCCAGGCCGCCAGCTCCTCGGCCGACGCCAGGGCCGCGGCGCGCGCCACGGCGACCGCGTCCAGCCCGTGGCCGCCACCGGAGCCGGCCGACGGCGCCAGGACCGTCACGTCCGGAACCGGCTCGCCGTCGGCCACTGCCGCGCGTACGGCGGCGAGATCCGCGTAAGGACGCACCTCACCGCCCAGCGCTTCCAGCCCGGCGGCGAGGCCCCCGCCGACAGGTCCGACCAAGGCCCAACTCCGCACTCCACGAACGGACTTGGCGGCCAGGGATGCCGGTTTCCACTCGACGCGCAGCAGGGTGTCGTGGTGGCCGCCCGCCGCGTACCGCAGGCGGCCTGGCTGTTCGGCCAGGAGCCGCCGCTTGGTCTTGCCCGACGCGGTCCGGGGAATGCTCGTGACCTCGTGGATCCGTTCCGGCACCTTGTGGGCGGAGAGCCGCTCGCGGCACCGGTCGACCAGGGCGAGCGGGTCGAATCCGCCGGGGCCGGGGACCACGTACGCGACCGGGACCTCGCCGAGCGTCTCGTGCGGGGCTCCGGCGACCGCGGCGTCCGCGACCCCCTCGACGGTGCGCAGCACCGCCTCGACCTCCTCGGGGTGGATGTTCTCGCCGCCCCGGATGACGAGTTCCTTGATCCGGCCGCAGATGGTGAAGTAGCCGGCGTCGTCGCACCGGGCCAGGTCCCCGGTCCGGAACCAGCCGTCCCGCATCGCTTCGGCGGTCGCCTCGGGGCTGTTGTGGTAGCCGACCATGACGTTCGGTCCGCTGACCCAGACCTCCCCCTCCTCCCCCGCCGGGACGTCGGCTCCGGTGGCGGGGTCGACGATGCGGACCCCGACGCCGGGTACGGGCAGGCCGCAGGACCCGTCGACCCGGGCACCGTCGGGCGGGTTGATGGTGATGGCGCCGCAGGTCTCGGTACTGCCGTAGGCGTCGACCAGCGGGACCCCGAAGGTCTCCTCGACGTCGCGGTGCAGGCCGGAGCCGGTGACCGCGCCGCCGACCAGGCCGACGCGCAGGCTCGGCGCGGCGAAGCCGCTGTGCCGGGCGGCCGTCACGAGGTGGTGGTAGGTGGTGGGCACACCCGCCAGGAACGTCGAGTCGTCCTCGCCGAGCACCCGCATGACGTCCTCGGCCGAACTGCCGTCCATGAGACGGGCGGTGGCACCGGTGACGGTGACGGACAGCACGCACGCGATGTGCGAGAGGCTGTGGAACAGCGGCAGCGGCCACAGCACCCGGTCCTGCTCCGTGAGACCGGGCACCGGTACGTAGCAGGAGGCGACGGACCACAGGCAGTTGCGCTGTGTCGACAGGACGCCCTTGGGCAGGCCGGTCGTTCCCGAGGTGTAGAACATCCAGGCCACGTCGTCCAGGCCGAGATCGTCCCTGGCGGGCACGGGCGGCTCGCAGTCGGCGAGTGCGTCGTACGAGTGGGCTCCCGCCCCCGCGCGAAGACCTGCCGGTACGTCACCGGTCACGAGGAGCACGGTCCCGGGCGCCACACCGGGCGCGCCCCGCAGGCGCTCCGCGCGGGCGGCGTCGGTGACGACCAGCGCGGAGCCGCTGTCGGCGAGGAGGTACTCCAGCTCGGCCGTGGCCGAGGCGGGGTTGAGCGGCACTCCGATGCCGCCCGCGCGCACGATCGCCAGGTAACTCTCCACGGTGGCCACGGTGTTGCCGAGGCAGATGGCCACGCGGTCGCCGCGCTCGACGCCGAGGTGTGCCAGGTGCCCGGCCAGCCGGCGCGTCCGTGCCTCCAGGTCCCGGTAGGTGACCGCGCGCCGGTCGTCCGCGAAAGCGACCTTGTCGGGGAAGCGGGCCGCGTTCTCCAGGAGTGCGACAGGAAGTGGCTTGACGAGATCGGTGCGCACAGTGCCGCAGTTCCTTTCGGAGAAAAGGGAGTTCACCAGGAGACGGGCAGGCTCTTCACCGCGAAGACGGATCCCTTGAGCCGCAGCGGCACCTCTTCGAAGCCGATGGCGAGACGGAGGTCGGGAAACGCGTTCAGGAGGGCGGAGAAACCGGCCCGCAGTTCGACGCGGGCCAGGTTCTGGCCCAGGCACTGGTGAATGCCGAAGCCGAACGCCACGTGGCCCGAGGGCTCGCGGCCGATGTCCAGGTCGGCGGGGCAGGCGAACTTCGCCGGGTCGCGGTTGGCCGCGGGCAGCGACACCGTGACGCTGTCGCCCTTCTCGACGGTCTCGCCGTTCAGTTCGATGTCTTCGAGGGCGGTGCGGTACGTGTCGTACTGGTTGACGGTGAGGTAGCGCAGGAGCTCCTCGACGGCGGCGTCGAGTCGCGACGGTTCCGCGCGCAGTGCCGCCAGCTGGCCGGTGTGGTGCAGGAGGGCGAACACGCCGACGGCGAGGGCGCTCTCGGTGGTCTCGTAGCCCGCGAAGAGCAGCAGCGTGATCATGTTGCAGAGCTCTTCGTCGGTGAGTTCGCCACCGGCGATGAGGCGGCTGATCAGGTCGTCCTCGGGCTCCTTGCGCCGGCGCTGGATGACCTCGCCGAAGAAGGCGACGGCCTCTCCCATGGCGGCCGCGACCTCCTGCGGGTCGCCGTCGGAGTCGTGCAGCAGCGTCGGTGCGTGGCCGTAGCGGTCGACTTCGGCGTACGGCAGGCCGACGAACTCGGACAGGATGCGCAGGGACAGCGGCTTGGCGAAGTCCTTCACCAGGTCGACGGGCGAGCCGTGTGCGCGCATGACGGCTATCTGCTCGGCGGCCACGGCCTCCGCGCGCGGTATCAGCTGGTGGGCGCGGCGGGCGGTGAACTCACCGGTGAGAAGACGCCGGTAGCGGGTGTGGTCGGGCGGGTCCATGTGAATGAACATCCCGGGAATGCGCGGGTGGTTGGGCATCACCTGTCCGCGGTGCGTCACCGGGAAGTGACCGATCTCGGTGCTGTGGCTGAACCGCGGGTCGCTGAGGACCTTGCGCGCCAACTCGTAACTGGACACGATCCAGCCGACGTGTCCGTCGGGGTACGTCATCCTCGCGAGCGGACGTTCCTTGCGCAGTACGTCGAATATCGCGGGAGGGTCGAACTGATGGGTACGTGCCCACGGTTCCTCGAAGGATATTGCGTCGCTCATGAATTCCTTCCCCACAAAATTCTGCACGCCCGATATTCACTTCGCATCGCGGTGGAACCGTGGAACGGACGAATACTCAGGAATTCGAGAGCAGATGATGATGTCCAAAGACGCTGTCTTTTCCGGTATCCCTGCGCCAGATTAGACGAGCCCCGAGGGCGTGCCATCCCCAACTCTGGTAGCGGACCGCTTCCTTGAGCCGATCCCGAGGGGTGGCGCCGGGGTCGTGCACGGGTCCGGCAATTTCGCCGCGGTGGCCTGAATTCCGATCCAGATCCGCTTTACATGTCGTCCAGCGGCTCGTCGATCCGCGCTCATCCCGCTTTCGAGCGGGCGGCGCGGTAATGGAGCCCACGGGACGGCGGCTCCGACCGGAAGGTAGTCATGCTCATGGCAGAAACGACCGTCGCGCCTCCACGCGGGAGCGCACCACGACACCGGGCCTCACTGCCCTCGCTCACCGGCCTCAGGTTCCTGGCGGCGCTGCTGGTGTTCCTCACCCACAGCACCGTGCTCGCCAACCCCCTGCAGCCGACGGCGCCGGTCGGCTTCTTCGCCGATCACGACATCGCCGGGCCGCTGGCCGACCTCGCCGGGAAGGCGGGGGCCATCGGGGTGTCGTTCTTCTTCGTGCTCAGCGGCTTCGTCCTGACGTGGTCGGCAACGCCCGGCGACCGGGCCACGGCCTTCTGGCGCCGGCGCGGGCTGAAGATCTACCCCAACCACGTCGTGACCTGGGCCCTGGCCATGCTGCTCTTCGCCTCCGCCACGCCCGTCCACGCCTGGCTGTCGAACCTCTTCCTGGTGCACGGGTTCAGCAACCGGATCGAGAACCTCCAGAGCGTCAACTGGCCGGCCTGGTCGCTCTGTGCCGAGCTGCTCTTCTACGCGCTGTTCCCCCTGCTCGTCCTCGCGGTGCGGCGGATCCCGGAGACCCGGCTGTGGCTGTGGGCCGCGGGGACGGCCGGCGGCGTGGTGGCCGTGGCGGCGCTGACGCCGCTCGTGCCCGGCGGCGCCGACACCGGGCACGGGCTGACCCTCAACCAGTACTGGTTCAGCTACATGTTCCCGCCGCCGCGGCTCTTCGAGTTCGCCCTCGGCATGGTCCTGGCCCGCATCGTCGCCGCGGGCCGCTGGCCACGCATCGGCCTGCTGCCCGCCGCGGCCCTGTTCGCCGGCGGGTACTGGCTCGCGAACGTCGCCCCTCCCCCGTACTACTTCAGCGCCACCACGATCGTCCCGGTCGCCCTGGTCATCGGCGCCGCGGCCGCGTCGGACCTGCGCGGCGACGACGGCTGGCTCGGCAGCCGGCCCATGGTGTGGCTAGGCAACGTCTCCTTCGCCTTCTACATGGTCCAGGTCCTGGTGGTCTTCTACGCCCGCCGCGAACTGCTCGGGGCGCACACCTACGGCGTCGCCGCCGCCCTCGGCCTGTACGCCGCCCTGTTCCTGGCGAACCTGCTCGCCGCCTGGCTGCTCCACAGCCTGGTGGAACGGCCCGTGGTGCGCCGCTGGGGCCGCGGCAGGCCGCGACCCGCACCCGAGGCCCCGCTGCCGCCGCCACGCACCGCACCGCGCGAGCCGGTGCCCAGCGGCGAACCCGGCTGAGGACGCCCGTCATCTCCGCCGCACTCCCCCACACCCGAAGCAGAGCGAGGTTCCCGTGACGCAGGACGTGGCATTCCCCCAGGACCGCACCTGTCCCTATCAGCCGCCCCCGGGCTACGAACCGCTGCGCGAGGCACGCCCGTTGACGCGCGTGACGCTGTTCGACGGCCGCCGTGTGTGGGCGGTCACCGGACACGCGGTGGCCCGTCAGCTGCTCGCCGACCCGCGCCTGTCCAGCGACCGTACGCACGAGGACTTCCCGTCGCCCACGGCGCGCGGCGCGACCGTCCGCGGCCAGCGCCTTCCCCTCGTGGGCGTCGACGACCCGGAGCACAACGCCCAGCGCCGCAAGCTCATCCCCAGCTTCTCGGCCAAGCGAATCGCCGAGCTGCGCCCCAGGATCCAGCGGACGGTGGACGAGCTCCTCGACTCCCTGGAGGAACAGGGGCCGCCCGGCGACCTGGTGACCGCCTTCGCCTTCCCGCTGCCCGCCAAGGTCATCTGCGCCCTGCTCGGCGCGCCCTATGCCGACGCCGGCTTCTTCGAGGAGCAGTCCCGGCGGCTCACGCTCGGCACGCGGCCACAGGACGTCGAGCAGGGCCGCAGCGAACTGAACCGCTATTTCCAGCAGTTGATCGACAGCGAGTGGGAGGCGCCCGGGGACGGTCTGATCGGCGATCTGATCCGCGAACAACGCGCGGCCGGCTCCAGCGATCGCCAGGAACTGGTCATGCTGGCCGGCGTCCTGCTCGTCGGCGGCTTCGAGACCACGGCCAACATGATCTCCCTCGGTACGTACACGCTGCTCCGGCACCCGCAGCGGCTCGCGGAACTGCGGGCCGACCGGACGCTGATGCCCGCCGCGGTCGAGGAGCTGCTGCGCTTCACGTCCATCGCGGACATCATGCTGCGCATGGCGACGCAGGACATCGAGATCGCCGGGCACACCCTTCGTGCGGGGGACGGCATCGTCTTCCCGTTGTCCCTGATCAACCGCGACGCGGACGTCTACCCCGAGGCCGACCGGCTCGACTGGCACCGGGCCGCCCGCCACCATGTCGCCTTCGGCTTCGGCGTCCACCAGTGCCTCGGTCAGAACCTGGCCCGGGCCGAGCTGGAGATCGCCCTATGGACCCTGTTCCGGCGGCTGCCGAAGCTGGACTTCGCGGTGCCGCCGCACGAGATCGCCTTCAAGCCGGGAAGCACGATCCAGGGCCTCATCGAACTCCCCCTCACCTGGTAGGAGTTCCTGCCTCGACAGGCGGGCCGCACCCTCGTCGTGAGGGTGCGGCCCGCCTGCCGTGTGCGAGAGCTACGCCCCTGCCGTACGCGGGGCTCTCAGGCCTGGCGTCGCGGCGCGAGCGCCTCGGTCAGCGTGATCACCTCGGTGAGCATCTGCTGCAGCATCCCCTCGTGGCTCGCGGCCGGAGCGAACGTCGTGAACTTCTCGAAGTCCGTCTTGAGCGACAGATTGACCTGGGTGTGCACGGCCGCCAGCTGCACGCCCGCGACGATGTGCCGCAGGTGGTCGACGGCGCGGGAGCCGCTGACGTTGCTGCCGTACCCGACCAGGCCGACGGCCTTGTCGTTCCACTCGTTGTAGACGAAGTCGATGGCGTTCTTCAGGGCGGCCGGGATCGACCGGTTGTACTCGGGCGTGACGATGACGAACCCGTCGAGCTCGGCGATCTTGGCCGCCCAGGCACGGGTGTGCGCGTGCTCGTAGTCGCCCATCCGCGGGGAACGCGGCTCGTCGAACAGCGGGAGGTTGTAGTCGGCGATGTCGACGAGCTCGAAGTCCGCGTCCTCCCGCGTGCGGGCCGTCTTCTCGATCCACTCCGCGATCTGCGGTCCGACACGGCCGGGACGGGTGGTGCCGAGGATGATGCCGATGGTGGTCATGCGTGTCTCCAAGTGCGACAAGGATCATGGGCAAGGTCAACAGGGTGCCGGAGGGCACCCGGGCGTGGGGTGGGAACCGGCCACACAGCGATCCGCCGGGACGGTGCGGTCTGCCGGGACGGTGCGTCCTGCTAGGACAGCGCGTCCTGCGGAACGGCCAACTCCACGGGCTGGCCCGTGCGGACCGAGGTGCGGGCCGCCTCCACGATCCGCAGCGTCCGTACTCCCGCGGCACCGTCCGGGCCCGCGCCACTCCCCCGCCGGACCGCGTCGAGGAACGCGCCGAGCATGACCGCGTACGGGTCCTCGCCGCGCGTCTCCCAGCGTTCCCGGGACGCGGCGGCGTCGAATCCGCCGACCAGCCGCGGGGCGGCGGTGAACTCCACGCTCGCCCGGCCCCCGATGAACGTCATGGTGGGCCCCCCGGTGCCCGGTCCACTGTCCGCGACGCCCCAACTGCAGTCGAGCGAGGCCACGGTGCCGTCCGCGTAGCGCACCGTGAGCAGCGCCGCGCTCTCGATGCCCGGCTCCGTGCCGAGGATGCCGTTCGTCTGGGCGTAGACCTGCTGGGCCGGTGTTCCGCCGAGCACCGCGTCCACCATGTCCAGCAGGAGAGGCGCGTCGGTGTCCAGTACCCCGGCGCCCGTTCCCTGCGGCCGGGCCGGACGCGGCCTGTTGTAGGCCCCGAGAACGGTCGTGAGGCCGCCGACGACCTCGTCCTTGGCGAGCTCTCGGCGTACGGCGGCGAAGGCCGGTCCGTAGCAGACCGGCGAGGCGAGGCTCAGCCGCACACCCGCGTCCTCGCAGGCGCGCACCATGGCCAGGGCGTCCGCTTCGTCGGCTGCGGACGGCTGCTCGCACAGCACGTGCGCACCGGCGGCGGCAGCCCGCTCGACGAGGTCCCGGCGGCCGCCGGTCTCGCTGGTGACGATCACGGCGTCGGGCCGCAGCGCGAACGCCTCGTCCCAGCTGCGGGCGTACGCGGCGCCGAGGCGCCGGGCCGTTTCCCTCCCCCGCGCCGGATCGTCCGGTGAGCCGTCGGGGTCCGCGATGATCAGGTCCACGCCCGGCAGTTCGTGCACCAGCCGGGCGTACGTCGCGGCGCGCTCGTGGGCGAACGACAACACGGCGACCTTCATGCGGCAGCCCCCTTCACGGGCAGTTCGACGGCGCGTCCCGTCCACGCGGACCGTGCCGCGGCCTGGGTGATGCGCACGGCGGCCAGCGCGTCGTGCGAGACCAGGCGCGGCTCGGGTCCGCCTTGCAGCGCCTGGGCGAATTCACGTATCTCGGCGGCGAACGGGGACTCCCCGTAGTAGCCGAACGCCCCGGCGGGGCCGCCGGAGACCTGGATCTCCTGGGGCCACTCGGAGTCGTGGACGATCGTGCCGCCCGTGCCCGAGACGTGGTAGGTGACGCGGATGGGCGGCTGCGGCGTCGGTGTCCACCGGCTGACGACCTGGCTGAGCGCGCCACTGGCGTGCGTGAGCACGGCCGTTCCGACCGCGGCGGTGCCCTGTGGCGCCGGTGCGGCGATCTCCCCCTGGTAGTGGGCGTGTACGCGTACGACGTCTCCGAGGAGCCAGTAGGCGATGTCCACACCGTGCAGCATCTGGTCCGTCAGGATCCCGCCGGACTCCGCGGAGGCGTGGCCGTCCCAGGCTCGCGGGTGGTAGCCGGCCACGGTGAACCGGGCGACCGTGCCCGTGCCCAGTCCCCCGCCGGACGCCAGCTCGTGCAGCCGGGCGTAGGCGGGGGCGAAGCGGATGTCGTGCGCCGGGTAGAGGGGCACGCCGGCCCGGTCCGCCGCATCGACGATCTCCTCGGCCTCGGCGACGTCGGCCGCCAACGGCTTCTCGCACACCACCGCGACGCCCTCGGCGATCGCGGCCAGCGCGATGTCGCGGTGGGTGCCCGTCGGTGAGCAGATGTCCACGGCGTCGGCGCCGTCGAGGGCGTCGGCCAGGGAGTCGACGGCCTTGGCGCCGAACTCTGCGGCCAGGGCCGCGGCGCGGCCGTCCCGGGAGTGGATGCGCACGGCCGCTCCGGCGTCGGTCCACGCCTCCAGGTGCAGCCGTGCTATCAGACCTGCGCCGATCAGTGCTACCTCGAGCTGCCGCATGGCACCCCCAGCCCTTCTTCCTGTCGATCGTCCGCGCAGGCGATCGAGCACCGGAAGAGGCTGCCGACGCCTCACGTCTGAGGTCCGGTCAGTTTCCCCCGCGGGACTGACCGGGACCATCACCAGCGTGAGTAGTCCTCCCCCACCGAGGGAGTCAGGCGTCCCTGCGGCCCGGCAGGTACTGGTCGAGCACGACGGCCAGGAACTTCGTGTGGTCCGGCAGCCCCGCCTCGGCCACGAGCCCGTCGATGACACCGCGCTGCGCCCGCGTCGGCTTGTACTGCAGCTGTACGGGGCCCAGGCCGCGCAGGTCCGTGTTGTCGGGTGCGACGGCGAACAGCTTGGACTGGAACTTGGGCGCCCGGCGCGCGTCCTCGACGACCGCGGGCAGGCCCTTCTCCACGGCCGCTTCCACGGCGAGGAACACGATCTGCGTGTGCGTCAGGTCGCTCTGCTTGCGCAGCTTGCGGAAGCGGTTGGCGACGTTCGTCGAGACGTAGAAGCCGACCGGCTTGGCGGTGTCCGCATCGTTGATGGCCGGCGGCGCCTCGTCGACCAGCTCGCGCGTCGGCGCGGGCACGACGGCCACGGGCGCCACGGGAGCGGGCTGGGCGGGGGCGGGCTGCAGTGGAGCGGCCGCCGGGGCGGAGGCCTGCGGAGTGGCCCAGCCCGCAAGCGCGTTGGACGACGCCGCTCCCCCGCTGAACAGGTTGCCGACACCCTCGTCGGACATGGTCTGCTCGTCGTCCTCGTCTGCGCGGGTCTTCTTGTTCTTCGGCGGTGTCATGCCGCGGCTTCCTTCCTCAGTTCGAGCGCCCTGGCGAACATCTCTTCAGTGAATCCTTCGTAGTCTGCGGCAAGCCCCTCGGCGGTCTCGGGAATCGACCGGTCGCCGTTCGCGCGCCGGTCCGCCAGCTCCTGCACCAGGAGTCCGCGCTTGCGCACGAGTCGTGCCACCGACTCGGTGTGGCCGATCAGGTGCTTGAACATGTGGGCCTCCTCGCCCAGCACCTTCTGCACCTGGCGCCGCACGTCCGCGTGGATGCCCGTGTACGTGCGCCCGGTGTCGAAGAGCAGCACCCCGAGCAGCGCGATGTGCGGATTGATCTGGCTGACGAACTTGACGTACGAGAACTCGAGCCCGATCTGCGCGAGGCCGTCCTCGGCGCCGCCGTCGCTCTTGACGGGGATAACCAGCCAGCGCGCGGCGGAGAGCGCCAGGCGCTGCAGCGACGGGTTCTCCGGCGGGGTGTCGAGAATGATGATCTGGTACCGGTGCGCGATCGGCAGCAGGCACATCAGCAGCCGCAGATAGGCGTGCGGGCCTTCCTTCGCGAGCAGCGTGTGGAAGAAGATCCCGAACTCGTCGCCGAGCGCGGGGCCGCCCATGACGACGTCGAGGTTCTCCCGGACGTTCTCGCGCGGCGTGAGCGGCGCGCCGGTCCGCAGCGATTCGAGCAGCCCCGCTCCCCCGTCGTTCCACTCGGCCCGCTTGTACCCGAGCTCGCGCGCGATGTTGCCCTGCGCGTTGCAGTCGATGATGAGCGTCCGCAGACCGCTGCGCGCCGCCTTGCCCGCGGCGTTCGCGGAGACGGAGGACTTGCCGACGCCGCCCTTGCCGTTGCCGAACATGAAGATGTGCGACAGCGCCGCCCAGGGGATGCCGGGCTGCTGCGCCTGCGCGTCAGGTGCTTCGAAGGGGCTGGCCATGGGTCCTCACTCTGGTTCAGGCCGGGACAGTGGTGTCCTATTTTGAGCTGGTTTGGATGGTCAAAAGTTCGCTCAGAACGATCCTGCGCTCCGCGGGGCTCCAAGAGAGGGTCTGGGTAGGGTCCGAAGGCGCCGATCGAGCCCTGAAACCGCCCCGCACTCCCCTGCCCTGCAGGTCAATCAACCATTTCCGGATGAGTGCCAAGCATGCGGAAACGCGTTCGCGAACGTCGTGACCCATACCGCTCACCACGCATGGATCTCCGTGGCCGTACATGTGGACTGCCCGGCAGAGACATCACCTGACGCCTATACAAGAACAGTCACCTCCAGAGCAGTTGTGTCACAAGGCAATGGGCACATTACCAGGAAGATCACCACCCGCGTCTACCGACACACCGTCATACAGGCAGCCGTGCAGGCAACTATCCGGGCAAGGAACCCTGTCGGCACGCTCCGCTGCGCGCCCGCAGCCCGCCCCGCCTTCATGCCGGTCGACGCATCACCTGACGGGTACGCAGCTGGTGGTACGAGCACCCCGACCCGCCTGCAGGGATCCGGACAGCTTTGTCTGCACACGGATACGCCCGCCACGAACTCGGCTTGCGCACGGGCCTGCTGACCTGTTGCGGTACCTGGTGCGCTGCGGGCAGCCCGGCAAGTCTGCGACCCGACTTCGCCCTTGATCACTACGCCTGCCCAGAAACAAGCGGACAGACGCGCTGACAGCCTGGTCGACACTCCGGCTGCCTGGTCGGCAGGGAGGCCAACACACCCACCCTTGAGCCCACCTATGACGGGACGGACCGACGGTCACACACACGTACCGACCTGTCTCCGTGCCACTCATCAAACTCCACGTCCAATGGCGACCCTGGCTTCTCCTCAGGCCCACACCCAAGCGGACGATCCAACAGCCAGCCAGGCCGGGATGCCTCGCTGCATGCCCGCCTGACCCCTGGTACGACGACACACCACGCGTCTTGCTGCCGTACTGGTGGCCTTGTTCGCCGGGGACCATGCCGAGAGGTGCACGTACACGCAGGGAGCGATTCAGGTCGGTTACCTGGTGCACCCTTCTGCAAGTCAGCTGATCCACGGGCAGGGCTGCATACGGGTAGGGATGCTGACAGACAGACGCGCCGAGTAGCGGACGATGAGGCAGGTGCAGTAGCCAGCCGACTCCGTGATGGGTGATTCGACTACCTGTCAGGCCTCCATGCCCGCCCAGAGTCCCACCCGCGACGTCGCCGACGAATACGCCTGCAAACAGACATTCATGCAGCCCTTGGTAACGGTGCTGAGAAGCGTATGCGTGGCGGCATGCAAGGAGACGTTGCTCTGCACCTGACTGCCTGCCCGACTCGATGCACACAGGAAGGCCGACGCTGGGGCAAGTACTACCGCAGGGATAGAGGTACATGCTCACGCCTCCTTCCTTGGTTGTGCGCAAACTTGCATCGATGTTTGCAGTGAGGTTTGTTTTACCAGCTCAGAGGCCCTTTTTCAGCCCAAGAAGCTGACCGCGAGCATAGTTGATACCGAGTCATTCTGTCGCCCTCTTCAGGTGCTGAGTCTTGACTTCGCCAGCTCCTTTGATCCGGCGCCGAGCCCGACATGAGGGGCGATTCCCACGCCTCAGTGTCCGTGTGCAGCGGCTGTTCTGACGTGAGGGACCTGCGCAGCGCCCCATCGCCAAAGTCGTAGTCCGCCACTGCTGCTCTTCCGCGCCCCGGCTTCGACTACAGCGCTTCAAGAGCAGGTCTGACCGTTCGGCACCTCTTGCCACCTCAACCGCGGTATCAGGATGTCTCTCTGCTGCGAAGACGCTCCCGGGAACTGACAAAGCACCGATCCAAGCCCCCGACCATGGTCAACCGGACAGGACCTTTCGTCACACGCGACCCGGCGGCGCTTCTCAGTAGGTGCGCACCCGGAATCCAAGAACTGCCGCGAGTCCGACAGCAACGACGGATTCCTGTCGACATACGAGCGACTGGCACGGAGGTACAGCACTGGTGTCTGAAGGAGGTAGGCCGGGGGAGTGGCGAGCGTCATCCACGCTCACTCCCGTCTTCGGACTGCAGCACATCCCCACCTCGTGAAGCACCACTGTGCCGCTCCGGACGGGACCATTTCCACGCACGGCAGCACAACTGGCAGGGATCTGACCGGCGTCCGGGGGAGTCCAGCAGGCAGGGGACTCGACCACGTAATCCACACCGTGACGCCGCCCGCCAATCTGCTACGACACGAGCGCGATCGCTGTGCAGCGCAGCAGTGTCGACAGCACCGGACAGCGACGGGCCCAGTCCGTAGAGGCGGTAGTGACGAGCGAGGAATCCCCCGTAATCACCTGACTGTGAAGCAGACACCGGTGATCGACGCGTGGACGGCGACGGGGCCCATACGCCCCCTCTCCCATCCTCGACCGTGACCAGCGGAGGGGACTTCCCCCCCCTTCTGAGATCGAAGCGTCGCCAAGCCTTCGGACCGCAGCGTGAGTGAGGAGCAGGAGCCACGGTAGTGGATCACTGGGCCAGTTCCTGGTGACGCACTTCGCCCGCGCCAGCCGTGAGGGAGGGGAGACGGTGCACCTCGCTGGCCGGCCGTCCGGTACATCCCGCGGCGCTGTCCGTCCTGCTGGTTCCGCACACGTACGCGATCGGATCTTCTTCCTCTGGGGCGCGCTCAACAATTCTCGGCAGCGGGCAGCACGGTGGAGGTTGTCGTCGGCACGGCAGGTTGATGCGGCAGAACTCCAGCGGTCCTCACCTGCGTCCCTCTGCCGACGCACCAGACCTTCACCACGCAATGCACCTGGACGTCGCGCGAACGGTCAAGCCCCCGGCCCGGCTCAGCTATCGAGGACCGGCCTGTAGGGAGCACCTCGCTGTCGAACAGTGCCACCGCACCTGAATCCTCTTCCCAGAACGCATCCAACGGCCTTGCCCGCGAAGCCTCGATCCGGTCCGTCGAGGAGCTGGAGCAAGGGGGCCACATCGGGGAGGGATCGACCGCAGGCGACGGAGGCCCTCGGGACCGTACGAGCGACTACAGCCTCAAAGGGCCATCTGAACCCGGCTTTCGCCGAGTCCAGCGAAAGCTCTCGATCGCGCTGAGAGAATTCATTGAAAGTTGCAGTACATCGAGGTGGCCTGACGGGCTGGCCCCGGGGGAGTACCGGGAACGCGCCATTCGCTCCCTACGCGGCTCGGCGCGGGGCAAGTTGGGGGAGAGGAGCGAGAGGAGGGAGAAGGGCCACAGGCGCCTCTCTGCCCTCTCCAAAGACGTGACACCCTCCTCGTCCGCCAAGGCACTTCCTCTGGCGCCGCACAAGCGCCCTCAGCGGCCTCAGGGGACGGCTTCTGAATTGACTGGCCGTACAGCGGGAGTCAGGGCGGCTAGGGGCACTGAACGCGGGGAACGGACCAGTAGCTTGCGTGGCGGCGGGACCTGATCCTGCCGCCACGCAAGAGGACAGGCTTCGGAGTGGGCCTGGCGGGACCGCAGAATGAAGAAGGACGAGAAGTACTCACTCGCTCCTGCTGCACACGAGGTTGGTGGCCCACCTCCCTTCCCCTCCCTCCTCCAGGTGGCAGGGCATGGGCCAAGAGCGTGGGCCAAGGGGGAGCGGACACCGGCTTGTCCCTCCCAGAAGTTCCGTTCAGCAGGCTCCGGTGACAGCGACTCAGGACAAAAAGACAGCCTGCGAAGAGCAGGGGCGGGGCTGAGGACAGGTCCATAGCTACCGGACGGTCGCTTCAGTCGCTTGAGTAGCTCCGCTTGAGTCGCTGCGCCGAGGCTTCAGTCGCTGTCCCCAGTCGCTCCTCCGAGCACAGCGACTGAAAGCCAGCTACTGAGCGCTGCTTCGGTCGCTGTTCAGTAGCTGCAAGAAAGCGCAGGTCAGGCGGCCCATCAAGGATTATCAGCGACTGAAGCGACTCAACTGCCCTATATATGAAGCCATCTAGGTTTCTCGTGTGCGTCATAGATAGAGACCTTCAGTCGCTTCAGTCGCTGTTTTGGTCTGCGCAAGCCTCTGACCAGCAGTTTTCTCAGGCCAGTTTTCAGCGACCGAAGGGGCCTTCAGTCGCTGCCCGTTTCCCCTCAGTCGCTGGCTGTGCATCAGGCCCCGTTTGTCGACACGGCCAACACAGCTCTTTGGCCGTGCATCCCAGACCCGCCCGCCACCTTCGCTAGGCTGTGTCTGTCGTTGAGTCGCTTCGGTCGCTTACAGGAGAAGTACATGCCCTCTGAGCTGCGTTTTCCCCGCAGCGACTCGCGACGTCCTGCTCTCGACCTCCCCGTCGCTGCCTCCCCGTTGGCCACAGCCCTGTGGTGTGCCCGCCGGGGCTGGCCCGTGCACCCGTTGTCTCCTGGCCGCAAGACGCCGGCCAGGAACTGCGACCACTGCCGCAACACCTCGCACACACCGGCCGATTGCCCCTGTCTGCCCGCCGGTCGCTGGTGCCACGGCTTCCACGCCGCCACCCTCGATCAGCGCCGCATCCAGCAATGGTGGGCGGCCCAGCCCGACTTCGGCGTGGGAGTGGCCTGCGGCCCCGCAGGCCTTGTCGTCGTCGACGTAGACGCCCACAGTGCGCAGCCTCCCGGCCGCCACCGGATCCTCCCTGGCATCCCCATCGCCGACCACATCGACCTCACCGGCCTCGCAACGGGCTATCACTCGCTGGCGGTCCTGGCCGCACTGCGCGACCAGCCCAGCCCCGCCGAGGACGCCTCCACGCTGCGCGTACGCACCCCCTCGGGCGGACTGCACGTCTGGTACCGGGCGGAGGACTACCGGCGTTGGCAGTGCTCCACCGGGTCCGGCCAGGGTCGCGCCCTCGCCTGGCAGGTCGACATCAGGGCTCACGGCGGCTACATCATCGCTCCCGGCACCACGACCGCCGCGGGCACCTACACCGCCATCGGCGAGGTCCGGGAACCGGCAGCGCTGCCCCAGTGGCTGGCCCAGGAGCTCGAGCGCACCGGGCACCTGCCCGCGCCCAACATCCCTGCCCCGCGCCCCGTCCCGCCCCGTGCCCAGCAGGCCGTCGTGGCCGCCGGGGGAGGGCGTTCCCGTACCGGGCAGACCCTCGCCGCCATCCTGGCGCCGGTCGAGGAGTGCGGCCGCGTGGCCGAAGGCGCGGGCTTCTCCGACGCACTCAATCGGGCCGCTTTCACCATCGGCGGCCTGATCGCTGCCGACAGGCTGCCCCGCGAGTCCGCCGAGGAGGCGTTGCGCGCGGCCGCCTCAGCCGCGCGCCCGGGACAGGAGCGCCGTGCGGAACAAATCATCGTCAGTGGACTGACTGCAGGACTCAAGCGGCCCCTCTACGCCGACGGAGGCTGCCCGTGACGTCCCCCACCCCGGGCAACGAGACACTCTTCGACTTCGACCCCGCCGCCGTGGCCGCCCAGATCCGTGGCGCCGGTGCCGTCCCGCTCCCCGCCCAGGCCGACGCCTCGTCATCGGACGCGCCGGCGACGGCGAACGGGCTGCTGCCGGACACCCTCACCGACCGCGGCAACGCCAAGCTCTTCGTGAAGCTCTACTCGAACGACTACCGGCACGTCCCCGGCATCGGCTGGTACCGCTGGGACACCACACGCTGGCAGATCGACGAGGACGACACGGTGCTGTGGGCAGCCGGTGACCTCGCCGAGAACATCGCCCCCCACGACACGAGAGGCCTGTTCACCACGACAGCCCTCCAACAGCACCGTCGGCGCGCCCTGTCGACCACGGGCATCAACGCGATGCTGACGCAGGCGAAGTCGGCTCCGGGGATGGTGCTCAACGCGGCGCGCCTGGACGCGGACCCCTACGCCCTGTGCACCCCCCAAGGCATCGTCGACCTGCGCACCAGCCTCATCAAGACCCCCGACCCCAACAAGGACTTCCACTCCCGCTCCACCACCGTCGGCCCCCAGCACGTCAACACCCCGCGCTGGAACCGCTTCCTGGCCGACACGTTCGGTGATGATGCCGAGGGCCGGGAGATGGTCGATTTCCTGCAGCTGCTGCTCGGCTACTCGGTCACCGGTGACGTGGGTGGTCAGGTCCTGCCGTTCCTGTTCGGCTCCGGCAAGAACGGCAAGTCCGTCCTCCTGGACGTCCTGATGAAACTCCTCGGCGACTACGCCGACGCCGCCCCACCCGGATTCCTCATGGCCCGCCCCTACGAAGGACACCCCACCGACCTCGCGGAACTGCACGGCCGCCGCGTCATCGTGTGCAGCGAGGTCAAGCACGGCGACAAGTTCGACGAGGCCCGCGTCAAACTCCTCACCGGCGGCGACCGGATCAAGGCGCGTCGGATGCGGCAGGACTTCTTCAGTTTTCAGCCGACCCACAAACTCTGGCTCCTGGGCAACCACCGCCCCGAAGTCGGCACCGGAGGCTTCGCCTTCTGGCGCCGCATGCGACTCATCCCCTTCGAACGCGTCGTCTCCGACGAACGAAAAATCGACAACCTCGCAGACATCCTCGTCACGGAAGAAGGTTCTGGGATCCTGGGGTGGCTCATCGACGGCGCCCGCCGTTACCTGGGGGGAGAGCGGGATCTCATCGGCCCCGAGCGTGTGCGGATCGCCACCACCGCGTACGCCGAGACCGAGGACCACACCGGACGCTTCTTCGAGGAGTGCTGCACCTTGGCCCCGGACCATCGCGCCGAGCAGACAGGTCTCTACGCCGCCTACAAGTCGTGGTGCCACAATGAGGGCGCGCCCCCCATGTCCTCACGCGCTTTCGCGGCACGAGCCCGTGAACTGGCAGGGCTCGCTTCGCCCAAGGAGATGATCCTGTCCAACCAGCGCAAGTACTACCCGGGTATCGGCCTGCTCACCGACGAGGAAAGGGAAGCAAGGGCATGAGCTCCCTGATCACCGAGGATGAGATCAACCACGAGGCCGAACTCGTCTGGTTGGAAGACATCACCGACCTCGACTACGTACGCCAGAGCCTCGACCGGCTCCCGACCCGCCGCGGGAAACCCGCCTACCACCGCGACGGACGCATGGTCGGCTACGCGGTCCTCGGCCCCAAGGCCAAGGCGTCCCGCTCGTCCGGCACCTTCCGCCGCCGCGTCTTCTGGCTGCTGCCCCACGACCGCGACAGCGCCCCCGGCGGGCTGTACGCCACCGGTGCGCCGGCCGAGGCCGTGGATCCGCGCACACTCGCCGCGCGGGTCAAGGGCTACAAGACGGAACGGTCCGAAGGCGGACCGCCGTCGACGGCCATGCAGGAACTGAACATAACGCTGCCGTCGTAGACCCGAGCCGCCGCGTACCTACGCCGCCCTCGCGTCGGTGAGCAGGCCGATGCCCGGGTAGTACTTGCGCTGGTTGGACAGGATCATCGCTTTCGGCGAAGCGAGCCCCACGGTCTCCCGGACGCGCGTCGCCAGCGCACGCGACGCGATCGGGGGCACGTCCTCGACCCGGCACCACGACCGGTACGCCGCGTGGAGCCGGGTCTGCTCCGCTCTCAGGGCGGGGCCCAGCGCGCAGCACTCCGTGAGGAAGCGTCCGGTGTGGTCCTCGGTCTCCACGTACGCGGTGGTGGCGACCTGTATGCGTCCGGGGCCGGTGAGGTCCTTCTCGCCGGCGAGGTAGCGACAGGCCCCCTGGATCAGCCAGTGGAGGATTCCAGGCCCCTCCTCGCCGACCAGGACGTCCGCGAGGTTGTCTATCCTTCGTTCGTCGGAGACGACGCGTTCGAAGGGGATGAGTCGCATGCGGCGCCAGAAGGCGAAGCCTCCGGTGCCGACTTCGGGGCGGTGGTTGCCCAGGAGCCAGAGTTTGTGGGTCGGCTGAAAACTGAAGAAGTCCTGCCGCATCCGACGCGCCTTGATCCGATCGCCGCCCGTCAGCAGCTTCATGCGCGACTCGTCGAACTTGTCACCGGCCCTGACCTCGCTGCACACGATGACGCGACGGCCGTGCAGTTCCGCCAGATCCGTCGGATGCCCCTCACCCGGACCCGACATCAAGAATCCGGGTGGGGCGGCGTCGGCGTAGTCGCCGAGGAGTTTCATCAGGACGTCCAGGAGGACGGACTTGCCGTTCTTGCCCGAACCGAACAGGAACGGCAGGACCTGACCACCCACGTCACCGGTGACCGAGTAGCCCAGCAGCAGCTGCAGGAAATCGACCATCTCCCGGCCCTCGGCATCATCACCGAACGTATCGGCCAGAAACCTCTCCCAACGAGGCGTCACGATCAGTTGCGGCGCGACCGTGGTGGAGCGGGAGTGGAAGTCCCTGTCGGGGTCTGCGACCTTGCTCAGGCCGGTGCGCAGGTCGACGATGCCTTGGGGGGTGCACAGGGCGTAGGGGTCCGCGTCCAGGCGCGCCGCGTTGAGCACCATCCCCGGAGCCGACTTCGCCTGCGTCAGCATTCCGTTGATACCCGTGGTGCTCAGAGCTCGGCAACGGTGCTGCCACAGAGCGGCATCGGAGTACACGCCACGGGGGTCGGAGGTGGAGATCGCCTCCGCGAGGTCACCGGCCGCCCACAGGACCCCGTCGTCCTCGTCGACCTGCCAACGGCTGCCGGACCAGCGGTACCAGCCCAGGCCGGGGACGTGCCGGAAGTCGTTCGCGTAGAACTTCACGAACAGCTTGGCGTTGCCGCGGTCGGTGAGGCTCTCGGGGAGAAGTTCCTGCGTGTGGTCCGCCCGGTCCGCTTGGAGGTCAGGGGCGAGAAGCGTCTCGTTGCAGTGTGACGTCATGCGATGCTCGCACCATGGGCCGCCGTCGCGGCCGCCTCGCGCAGAGTCGTTTCGCCATCAAGGGGAGCGACCCTCGGGTTCCCTGAGTTGCTGGGTCTTCCTCGCAGCTCAGAAGCCATGTGTATCCCCCATGCCAGCGACCCGAGCGACTCAAGCGACTCAGTGTCCGGTTCACACTAGCCATACGGAAGTGACGGCGCGGTCGGTTGAGGCAAGGTTCTGTCGTGTCGTTATATAGTGCATATCGGATCAGATGTGCTCATAGATCGAACGACCACGCCTCGTGGACAGCGACCGAAGCGACTCAACTCCCTTGAAGAGTCAGCGAGCGCGAGGCAAGGGCACCGTCCTATGTTGGGGGTCAGCGTCGCTTCAGTCGCTGGCAACGGAGTACAAGATACCTACCACCCGGTTTTGTTTTCAAGGTGTCGTGAGGGAATCGACAGTGCACGGGAGATCCTGAGCCTCCGGGGTCGAGCGGTGGGGGAGGGGCGTGCGACGCGGCTTCAGGGATCATAATAAACCGCTCGCCAGGTTTTCTAATCGCCTGATGACGGCGGGAACAGCCGACGGGCGACAGCGCTGCGCCCCTCCCGCGTGATCGTCAACTCCGGCTCAGTGCAAGGCTGGTGAGACGTCGTGGATGCCCTGTCGTTCGGATTGCTCGCTTCCCGTGACCGTTGCAGAGAACCGTCCAACCGGTATATTTTTCCGGACTGTGGCGGGCCGGTCACACGCGGCACGTGACGGCGTCCGCCCTCGGCGGAGGGGGGAAATGATGACAGGTAACGGCACGGGGCCACAGGTCGTCATCGTGGGGGGCGGGCCGGTAGGCATGCTTCTGGCCTGCGAGTTGGCGGGCCTCGGCGTACGCACCGTGGTCCTGGAGGCACGGACCGCGGTCTCCAGGAGACCGAGGGCCACCACGCTGCACGCACGCACGGTGCAAAGCCTTCAGCGCCGCGGTCACCTGCCCGCCGCGGCCGGCCCGGCGACCGCCACACGGCGGGCAAGCACGTTCCACTTCGCCGGAATACCCGGGCTGACCCTCTCGGCGCCCGCCGCCGAGCCCGATCCTCTCCTGAAGTGCCCGCAGGAAGAGCTCGAACGGCGCTTTGAACAGCGGGCCAGGGATGCCGGTGTACGGGTCCTGCGGGACCACCGGGTGACCGACGTACGACAGTCGCCGCACGAGGTCCACGTCGTGGCGCAAGGGCCGTCGGGGGAGGTGTCCTTCACGGCGGCGTACCTGGTGGGCGCGGACGGCGCGAGGAGCGGTGTCCGCACGCAGGCCGGCATCGCGTCCCGCTCGTTCCCGGCCACGGTCTCCGCGATGGCCGGCGACGTACGACTGGTCGACGAGGACGCGTTGCGCCCGGGGTGGCACCGGACGCCGCGTGGCTGGATCATCGCCAAGGACGCGGGCGGGGGCCGCCTGCGGCTGCGCACCCTGAACTGTGCGGGACCGCACCCCGCGCGCCATCTGCCGCTCACCCTGACCGAGTTGCGCAACGAGGTCTCATGGATCGCCGACCGCGACATCGCCATGGCGGAACCCGAGTGGCTGAGCCGGTTCAGCGACTTCGCCCGGCTGGCCCGCGCCTATCGCGACGGGCGGATCCTGCTGGTCGGGGACGCGGCGCACGTACATTTCCCGATCGGCGGCCAAGGGCTGAGCACGGGGCTGCTCGACGCGCTCAACCTGGGCTGGAAGCTGGCGCTCACGGTGCAGGGCAACGCGGGTGACGGGCTGCTGGACACCTACGAACAAGAGCGCCGTCCCGCCGCCCGACGGATCATCGACAACGCGCGGGCCCAGCTCTCCCTGATGCGCCCGGAGCCCGAACTCGACCCGCTGCGCGACATGTTTGCGGGGATGCTGGCGCAAGGGCCGTTCGGGGACGCACTCGCGTCGATGGTCAGCGCGCAGGACACGGTGCTCCCCTCGCTCACCCGGAACCCGTCGCGCTGGGAGGGCAGGTTCCTCGACAATGCCGTCATCGACACCGCCGACGGGCGCACGGACGTGATCGGCCTGCTGCGTCAGGGACGCCCGCTGCTGCTGCTCACGGGCGGCGACCGCGAGGGACATCGGCGACAGGCGCAGGCATGGCAGGGCTTGCTGCACGTGGTGCAGGCCGACGTGACGCCGGAACTGCCCTGCGACGTACTGCTGGTCAGGCCCGACGGGTACATCGCCTGGGCTCCGGGAGGCGACGCGCTGTCGAGCGCCCTGACCGTCTACTTCGGTGAGCGGGGGAGGCCTTCGCGTTCCGCTCCGGGCACGGTGGAGTGCGACCTGGCCGATGCGCTCAGCTGACCTCGACCGGCTGCTGCGCTCCGGACTCCGCAGCCATCCGGGCGACGACCTCGCCCCGGTCCGCCCCGAGTTCCACGGACGTCAGGACCGACGGGTGGGCCATGCTGGGCAGCAGGTGGCGCAGCATCGCCGAGACCCGGACCAACAGGTCGTTGTGCTCGCACATGGCCTGGGACATGGCCTGCACGCCGGCGAAGGCACCCACCGTGACGTCCGCCGACTCCGTGACCACGACCTGCGGGAGCAACTCACCCTGTTCCTGGGCCTCGCTGAGCAGTCTGCGCACGATCTGGGACCAGCGCACGAACGGTCCGCTGCGGTCGAGGCCGTGGGCCTGCTGGTCGAGCGACAGCCGCACGCCCGCCCGCACCATCGGATCGGTCTGCAAGCGGTAGGCGTGCAACATCACGGTGTCGATGAGCTGCTGGACCTTGCAGGCCTGGTCCTGGACCACGTCCTGCTGGTCCTGTTCGTACAGGACCCCCTGGGCCAGGTCCTCCTTGGAGGGGAAGTGGAAGTACAGGGCTCCCTTGGTGACGCCTGCCGTCTTGAGGATCTCGCTGATCGTCGCTGCCTGGAAGCCACGCTGCTCGAAGACCTGGGCCGCAGCGGAAAGAATCACCCTCCGGGTGCGGATGGCTCGGTCTTGCTTTGCCATGAGGGTCTCTTTCAGTTGAGGGATCTGGAGCCAATAAAAACCGTCCAGTGGGTATCTTACTGGATCGCGGCCGGATTCGGCCCATGTGTCCGAAGGAAGAGACGTCGGCCGGGCGTCGTGTGATTGGGGGAGGGTCCTGATGATTTTGGTGACCGGAGCGACGGGGACGGTGGGACGCGAGGTGGTCCGGCGGCTGCCCGCCGGACTGCGGGTCCGCCTGATGACCAGGGATCCCGCCAAGGTCGTGGCGCCGGGGGAGGAGACGCAGGTCGTGGCCGCCGACTACGAGGACCCCCGGTCGCTGGAGTGCGCGCTGCAGGGCGTCAGCGCGGCACTCGTGATCACGAACCGGGTGGGCGGCGACGATGACCTGCGGCTCTTCCGTGCGGCACAGGCGGTCGGCGTGCGACGGCTGGTGAAGCTGTCGGCGGCGGCCGTGCTCGACCCGGACGCCGTCGACCTCATCACCCGGTGGCAGCGCACGACCGAGGAGTTGCTGCTCGCCTCCGGCATCGAATGGACACTGCTGCGGCCGCGCGCCTTCATGAGCAACACTCTTTCCTGGGCGGGCTCCATCCGGTCCGACCGGGTCGTCCGGGCGCAGTACGGGGCATCGGCCAACGCGTGTGTCGACCCGCGGGACATCGCCGAGGTCGCGGTGCGCGCGCTGACCGAGGAAGGCCATGCGGGGAAGGCGTACACGCTGACCGGCCCCGAGCCGATCACTCCCGCCGAGCAGACCGAGCAGCTCGCGCAGGTCCTCGGTGTGCCGCTGCGGTTCGAGGAACTGTCGCTCGAACAGGCCCGCGCCGGGCTGCTGGAGCGGTATCCGGAACCGATTGCCGAAGCACTGCTGGGCAGTGCGCGCAGACAGGAGGCGGGGGCGAAAGCCGCGGTGGACGGCACGATGTGTTCACTGACGGGCCGTGCCGCGCTCACTTTCCGCGACTGGGCCCGGGGAAATCGCACTGCCTTTACCTGACGGACATGATTCTTTGACCGTGAACGTGACGTCCGGGGGGATCTTGATTGGCATGGGTGACACTGGCAAATGACGCAGGCTCTGGAATCGTCGGGGATTCCAGAGCCTGCGTCATATTGATTTCAGAGAGGAAGAAGTTCCATCGTCACGACGGACGAGAAGGCGAGTTCATCGTTCTGGCTTCCGGTCACGAGGACTCGCGTACTGTCGCCGGAAATGCGACGGGCCTCGATGAAGCAGGGCTCGTCGAGTTCGATGTAGCGCATGAACTCGCTTGCAAATGCGACGGGCAGGGAGTGAGGGCCCACGATGGAGACCGCGGCCTGGCGGGCGGCCTCAAGGAGCGTCATTCCCGGAACGTGGTCGACGGGGTGCTCGAACAGGATCGGGTGGCGGGTGTCCACCCGAAGTTGCCAGCGGTCCTCTTGAGAGGTCGCGGACAGGACGACGTCCTGGGGGGACAACCGGCCGACGGCCTGCGGCGCGGTCGGGGCAGTCAGGGGCAGGGCGTGCACGGATTCGGCCAGGCGGCCGCCGCGTACTCGGCGGTAGACCTTCGGGGGCATGCAGGTGAAGCCGGCGCCGCCGGTGGCGGCCACCTGGCCGTCGCGGCGGATCACGACCTCGTAGCGCATGCCCGCGAGGGCGTTGTTGCGCCGCTTGACGTCCTTGCAGATGACGTCCATTTCCAAGGACGCGGGGGCGCCGCCCATCGTCATGTGTGCAGGAGTGATCTCGAGCGCGAGGTCCCACATGACGAACTGGAAGTCGAGCGGGACGCCGAACTCCGCGTGGGCCAGCAGGGACCCGATCTGACGGATCGTCTCGGCGGAGATCAGCGGGTCGTGGCAGCCGGCCACGGGGGTGAAGAAGGCGTGTCCTCGCGGCCATTGGGCCGCCACGGAGAAGTGCAGGTCACCCTTGCGAGCCCAGTCCGTGAGCATCACCTCGGCCACGCCTGCGCGGTGGACGAATTCCTTGGGGACGGTGGTGGTCAGCGTGGAATAGCGCAGGAAGGCCGTGGAACCGGTGGCCACTGACAGGCCGCTCTCGCTGTGCTCCGTGCTGGGTATCGCGCGGTTCATACGGAAGGTTTCAGCGGACACGGATTCCCCCTGGCTTCGCTGTTTGTTTGGGCGGAAGTGGAGCCCGCGATAAAGATACATACCACCCGGTTTAATTTCCAGATGCTTCGTGGTGATCGTAAAGAAGTTGTGCGCTGCTCCTCGCTACGACGGCGGCGACCAGCAGCGTAGGCCGTGCGGCAGCCAGTTGGGGCCCGTTCGGTTCGGTTGGACCTCTAGCGGCGTCTTAGTGGCTCTCGAGCGCGCGGGCGCACCGTCGGTTCGACGTGGACCGAAGGGAGCGCGGGACGGATGAGTGATGAAGAGTGTGTGCTGAGGGTGGAGCGCGGTCGGGCGGACCCCGATGAACTCGCTGCCGTTGCCGCGGTGTTGATCGCCCGCAGCAGGGCGGGGCGGAGCGACGCGCAGCCGGTGTCGGCGAGGCGCCCTCAGGCGTGGAGGTCCGCACGGGCCTACACGGCCCCCGGTGGCTGGCGCTGACCACATATATTGGGTGGCACTACATCTATAAACCGCACGTGCGGTTTGTTAAAGTCCCTCTATGGCCGGGGGTGCGACCTCCTCGTTCCGGTCGCAGAAGGAAGAGGACTGGAGTGATATGGCGAAGGTGACTGCCCCGCCACCGGCACAGCAGCCCGGCGGGGCCCGCGGCCGCGTGGCCGAGCTGCACGCGATCCGTGAGCAGGCCCTGCGCGGACCCAGCGACAAGGCGACCGAGGCCCAGCACGCCAAGGGCAAGCTGACCGCGCGTGAGCGTATCGAGCTGCTCCTGGACGAGGGGTCGTTCAACGAGGTCGAGCAGTTGCGCCGGCATCGTGCGGTCGGTTTCGGCCTGGAGTCGAAGAAGCCGTACACGGACGGTGTGATCACCGGCTGGGGCACGGTCGAGGGCCGCACGGTCTTCGTCTACGCGCATGACTTCCGGATCTTCGGCGGCGCGCTGGGCGAGGCCCACGCCACGAAGATCCACAAGATCATGGACATGGCCATCGCGGCCGGTGCGCCGCTGGTCTCGCTGAACGACGGTGCGGGCGCCCGTATCCAGGAGGGCGTCTCCGCGCTGGCCGGCTACGGCGGCATCTTCCAGCGCAACACCAAGGCGTCCGGCGTCATCCCGCAGATCAGCGTGATGCTCGGCCCGTGCGCGGGCGGCGCCGCCTACAGCCCCGCCCTGACCGACTTCGTCTTCATGGTCCGCGACACGTCGCAGATGTTCATCACGGGTCCGGACGTCGTCAAGGCGGTCACCGGCGAGAACATCACCCAGAACGGACTCGGCGGCGC
>NZ_JAAGMG010000598.1 GCF_010548525.1 Streptomyces sp. SID14478
AGCGCCTTCGCCACCGCCTCCTTGGCCGCGAACCGGGCGGCCAAGGAGGCCGCCCCGCGGCGCTCGCCGCCGGGCAGCAGCAGCTCGTCCGGCACGAACAGGCGCGCGGCCATCCCGGGCGTGCGCTCCAGCGACGCCGCGAACCGTGCGATCTCGGCCACGTCGATACCGACCCCGATGATGCTCATGCCGTGCACCTTACGGTCCGTGTCCGCTCGCGATGCGGCACACCGGGGGGCGGCGTAGCGTCGGGCCGCAGGGGGATACCGGAAGGAGCCCCTCGATGGGTGCGTTCGACAAGTTCAGGGACCAGGCGCAGGACAAGGCGCGGGACATCTCCGACAACCTCGAGGAAGAGGTCAACGAGAAGACCGGCGACAAGTACGCCGACAAGGTCGACAAGGCCCAGAACGCGGCCGAGGGCAAGCTCGGCATGTCCCGCGACGAGAAGCCGGACGACAAGTAGCGGCGCGTCCGGGCGGTCACGTCGAAGGGCGGCAACTCCCCCGGGCGATCGGGGAGTTGCCGCCCTCGGGCGTGAAGGGGGCGCTGCGGCCTACTCCACCGTCACCGACTTGGCGAGGTTGCGCGGCTGGTCCACCTCGTTGCCCCGCGCCGTCGCCAGCTCGCACGCGAACACCTGTAGCGGCACCGTCGCGACGAGCGGCTGCAGCAGGGTGGGCGTGACGGGCACCCAGATCATGTGGTCCGCGTAGGCGGCCACCGCCTCGTCGCCCTCCTCCGCGATCACGATGGTCCGCGCCCCGCGCGCCCGGATCTCCTGGATGTTGGAGACGATCTTGTCGTGCAGCACGGACCTCCCCCGCGGCGAGGGCACGACCACCACCACCGGCAGTCCCTCGTCGATCAGCGCGATCGGCCCGTGCTTCAGCTCCCCGGCGGCGAAGCCCTCGGCGTGCATGTACGCCAACTCCTTGAGCTTCAGGGCGCCTTCGAGCGCGACCGGGTACCCGACGTGCCGCCCGAGGAAGAGCACGGTGTCGTGCGCGGCCAGCGAACGCGCCAGCTCCCGCACCGGTTCCATCGTCTCCAGGACCCGCTCGACCTCCTCGCCGATGCGCGCCAGGTCCCGTACGACCGCGAGGATCTCGTCGGCCCACTTGGTGCCCCGCACCTGGCCCAGGTACAGCGCCACCAGGTAGCAGGCCACCAGCTGCGTCAGGAACGCCTTGGTGGAGGCGACGGCCACCTCCGGCCCGGCGTGCGTGTACAGGACGGCGTCCGACTCCCGCGGGATCGTCGACCCGTTCGTGTTGCAGATCGCGAGGACCGTCGCCCCCTGCTCGCGCGCGTGCCGCAGCGCCATCAGCGTGTCCATCGTCTCGCCGGACTGCGAGATGGCGATGACCAGGGAGCGCGCGTCGAGGATCGGGTCGCGGTAGCGGAACTCGCTCGCCAGCTCCACCTCGCACGGGATCCGCGTCCAGTGCTCGATCGCGTACTTGGCGATCAGCCCGGCGTGGAAGGCGGTCCCGCACGCCACGATGACGACCTTGTCGACCATCTTCAGGACCTGGGCGGGGATCCGCAGCTCGTCCAGCGTCAGCTGGCCCTCGGCGCCGATCCGGCCCAGGAGCGTGTCCGCGACCGCCTTCGGCTGCTCGGCGATCTCCTTGAGCATGAAGTAGTCGTAGCCGCCCTTCTCGGCGGCGGAGGCGTCCCAGTCGACGTGGTAGTGCCGGACGTCGGCGGCCCGCCCCTCGAAGTCGGTCACCGTCACCGCGTCCCTGCGCAGCTCGACGACCTGGTCCTGGCCCAGCTCGATGGCGGAGCGGGTGTGCGCGATGAAGGCGGCGACGTCCGAGGCGAGGAAGGCCTCGCCCTCCCCGACCCCCACCACCAGCGGCGAGTTCCGGCGCGCCCCCACCACCACGTCCGGGGCGTCCGCATGCGCGGCGACCAGCGTGAACGCGCCTTCCAGGCGCCGGCAGACGCGGCGCATCGACTCGGCGAGGTCGCCGCACGCCGAGAACTCCTCGGCCAGCAGGTGCGCCACGACCTCGGTGTCCGTCTCGGAGGTCAGCTCGTGCCCGCGCCCGGCCAGCTCGCCGCGCAGCGCGGCGAAGTTCTCGATGATGCCGTTGTGCACGACGGCGACCCGGCCCGCGTTGTCCAGGTGCGGGTGCGCATTGGTGTCCGTGGGGCCGCCGTGGGTGGCCCAGCGGGTGTGCCCGATGCCGGCGGGCCCGGCCGGCAGGGGCCGCTCCACCAGCTCCTTCTCCAGGTTGGCGAGCTTGCCGGCCTTCTTCGCGGCCGCCAGCGACCCGTCCGCGAGCACGGCCACACCGGCCGAGTCGTAGCCCCGGTACTCCAGCCGCTTCAGACCCGCCAGCACGACGTCGAGAGCCGACTGCGAACCTACGTATCCCACAATTCCGCACATAAACGGCAGCCTAGGTCCGCGGCCGACGCCCCCGCAGCAGCTGGTCCCGCGCGTCCTGGACGAGCCGGAGGTACTCGGCCTCCTCGCAGCGCGGCTTGCTGCCCATCACGTAGAAGTCGAGGCAGTCGTCGAGGTCCTCACCTATGTCCTCGTCGGGCAGGTCGGACGCCAGCTCGTCGCGGACGCGCTCGGCCCAGTCCTGCGCGCCGTCCGCGGCGCGGGTCCGTCGCCGTACGAAGCCGGGCATCCGAAGTACGGACATGACGGTTCCCCCTTCCGTCCCACGGTGCGCCTCGGCCCCGCGGGTGGGGCGAACGTACCGCCGCCTCCACGCGGGGACCACATCCATGGCGGAGCTGTGACGGTCGCATGGACGACGCATCTACCTCCCCCGCGTGACGCACCCCACCCCCCGCCCCGTCCACACAGCCGTAACAATGGACTGTGATCTCTCCGGTCTCCGAGCCCATGCAGTCGACCTCCCGGAGCGCCCACCGGCACAGGCCGGAGGCGACTCCCTACGTCGACCTCACCCGTACCGAGTGGAGCGCCCTGCGTGACAAGACCCCCCTGCCGCTGACCGCCGCGGAGGTCGAGCAGCTGCGCGGCCTCGGTGATGTCATCGACCTCGACGAGGTGCGGGACATCTACCTGCCGCTCTCCCGGCTCCTCAACCTCTACGTCGGCGCCACCGACGGCCTGCGCAGCGCCGTGAACACCTTCCTCGGCGACACCGGCGAGAAGGCGTCCCAGTCGGGCACGCCCTTCGTCATAGGGGTCGCGGGCTCCGTGGCGGTCGGCAAGTCGACGGTCGCGCGCCTCCTGCAGGCGCTGCTCTCGCGCTGGCCCGAGCACCCGCGCGTGCAGCGCGTCACCACCGACGGCTTCCTGCTGCCCACCAAGGAGCTGGAGGCCCGCGGCCTGATGTCCAGGAAGGGGTTCCCCGAGTCCTACGACCGGCGCGCCCTGACCCGGTTCGTCGCCGACATCAAGGCCGGCAAGGACGAGGTGACGGCCCCCGTCTACTCGCACCTGATCTACGACATCGTCCCGGACCAGAAGCTCGTCGTGCGCCGCCCCGACATCCTCATCGTCGAGGGCATCAACGTCCTGCAGCCCGCCCTGCCCGGCAAGGACGGCCGCACCCGCGTCGGTCTCGCCGACTACTTCGACTTCAGCGTGTACGTGGACGCGCGCGCCGAGGACATCGAGAGCTGGTACCTCAACCGCTTCCGCAAGCTGCGCGCCACCGCCTTCCAGGACCCGTCCTCGTACTTCCGCAAGTACACGCAGGTCTCCGAGGAGGAGGCGCTCGACTACGCGCGCACGACCTGGCGCACCGTCAACAAAGTGAACCTGCTGGAGAACGTGGCCCCCACCCGCGCCCGCGCCGGCCTCGTCATCCGCAAGGGCCCCGACCACAAGGTGCAGCGGCTGCGGCTGAGGAAACTCTGAGGGCCCGTTAACGTACGCGCATGCTGCATCTGCGCCTGATCACCCCGGCCGACACGACGGACGCCGTGGTGCGCCTCATCGAGGACACCGTCGGCACCACGCACCTCGCGGTGCTGCCGGGCGCGGCCCGCAACCCGGCGGGCGACGTCGTGATGTGCGACGTCGCCCGCGAGGCCGGTGACGAACTCATCGACGGGCTGCGGAAGTTGGACATCGACAAGGCCGGCTCGATCGCCGTCGAGAACATCGACCTGTCGCTGTCACGGCGCGCCGACAAGGCGGAGGACGAGGCGCCGGGCGAGGGCGCGGACGCGGTCCTGTGGGAGCACCTCACCGACGTCACGCACGAGGAGTCGACGCTCACCGTCACGTACGTGGCGTTCCTCGTGATCGCCACCATGATCGCGGCGTGCGGCGTCGTCCTCGACAACGCGATCCTGATCGTCGGCGCCATGGCGGTGGGCCCGGAGTTCGGCCCGCTCGCCGGGTTCTGCACGGCGCTGGTGCGGCGCGCCCCGCGGCTCGCCCTGCGCTCGCTGACCGCACTGCTCGTCGGGTTCGCGGTGGCGATGGCGGTGACGGTGGGGTTCAGCTACTTCATGGACGCGGTGCACCTCTTCACCGAGAAGCAGTTGGAGGCGGACCGCCCCAACACGGGCTTCGTGTACGCGCCCGACTGGTTCTCGTTCGTGGTGGCGGTGCTCGCGGGCGCGGCCGGCACGCTCTCGCTGACCTCGGCGAAGTCGGGCGCCCTGGTGGGGGTGGCCATCTCGGTGACCACGGTGCCGGCGGCGGCGAACGCCGCGGTCGCCCTCGCCTACGGCGACATGGGCCAGACCTGGGGCTCCACGCAGCAGCTCCTGCTGAACATGCTCGGCATCGTCCTCGCCGGTACGCTCACGCTCCTCGCCCAGAAGTTCCTCTGGGCCAGGCAGCGTGAACGCACCGCCGGGAAACCGCGGCTTCCTTAGCCGAGCGCCGACTTCACGACGTCGGCCAGGCGCCCCGCCACCGCGCGCGCCTGCTCGATGTCGGCGGCCTCGACCATCACGCGCACCAGCGGCTCGGTGCCCGAGGAGCGCAGCAACACCCGCCCCGTCGCGCCCAGTTCGCGCTCCGCGTCGGCCACGGCGGAGGTGAGCTCGGGGGACGTGGTGACGCGGGACTTGTCGACGTCCGGCACGTTGATGAGCACCTGCGGCAGGCGCTCCATGACGGAGGCGAGGTCCTTGAGGCTGCGGCCCGTCTGCGCGACCCGCGCCGCGAGCAACAGCCCGGTCAGCGTGCCGTCCCCGGTCGTCGCGTGGTCGAGCACGATGACGTGGCCGGACTGCTCGCCGCCCAGCGCGTACCCGTGCTCCTTCATGGACTCCAGCACGTACCGGTCGCCGACCGCGGTCTGCACGAAGGTGATGCCCTCGCGCTCCATGGCCAGCTTGAAGCCCAGGTTCGACATGACGGTCGCGACGACGGTGTCCTCGCGCAGGGCGCCGCGCTCGCGCATCGCGAGGGCGAGCACGCCGAGGATCTGGTCGCCGTCGATCTCGGACCCGGTGTGGTCCACGGCGAGGCAGCGGTCGGCGTCCCCGTCGTGCGCGATGCCGAAGTCGGCCTTGTGCGCGACGACGGCGGCCTTCAGCAGGTCCAGGTGGGTCGAGCCGCACCCGTCGTTGATGTTGAGGCCGTCCGGATCGGCGCCGATGGTGATGATCTCGGCACCGGCCCGCGCGAACGCCTCCGGCGAGACGCGGGAGGCGGCGCCGTGCGCCTCGTCGAGGACGATCGTCAGCCCGTCGAGCCGGTTCGGCAGGACGCCGACGAGGTGGGCGACGTACGCGTCGAGGCCCTCGTCGTAGGACTTCACGCGGCCCACGCCGGCACCGGTCGGTCGCTCCCAGGGGGCGCCCGTGCGGTGCTGCTCGTACACGTCCTCGATGCGGTCCTCCAGCTCGTCGGCGAGCTTGTGGCCGCCGCGGGCGAAGAACTTGATGCCGTTGTCCGGCATGGCGTTGTGGCTCGCGGAGAGCATCACGCCGAGGTCGGCTCCCAGCGCACCGGTGAGATGCGCCACCGCGGGGGTGGGCAGCACACCGACGCGCAGGACGTCGACGCCCGCGCTGGCCAGGCCCGCGACGACCGCGGCCTCCAGGAACTCGCCCGAGGCCCGTGGGTCCCGGCCGACGACCGCGACGGGACGGTGGCCCTGGAAGGTGCCCGCCTCGCCCAGAACATGCGCCGCGGCGACAGACAGGCCGAGCGCCAGCTCGGCCGTCAGGTCCGCATTGGCGACGCCGCGCACGCCGTCGGTGCCGAAGAGTCGTCCCACTTGATGTCCTCCGAACTTCACGTGAACCATAAGCCGAACGCCCCGGCGGCACGGGAAGTGCCGCCGGGGCGAACGGTAAAAGACGAGCAGGCAGCGATTTAGCGCTTGCTGTACTGCGGGGCCTTGCGGGCCTTCTTGAGACCGGCCTTCTTGCGCTCGACCGCACGGTCGTCGCGGCGGAGGTAGCCGGCCTTCTTGAGGGCGCCGCGGTTGTTGTCCACGTCGGCCTCGTTCAGCGCGCGGGCCACGCCGAGGCGCAGGGCACCGGCCTGACCGGAGACGCCGCCGCCCGAGATGCGGGCGATGACGTCGTAGCGGCCGTCGAGCTCGAGCACCTTGAAGGGCTCGTTGACTTCCTGCTGGTGGACCTTGTTCGGGAAGTAGTCCTCGAGCGTGCGCCCGTTGACCTTCCACTTGCCGGTGCCGGGCACGATGCGAACGCGCGCGATGGCGTTCTTGCGGCGGCCCAGGCCGGCGGCCGGCTGCGGGTCACCGAAGCGGGCGGGGTTGGACTCCGAGGTGTACTCGCCCTCGACGGGCGCGTCCGACTCGGTGGTGTAGCTCTCGACGTCGACGATCTCGGTCTCTTCGACCGGCGTCTCGGCAGTGGTCTCGGCCACGATTCTCCTCAGATTCTTTTCTGTCTTTGGGGGTGTGGCCGGAACTACTGCGCGACCTGGGTGATCTCGAACGGCACCGGCTGCTGGGCAGCGTGGGGGTGCTGGTCGCCCGAGTAGACCTTCAGCTTGGAGAGCATCTGACGGCCCAGGGTGTTCTTGGGGATCATGCCCTTGATGGCCTTCTCGACGGCCTTCTCCGGGTTGTTCGCCAGGAGGTCGTCGTAGCGCACGGAGCGCAGACCGCCCGGGTAACCGGAGTGGCGGTACGCCATCTTCTGGGTCTTCTTGTTGCCGGAGAGGTGCACCTTGTCGGCATTGATGATGACGACGAAGTCGCCCATGTCCATGTGCGGGGCATAGGTCGGCTTGTGCTTGCCACGGAGGAGGTTCGCGGCAGTGGTAGCCAGACGGCCCAGGACGATGTCCTGCGCGTCAATGACGTGCCACTGGCGAGTCACATCGCCGGGCTTGGGGCTGTACGTACGCACTTCGCAGCCTTCTTCTTCAGTAGATGGGTGCTGACACATGGCATCACTGAAGCGATCGTGCAGCTGGGGACGACAGTGCCGGGACCGACGCCCGTATGCCGCCCACTGGTAACTGCTCCAGGGAACCTGCGCATGGGCTTCTCGTACGGAAACGACCAAGCCGATACGCATAACGACTAGGCAGAATACCCACGATGCCCCGGATGGGTCAAAACGCTGTCCGACCGTGATCCCGGGACCAGGTACTGCCCAGTCCCTTCCAGGGTAACGGCACGTCGGCGCGGACCGGCCCGGCCGGCTGTGACGCCCCGCACACACCGGGTGCGGGGCCGGGCGCAGGGGGCGGCAACAGGTGTATCCAGGGCCCCACCCGACCCGTCTAAGATGCGGCCCATGAGTTTCGGGCAGGGGGGACCCCAGTGGGGTCCAGGGGACAACGGGGGCGCCCCGGACTGGGCGGCGCTCGCCGAGGCATCCGAGGCACGCGCGCGCAAGAAGCGCTGGATGATGATCGGCGGTGCCGTCGTCGCCACGCTCGCCGTCGGCTCGGTCGTGGCCTGGGGCATCGTCTCCGCGAACAAGGACAGCGAGGCCGGGAACAAGCCTGCCGACCAGCTGCCCAGCACCGCGGACATCCCCAGCGAGGGCAGGACGCCGGGCCCCTCCTTCGCGGAGACGACCCCGCCGCCGCCGCTCGATCCGAACGACTTCATCGACAGCGCGGCCAAGGACAAGGCGCCGCTGGGGGCGGACACCCTGTTCCCCGGCAGGACGCTGACCTTCGGCGGCAACACGTACAAGAAGGGTGCGACGGCCCGCACGGCGGACTGCGCCTCCGTGGGCACCAAGGGCCTGTCCGGCGTGCTGAGGAAGAACGGCTGCACGCAGGTCATCCGCGCCACCTATTACAAGGACAGCTCGGCGGTGACCATCGGCGTCGCCGTGTTCGACACCAAGGCGGCGGCCACCCGGGCCAAGGAGCAGTACGACTTCGACGGCGCGGTCGTCTCGCTGCCCGGCTCCGGGGTGCCCACGTTCTGCCGCACGACGGTGTGCCGCCAGACCGCGAACTCCGTGGGCCGCTACGCGTACTTCACCAACGGCGGCCTCACCAACGGCAGGGACGCCAGCAAGAAGGACGCCACGGTCTTCGCGCTCGGCGACGACCTGCAGGAGTTCACGTTCCAGCAGATCAAGCGACGCGGCGAGGCGCAGGCGTCGGCGGCTGCGACGGCGGGCTGACCGCACGCAGCGTCATCGTCTCCTCCACGGACTCGACGAACCCCGCCGTGTCGAAGCCGTGGTGGTGGGTCACCGGCACCTGGGGCGCGCTCGTGAACACCCAGGTGCGGTACGACCAGAAGCGGAACAGCGTCGCGACGCCGATGCCGGCGAACTTGAAGAAGTTGCTCCACAGGGCGTCGTGCAGGCCGAGCCCGTACGTCGCCCCGAAGAGCACCCCGTTCTCGATCAGCAGCCCGACGGCGCTGAAGAAGGCGAACAGCGCCACCTCGCGGCGCCTGCTGCCCGCCGACTGCCGGTCCCGGTACGTGAAGTAGCGGAACCCCACGTAGTTGCCCACGATCGCGAGTCCCGTGGCCGCGACACCGGCGCGCACCGTCTGCAGGTCCGTGGCCCAGCGCAGCAGGTTGAACGCCACGAGGTTCACGGCGATGCCGAGCAGGCCGACCACGCCGAACTTGGCGATCTCGGCGTACAGCCTGCTCAGCGCGGACGGGGCGCCCCCGTGTCGCCCGGCCACCCGCCTCACATCCCGCGGTAGCGGCGGCGCAGCCGCAGCGGGATCATGGCCGACTCGATCTGCGTACCGAGGCTCATCTTCGACTCGCCCTCCGTGCGCTCCTCGAACCGGATCGGGATCTCGACGGCCCGGCACCCGCCGCGGACGGCCTTGTACTTGAGCTCCACCTGGAAGCTGTAGCCCGCGCTGTCCAGCGACGTCACGTCGACGGCGGTGAGCACGTCCGCGCGCCACATGGTGAACCCGGCGGTGATGTCGGAGATCCCTTTGGTGCCCAGCACGGTGCGCGCGTAGCCGTTGGCGAACCGCGACAGCGCCTTGCGGTGCCAGCCCCACTCCTCGTCGAGCGACCCCCCGTCGACGTACCGGCTGCCGACCACCAGGCCCGCGTCCGCCTCCACGGCCGCCCGCAGCATCCGCGGCAGCGCCTCCGCCGGGTGCGAGCCGTCGGCGTCCATCTGCACCACGTACTGCGCGCCCTCGGCGAGCGCCGCGCTCATCCCGGCGGCGTACGCCCGGCCGAGCCCGTCCTTCTCCACGCGGTGCAGCACGCTCATCCGCCGCTGCCCCAAGGGCCGGTCGGCGTTGTACTTCTCGGCGAGCTCCTCGGCGATGCGCCCCGTGCCGTCCGGGCTGGAGTCGTCGACGATCTTCAGGTGCAGGCCGGGGACCGGCTGCCCGAGGACCAGCTCCGTGATGCGCGGCAGGTTGGCCGCCTCGTTGTAGGTGGGCATCACCACGGTGACCGTGGCGCCGGATCTCCCCAGATCCCCGCCGTCCCTTGTGTACGTCATTTCTTTCCCTCCCCACCGGGGGCCTCCCCAGCCCCCGGAATTCACCAGCCCGACCGGCCCCTGCGGCCGTGTCAGGTGTGGACCTTGCGGTCACCCGCGTCGTCGTCCCGTTCGCTGTCGTCGGCGGACCGGGTCCGCTTCAGCAGCAGCACCTGGAGGTTGTCCAGCTTCTTGGTGCGTACGACGCGGAAACTCCGGTCGAGCGCGGTCCTGGTCGGCCGCGCCATCCCCGCGTACGGGTCGCCGTCGAACGTGGTGGCCACGAGCCAGAGCCGGTCGGTGTCGGCCAGGCAGGAGGCCGGCTCGGGGCACTCGGCCGCGTCGAACGAGCCGCGCTGCTGCGGGGTGCGGTACATCAGCACGTCCTTCGGCCGGCCCGCGTCGTCGCGCAACTCGTAGGCGAGGGCGCGGCGTTCGGACATCGCGCCGTTGAACACGATGCCGTCGCCCTTGCTCTGGCCGGCCGCGACGATCCGCGCGGCGCTGCGGAAGTCGGGCTCCCCCAGCGCGTTCTGCCGGGTCTCGCGCAGGCCCGGCAGCGCCTGGAAGGCGAGCCCGGCGACCGTGGCCGCC
>NZ_JAAGMG010000630.1 GCF_010548525.1 Streptomyces sp. SID14478
TGGCGGCCCTGCGACTGGCGCGGCAGCCGCGCCTCGGTCCCGGCCGTGGCGAGTGTGACGCGCTCGGCGCCGCGGTCGGCGCGCTCGTACTCGTAGGCGGGCCGGTACGTGTCGTAGCCCTCGGCGGCGGGCTCGTGGGGGCCCTGCGGGTACGGCTCGTACGACACACCGTTGCCGTACGGCTGGTACGTCTCGTACGTCTCGTACGGCGAACTGCTCACGACGACGCTCCCGGCGCTCCAGGGGTCCGGTCCCCGGGCGGGGGCGGATCGGGCGAGCAGAACCTAGCGGAGCGCCCGTCACTCTCCCAAGCAACGCGACTACTCAGTGTCGCGACCGTGGCCGGAGATGACCGGGTTCGAGCGGGGTGTGCCGTTATGCGTCAGTAACCAAAAACGCGGGCCGTGTTGGCGGAGACCGACGTCGCGAGGGCTTCCTCGGTGACGCCCTTGACCGTCGCCATGGCGCGCAGCGTGACCGGAATGAGATACGGGGCGTTAGGCCGACCGCGGTACGGGGCGGGGGTGAGGAAGGGCGCGTCCGTCTCCACGAGCAGCAGTTCGTGCGGCGCGACGGCGAGGGCGTCGCGCAGCGGCTGCGCGTTCTTGAACGTCATGTTCCCCGCGAACGACATGAAGTAGCCGTTGCGCGCGCAGACTTGGGCCATCTCGGCGTCACCGGAGTAGCAGTGGAAGACGGTGCGCTCGGGGGCGCCCTCCTCCTTCAGGACGCGTAGCACATCCTCGTGGGCCTCACGGTCGTGGATCACCAGGGCCTTGCCGTGCCGCTTGGCGATCTCGATGTGCGCGCGGAAGGAACGCTCCTGTGCGGCCTTGCCCTCGGGCCCGGTGCGGAAGTAGTCGAGGCCGGTCTCGCCGACGCCCTTGACCTGCGGCAGGGCGGCGAGCCGGTCGATCTCGGCGAGGGCCTCGTCGAGCCCGGCGTCGCCGAGCGGCTCGCGCGCCCCCTGCCGGGACCATCCGTCGGGGTCGCCGTGCACGATGCGCGGCGCTTCGTTCGGGTGCAGGGCGACCGTCGCGTGCACGCGTGCGTGGGTCTCGGCCAGGGCGGCCGCCCACCGGGAGCCCTTGAGGTCGCAGCCCACCTGGACCACGGTCGTCACGCCCACCGACGCCGCCTTGGCGAGGCCCTCCTCCACCGTGCCCGCCTGCATGTCCAGGTGGGTGTGGGAGTCGGCTACCTCCACCGCGAGGGGCGCGGGCAGCGGCGGCGGGGTGACGTCTTTCGAACGCTCGGGGCTCATGCCCCGATCCTACGAAGCCGCTGGGCGGGCGCGCCTCACGCGTCCTTCTTGTGGTGGGCGAAGGGGTGCAGCAGGTCGGACAGGTGCCAGTGGTGGCGTCCCGTGTCGTCCCCGGCCGCCGCGGGCCGGGGGACCTCCGCCGGTCCCGCGGCGGGGGCGTGGTGGCGCTGCATCACGTCGAGCACCGACGAGACGCGGCCGGCGCGCATGATCCGTACGACGTGGCCGCCGCAGTTCAGACAGGTGGGTCGGGTCAGCGGCGACGGCACGTGCTCGCCGTCCGCCACGTACATCACGAACTCCGCGCCGTCGCCGTCGACGTGGTGCTCAATCTCGTACGACTGCTCCCAGCCGTGCCCGCACCGCATGCAGGCGAACGAATACGACTCGTGGGCGATGGAAGTCGCCGCGCTGCGATTCGGGACGGGGTGGGTGTCGGTCGTGTCGGCGCCGGAGGCCTCAGAGGCCGTCCTGGAGACCGCGAACTCGCTCATGCCAGCTCCTCTTGTCCGCTGGACAAGCGCTGCCCGGAGGCAACGTGGGGACGGGTGCGTCCCTTCAACCAGTGGACGCCTCCGCCGGGCCGAGCGCAAAAGACCTGCCGACTATTGGATCCGATTTGGCATTTCCCTGTCGAAATGCCCAGGCACCCGGTCTTCGCTTTGCTTTTCGATACCCGCCTTTACGTGTCTATGGGGTCTGGCGGGCCGCATTTTTTGCCGCCACGACCGCATCGAAGACGTCCCGCTTGGGTAGCCCGGCCTCGGCGGCCACGGCGGCGATCGCCTCCTTGCGCCGCTCCCCCGCCTCCTCCCGCACCTGCACCCTGCGCACCAGCTCATCAGGGGTGATGCCGTCGGCCGACTTCTCCGGTGCGCCCTCGACGACGACGGTGATCTCGCCCCGCACGCCCTCGGCCGCCCATGCGGCGAGTTCCTTCAGCGGGCCCCGCTTCACTTCCTCGTACGTTTTGGTCAGCTCCCGGCACACGGCGGCCCGGCGTGATTCCCCGAACGCCTCGACCATCGCCGCGAGGGTGTCGTCGAGCCGGTGCGGCGCCTCGAAATAGACGAGGGTGCGGCGCTCGTCCGCGACGTCCTTCAGCCGGCTCAGGCGCTCGCCCGCCTTGCGCGGCAGGAACCCCTCGAAGCAGAACCTGTCGACGGGCAGCCCGGACAGCGCCAGCGCGGTCAGCACGGCCGACGGCCCCGGCACGGCGGTGACCCGGATGTCCCGCTCGACCGCGGCCGCCACCAGCCGGTACCCGGGGTCGGAGACGCTCGGCATCCCGGCGTCGGTCACGAGCAGCACGCGCGAGCCGCCCGCGAGGGCCTCGACCAGCTCCGGCGTACGGGCCGCCTCGTTCCCCTCGAAGTACGACACGACACGCCCGCCGACCTGCACGCCGAGCGCCTGCGCGAGCCGCTTCATGCGCCGGGTGTCCTCGGCGGCGACGACATCGGCGACGGCCAGCTCCTGGGCGAGCCGGGGCGGCGCGTCCGAGACGGCACCGATGGGCGTACCGGCGAGCACGAGCGTTCCGGGGGACTGGGGAGAATCAGCGCTTCCTGTCACGGTTCCATCCTCGCAGGGCCACGCGGTGTGCCCCGCGCACGGGACTCGCACAGCCGGGTTCCCTACGATGGCGCGGTGACCAGTACCGCGTCGTCGTCCCAGCCGACCCCGACCAGCGCCCCGCCCGAGCAGTCCCCCGAGGGGGAGCGGCAGCCCTCGTCGTGGCTGCGCGGCCTGCGCCGGTTCGGGTACCGGCCCCTGGACGGCGGCGGTGACGTCAGCACCCGTCTCGTGCCGCCGTATCCCGCACTGTCCTCGCGGCTGTGGGCGTCGTTCGGCCTGGGCCGGTTCACCGCGGAGCAGACGCGCCGGATCCTCGGCTGGGCCGGTCCGCTGCTCGTGACGCTCGTCGCCGGTCTGCTGCGCTTCTGGAATCTCGGCAGCCCGAAGGCCGTGATATTCGACGAGACGTATTACGCGAAGGACGCCTGGGCGCTCATCCACCGCGGCTACGAGGTGAATTGGGCCAAGAACGCCAATGACCTGATCCTGGAGAAGAACGGCCACGTCGCGATTCCGACGGACGCGTCCTATGTGGTGCATCCGCCGGTCGGCAAGTACGTCATCGGGATCGGCGAGTGGCTCTTCGGGTTCAACCCCTTCGGCTGGCGGTTCATGACGGCGGTCCTCGGCACGCTGTGCGTGCTGATGGTGTGCCGGATCGGCCGGCGCCTGTTCCGCTCGACGTTCCTGGGCTGTCTGGCCGGCGCGCTGCTCACGGTGGACGGCCTGGCGTTCGTGATGAGCCGCACCGCGCTGCTCGACTCGATCCTGGTGTTCTTCGTGGTCGGGGCGTTCGGCTGCCTGATCCTGGACCGGGACAGGACCCGGGAACGCCTGGCTGCCGCGCTCCCTGTCGACGCACACGGCCTGGTGCGCCCCGACGCGGACGTCGCGACGACGGCGCGCCTGGGCCTGCGCCCCTGGCGCCTGCTCGCCGGCCTGTGCCTGGGCCTCGCGGCCGGCACGAAGTGGAACGGCTTCATCTACCTGGCGGCCTTCGCCGTGATGTCGGTGCTGTGGGACGTCGGTTCGCGGCGGGTGGCCGGTGCGCGGCACCCGTACCGCACGGTCCTCAAGCGGGACGTCCTGCCGGCGTTCGTCTGCACGGTCCCGGTCGCCGTCGCCACGTACGTGCTGTCGTGGCTGGGCTGGATCCTCTCCCCCGCGGACGGCAGCGGCGGCTACTTCCGCAACTGGGCGGCGACCGCGGGCAAGGACGGCGGCGCCACCTGGCTGCCGGACTGGGTGCGCAGCCTGTGGCACTACGAGCACGAGGTCTGGAACTTCAACACCAACCTCAGCTCGCCGCACACCTACCAGTCCAACCCGTGGAGCTGGATGGTCGACGGCCGCCCGGTCTCGTACTTCTACGAGTCCCCCACCGCCGGCCGGCAGGGCTGCCCGGCGGACACGACCGACAAGTGCGCCCGCGAGGTCCTGGCGCTCGGCACGCCGCTGCTGTGGTGGGCGGCCTGCTTCGCGATCCTGTACGTCCTGTGGCGCTGGTTCTTCCGGCGCGACTGGCGGGCGGGCGCGATCGCCTGCGGCATCGCGGCGGGCTATCTGCCCTGGTTCAACTACCAGGAGCGGACGATCTTCTACTTCTACGCGGTCGTCTTCGCGCCGTTCCTGTGCCTGGCGCTGGCGATGATGCTGGGCGGGATCGTCGGCCGGGCCGGGTCGTCCGAGCGACGGCGGGTGATCGGCGCGGCGGCCGCGGGAGTCCTGGTCCTGCTGATCACCTGGAACTTCATCTACTTCTGGCCGATCTACACCGGCCACGCGATCCCGATGGACTCCTGGCGGTCACGGATGTGGCTGGATACCTGGGTGTGAGCCGGTTTCGGCCGCATTTGTGATCACTCTTCGGACACTCTTAGGACACCTTCGGACACCATCTGCGGAACACCCCTCACCTGGGTCACCCGGCCCGCATAAAGTCCCTCCCGTCTACCTGGGGAGGGGGCGCGCATGCGCAGGGGGGTCAAGGCCGCCATCGTCGGCGGGGTGTTCACCGTCATGGTGGGCGGTGCCGGCTACGGGGCCTACAACATCGTCACGGCCGTCTCCGGGGACGGCGGCTCGTCGTCCGCGGGCGGGTCCACGGCCCGCAGGACCGGGCCGCCGTCGGGCGACGAGGTCGAGGAGACGGCGCGGAAGTTCCTCTCGGCGTGGGCGAAGGGCGACGCGGACGCGGCCGCCGGCTACACGAACTACAGCGAGAACGCGCGGCCCGCGCTGGCCGGCTGGCGCGACGACGCGCACGTCACGCACACCGTCCTGACGGCGGGCACGCCGCGGGGCGTCACGGTCCCGTTCAAGGTCAAGGCCACGGTCACGTTCGGGAAGCAGAGCAGGACGATGGCGTACGACTCGTCGCTGACCGTCGTGCGCGGCGAGACCACGGGCCGGGCCCTGGTGCGCTGGCGCCCCTCCGTCCTGCACCCGGCCATGCGGGAGGGCGACACCCTGGTCACGGGCGAGTCCGCGGCGGCGCCCATCGAGGCCGTCGACCGCGACGGGCAGGTCCTGACCAAGGAGAAGTACCCTTCGCTCGGGCCGGTCCTGGAGCAGCTGCGCGCCAAGTACGGGGACAAGGCGGGCGGTTCACCGGGGATCGAGACGTACGTCGAGCGCGAGGGCGCGGACGGGACGACGACCGCGAAGACGCTCCTCACGCTCGCCCAGGGCAAGCCCGGCAAGCTGCACACGACGCTGCGGGCGAGCACGCAGGCGGCGGCCGAGCAGGCGGTGAAGAAGTACGCCGAGTCGTCGGTGGTCGCGGTCAAGCCGTCCACCGGTGAGGTGCTCGCGGTCGCCAACGCCGACAAGCCGGAGTTCAACGCCGCGTTCAACGGCCAGGTGGCACCCGGCTCCACGATGAAGATCGTGACGGCGGCCGCGCTCATCGACAACCACGTGACGTCGGCGAGCGGCCCGGCGCCCTGCCCCGACTCCGTCGTCGCGATGAGCCAGACCTTCCACAACCTGAAGGGCATGGCGGCGAACGAGGGCGCGACGCTGTCCAACAGCTTCGCCCGGTCCTGCAACACCGCCTTCATCAAGCTCTCCGACGACCTGCGCGCGGACCGGTTCGCGGCCGAGGCGTCGAACCGGTTCGGCCTCGGCAAGGACTGGAAGACCGGGATCACCTCGTACGACGGCTCCGTGCCGGTCGCCGGCGGCTCGGACGACGCCGCCGGGATGATCGGCCAGGGCAAGGTGCAGATGAACCCGCTGAACCTGGCGTCGGTCACCGCGACCGCGATCACCGGTGCGTTCCACCAGCCGACCCTTGTCGCGCAGTCGCTGGACGACCGTCAACTGGCCACCGCGCAGGGCCTTCCGGGCTCCACGGTCGGCCAGCTCAAGTCGATGATGCGGCTGACCGCGACCAGCGGCACCGCCGTGAACGTCATGGCGGGGCTGCCCGGCGACATCGGGGCGAAGACCGGCTCCGCGGAGGTCGACGGGCAGGGCAGGTCCAACTCGTGGTTCACCGGCTACCGGGGCGACGTCGCGGCGGCCGCGATGGTGCTGAGCGGCGGGCACGGCGGCGACGCGGCGGGACCGATCGTCCGCGCCGTCTTGCAAGTTGGGCCATAAGGGGCGCAGGAAACGACAGCGGGGCAACAACGGGGGCCCCACAACGAAACCACAGGAGCGTCTGCGACGTTCTGTACTACGACGGGTGAGGTCCGCGGTCCTCTCGGGGCTACCCTTGCCGTCCGCCAGATCCCCGGAGGGAACACGTTGGGCACCAGAGGCAAGCGCAGGGCCCCCGCCCGCCGGAACACCAACGCCCTGGCGATCGGCGCGGCCGCAGCCGTCGCCGTCGTCGGGGCCGGCGTCGGTGCCTACGCCCTGATGGACAGCGGCAGCGGTTCCGCCGCGGCGGCGGACGCGAAGCCGAAGGTGCGCACGGGCCCGCCGTCCGCCGCCGAAGTACGCACGGCCGCCGACCGGTTCCTCACCGCCTGGCAGTCCGGCGACCCCGCGAAGGCGGCCGCGTACACGAGCGATCCGGCGGCCGCGCGGGCCGCGCTGACCGGCCTGGCCAAGGACGCCCACCTCACCGACGTGAAGGTCACCCCGGGCACCCGCGCGGGCGCCGCGGTCCCCTTCCACGTCACGTCGACGGTCGCGTACGAGGAGAAGAAGGGCGCGGGCGGCGCGAAGGCGGGCAGCACGAAGCTGAGCAAGCCGTTCGCGTACGACTCCTCGCTCACGGCGGTGCGCCGCAAGGACGACGGGAAGGTCCTCGTCGACTGGCAACCGTCCGTCGTGCACCCGGAGTTGAAGGACGGCGACCGGCTCGTCACCGGTGAGGCGGGGGACCCGCCCATCAAGGCGGTGGACCGCGCGGGCGGCGAACTGACCGCGAAGAAGTACCCCTCGCTCGGCACGGTCATCGACGGGCTGCGCGAGAAGTACGGCAAGAAGGCGGGCGGCACCGCGGGCGTCGAACTGCGCATCGCGCGCAAGGAACCCGCCAAGGACGCCAAGAAGAACGCGCTGCCCGACAAGACCCTCCTGACGCTGTCCGAGGGCACCCCGGGCACCGTGAAGACGACGATCAGCCCGTCCGTGCAGGCCGCCGCGGAGAAGCAGGTCGCCACGAGCCAGAAGGCCTCGGTCGTCGTGGTCCGCCCGTCGACCGGCGAGATCCTGGGCGTCGCCAACTCCAGCCCGGGCTTCAACGCGGCGTTCCAGGGCTCCCTCGCCCCCGGCTCCACGATGAAGGTCATCACGTCGTCGCTGCTCCTGGAGAAGGGGCTCGCGGGGGTCGACAAGAAGCACCCGTGCCCGAAGTACTTCACGTACGGGCACTGGAAGTTCCAGAACGACGACAAGTTCGAGATCAAGGACGGCACGTTCAAGACGGCCTTCGCCGTGTCGTGCAACACCGCCTTCATCAGCCAGGCCCCGAAGCTCGACAACGACTCGCTGACCAAGCAGGCCCAGCAGGTCTTCGGCCTCGGTCTGAACAACTGGGCGATCGGGGTGCCGAGCTTCGACGGCGCGGTGCCGGTGCAGTCGCAGGCACAGATGGCGGCGTCGCTGATCGGCCAGGGCGGGGTGCGGATGAACCCGCTGAACATGGCGTCGGTCGCGGCGACCGTGAAGTCGGGCACCTTCCACCAGCCGTACCTGGTCTCGCCGGACGTCGACGGCCGCACGCTCGCCAAGGCCTCACGGACCCTGTCCGCGGGGACCCTCGCGGACCTGCGCGAGCTGATGCACTACACGGCGATCGCGGGCACGGCCGTGAAGCCGATGGCCGGGCTCGGCTCCGACATGGGCGCGAAGACCGGTTCGGCGGAGGTCGACGGGCAGAAGGAACCCAACGGCTGGTTCACGGCCTGGCGCGGGGACCTGGCGTCGGCCGCCGTGGTGCAGCAGGGCGGGCACGGCGGTGACTCGGCGGGGCCGATCGTGCGGCAGATGCTGCTGAACGGCAGCTGATACGGGGTCGCGTGGGAGGTACACGGGCCGTTACCGTGCCGCCCATGACAGATGCAGCACACCCCCGTTTCGCCGCCGCCGTGACCGCGATGGGTCTGGCCGAACTCCTGCCGCAGGTACGCACCTTCCCGGAAGGCGCCCGCACCGCGCAGGAGGCGGCCGACGCGATCGGCTGCGAACTCAGCCAGATCTGCAAGTCGCTGATCTTCGCCGCGGACGGCGTGCCGGTGCTCGTCCTCATGGACGGCGCGTCACGCGTGGACGTCGAACTCGTGCGACGGGAACTGGGCGCGCAGAAGGTGACCCGCGCCAAGGCGGACGTGGTGCGGGAGTTCACCGGGTACGCGATCGGCGGCATCCCGCCCTTCGGGCACGTGTCGAAGACCCGGGTCCTCGCGGACCGTTCGCTGCTCACGCACGACCTCGTGTGGGCGGCGGCCGGCACCCCCCACAGCGTCTTCCCGATCGAGCCCAAGGACCTGGTGACGCACGCGGGCGCCACGCTGGTGGACGTACGGGAATGACACCGGTCGTCGCGGCGGCGGTGCTGCTCGCCGCCGTCACGCACGCCTCCTGGAACGCCCTGGCCCACCACATCACCGACAAACTGGTCGGCTTCACGCTCATCTCGGGCGGCGGCGCGCTGATCGGGCTGGTCATGGCCTGCTTCGCGCCGCTCCCGGCGGCCGCCGCCTGGCCGTACCTGCTCGCGTCGGCGCTCGTCCACATCGCGTACTACGTGCTGCTGATGACGTCGTTCAGGCTGGGCGACTTCGGCCAGGCGTACCCGATCGCGCGCGGCACGGCCCCGCTGGTGGTGACGGTCCTCGCGGCGGCCTTCGCGGGCGAGGTGCCCGGCGGCTGGCAGGCGGCCGGGGTCGCGGTGTCCTGCGCGGGCCTGACCGGGCTCGCGGTGTGGGGGATACGCGGATCGGGGCGCAGGCCCGACTGGCGGGCGC
>NZ_JAAGMG010000670.1 GCF_010548525.1 Streptomyces sp. SID14478
GGCAGCCGATGGATCCCGGGGCTGCGCACCTTGCCGCTGACGTCCACGACGATCCCGGCGCCCCCCGACGCCCCGGGGCCGGGCGCGGCCGGGGAGGCAGGGACGCCCGCCGGGGCAGGGCCATCCGCCGGCCCTACCGCTTCCGGCGCCGCACGCACCGTCTCCGGCGCCCGCACCGATTGCGTACGCCCCGACCAGAAGTGCTGCACGGCGAAGACCGCCACCACGGCGAGAACGACGACCAGTGCCACTGCTCCCCGGCGCTCGATCCCGCAGCGCGTCTGTACCCACACCGGCAACCGGTCGCGTACGGCGAGCACAAGCCGCTCCCGCCACGGGGGCGGCAACTCCCGGTCGAGCTCAGGCTCTGGTTCGGGCGTCGTCCTCGTCCCCGGCGCCAGGGAGGAGGACGAGGACGGCTCAGGGGGCTGCTCGGGGCGGACGTACTGCACCGTCTCCCGATCCGAACTCCCCTCGCTCGGCGCCCGCTTGGGCACGCCTTGCCGCTGCGGCGGCGCGAACAACGCCTCCGCGCGCAGCCTTGTCCGCTCCGCCGCGATGTGCCGGCGCCGCGCGCGACGCCGGACGAGATGTCGCTGCCGGGCGCGGCCGTCGGAATCGGGGCCGCGCCCCGGGCCGCTGGATGGGTGTGCTGTCCGGGACAGTGATCGAAGTGCCATGTCACGAGACGGTAGGCACTCCGCGACACCCCAGTGGATCTTGGTCAATTCCCGGGGAGAACCCGGCAGTTGTGGAAAACGCCGTCACCCGATCCAGCGACGATCGACACCAACGCCCCTCCCGGCGACCCCGGCCTCCCGGGCCGGACAGCCCCGACAGCCCCGACAGCCCCGACAGCCCCGACAGCCAAGGATCTCCCGCCCCCGATCCGGGGCGGGGCGAGACGGGCCGCACAAGCCGGGCGGGGCCGCCCGCCCCGCCCCACCCGGGCCCTACGCTCGCGGAGACACCACGGCACCCAGCAACCCCGGCCCGGTGTGCGCCCCGATCACCGCGCCCACCTCGCTGACGTGCAGCTCGCCCAGGCCCGGCACGTGTTCGCGCAGCCAGTCGGCCAGCGCCTCGGCCCGTTCCGGCGCCGCCAGGTGGTGCACGGCGATGTCGACCTGCCCGCCCCCGGCCTGCTCGGCGACGATCTCCTGCAGCCGTGCGATGGCCTTCGACGCCGTACGGACCTTCTCCATGAATTCGATGCGGCCACCGTCGAGCTGCAGCAGCGGCTTGACCGCGAGCGCGGAGCCGAAGAGCGCCTGGGCGGCACCGATCCGCCCGCCCCGGCGCAGATAGTCCAGGGTGTCGACATAGAAATACGCGGAGGTGCCCGCGGCCCGCTTCTCCGCCGCCGTCACCGCCTCGTCGACCGTGCCGCCGGCGTCGGCCGCCTCGGCCGCGGCGAGCGCGCAGAACCCGAGGGCCATGGCCACCATCCCGGTGTCCACGACGCGCACCGGGACCGGAGCCTCGCGCGCGGCCAGGACCGCGGCGTCGTACGTCCCGGAGAACTCGGCGGACAGATGCAGCGAGACGATGCCGGTGGCGCCGGACTCGGCGACCTTGCGGTAGGTCTCGGCGAACAGTTCGGGGCTGGGCCTCGACGTCGTGACGGACCGGCGCTTGCGCAGCGCCTCGGCGACCGAGCGGGCGGAGATCTCCGTGCCCTCCTCGAGCGCCCGGTCGCCCAGGACCACGGTCAGCGGCACCGCCGTGATGCCGTGGCGCTCCATCGTCCGGTGCGGCAGGTAGGCCGTTGAATCGGTGACGATCGCGACATGGCGGGACATGCACCGGACATTACCCGCCGGGGCCCGTCGGCGGCAGCCCGGCCCCCGTCGGCCGACGTCCGCCGGCGAGGGATCAAGTCGTGCTCTCGGGACGGGGTTTCTTCTGCCACGGGTACACCGGTCGTACACCCGGCGGCGTGATCGCGGGCCGCGCGGGCTGCTGGACCTTGCCCGCGGTGTCGGATGCCTCCGGGGCTGCCGGCCGGGCGTCGGGCGCCGTCCAGTGCCGCAGGGCCCCGGCCTCCAGGTCGATCTGCGCGCTCAGCGCATCCAGGTCGTCGCCCGCGAAGTGGCTGGCCCGGTCCCGGGCCGCGTGCCGCAGCGCGTCGGCGGACGTCGTGATCTGCTCCGTACGCGCCCGCAGATCCGGCAACAGGTTCCGCACGTGCGCCTTGTCGGGCTCGGTCTCCAGACGCTTGAGCTCACCGTCCAGCTCGTGCCCGTGCACACTCAGTCGCGAGAAGAGTCCGAGGGACTCCTGAAGCGTGGTGTCCTCGCCCACGCGCGCGTGCAGCGCGTCCTGGGTGGCGCGCATGGAGGTGCGCAACTTCAGGCGCAGCTGTGCCAGCTCGCTCGCCGTCCCCTGCGGGGCGAAGCTCCTGGCGCGCAGCGTCGTGTCCTCCACTGTGCGCCGCGCCTGCGCGACCGTGCGGTCCACGCCTCGCTTGGCGGCGCCGACCGCCTTCACCGTCGCGTACGCGCCCAGCACCAGGGCCGCGATGAAGATCAGCGCCACGATCACCAGCACAGCTTCCACGGCGCTCCTCCGATTCGTCCGTCCGCCCCGATGTTCCGGCCTTCTCCACCGTAAACGGAGCGGGCAGGCCGAGGGTTCCAGCAGAACCCCCAACCTGCCCGTAGGGAACAACCCTGAGTGCCTTACGCAGGCACGATGTTCACCAGCTTCGGCGCCCGCACGATCACCTTGCGGATGCCGGCGCCGTCCAGCGCCGCGACGACCTTCTCGTCGGCCAGGGCGACCTTCTCCAGCTCCTCGTCCGAGATCGACGGGGAGACCTCCAGGCGCGCCTTGACCTTGCCCTTGATCTGCACGACGCAGGTCACGGCCTCGTCGACGACGTACTGGGGGTCCGCGACGGGGAAGTCCTGGTGGACGACCGACTCGGTGCGGCCCAGCTTGCGCCACAGTTCCTCGGCGACGTGCGGAGCCAGCGACGCGACCAGCAGTACCAGCCGCTCGGCGACGGAGCGCGGCAGCGGGCCGCCCACCTTGGTCAGGTGGTTGTTCAGCTCGGTGACCTTGGCGATGGCGGTGTTGAACCGCATGCCCTCCAGGTCCCCGCGGACGCCGTCGATCGCCTTGTGCAGGGCACGCAGCGTCGTCACGTCGATGTCCGCCTCGGGCACGTCGACGACGGTGACCTCGCCGGTCGCCTCGTCGACGATGTTGCGCCACAGACGCTGCAGCAGCCGGAACTGGCCGACCACCGCGCGCGTGTCCCACGGCCGCGACACGTCCAGCGGGCCCATCGCCATCTCGTACAGGCGCAGGGTGTCCGCGCCGTACTCGGCACAGATCTCGTCCGGCGTCACGGCGTTCTTCAGGGACTTGCCCATCTTGCCCAGCAGGCGGGTGACCTTTTCGCCCTCGTAGTAGTAAGCGCCGTCGCGCTCCTCCACCTCGGCGGCCGGTACGGCGATCCCGCGCGCGTCCCTGTAGACGAACGCCTGGATCATGCCCTGGTTGTACAGCTTGTGGAACGGCTCGGCCGACGAGATGTGGCCCAGGTCGAACAGCACCTTCGACCAGAAGCGCGCGTACAGCAGGTGCAGCACGGCGTGCTCGGCGCCGCCCACATACAGGTCGACGCCTCCGGTGGGCATGCCCTCGCGGGGGCCCATCCAGTACTGCTCGATCTCCGGGTCGACCAGCTTCTCGCTGTTGTGCGGGTCCAGGTAGCGCAGCTCGTACCAGCAGGAACCCGCCCAGTTGGGCATGGTGTTGGTCTCGCGGCGGTACTTCTTGGGGCCGTCGCCCAGGTCCAGGGTCACGTTGACCCAGTCCTCGTTGCGCGACAGCGGCGTCTCGGGCTGCGTGTCCGCGTCGTCCGCGTCGAACGTGCGCGGGCTGTAGTCCTCGACCTCCGGCAGCTCCAGGGGCAGCATCGACTCGGGCAGCGGGTGGGCGATGCCGTCCTCGTCGTAGACGATCGGGAAGGGCTCGCCCCAGTAGCGCTGACGGCTGAACAGCCAGTCGCGCAGCCGGAAGTTGACCGTGCCGTGGCCGATGCCCTTGCGCGCCAGCCACTCGGTCATCCGCGCCTTGGCGTCGGCGACGCCCAGGCCGTCCAGCGAGATCTCCTCGCTGGCGGAGTTCACCAGCTTCGCCTCGTACGTGACGAACGCGTCGTCCCACGTGGCCGGGTCGGTGCCCCGGTCGTCCGAGGGCTGGACCACGCAGCGCATCGGCAGCTCGAAGGCGCGCGCGAAGGCGAAGTCACGGGCGTCGTGCGCCGGGACGGCCATGATCGCGCCGGTGCCGTAGCCCATCAGTACGTAGTCGGCGATGAAGACGGGGACCTGCTCGCCGCTGACCGGGTTGGTCGCGTACGCGCCGGTGAAGACGCCGGTCTTGTCCTTGGCCTCGGCCTGGCGCTCGACGTCCGACTTGGAGGCGGCCTGCTTGCGGTACGCGGCGACGGCCTCTGCGGGCGTCGCGTGACCGCCCGTCCACACCTCGTGCGTGCCCTCGGGCCAAGCGGCGGGCACGATCTTCTCCACCAGGTCGTGCTCGGGCGCCAGCACCATGTAGGTGGCGCCGAACAGGGTGTCCTGGCGCGTCGAGAAGACGGTGATGGCGTCGTCGGCGCCGACCTTGAAGTCGATGCGGGCGCCTTCGGAGCGGCCGATCCAGTTGCGCTGCTGCAGCTTGATCGCCTCGGGCCAGTCCAGGCCGTCCAGGTCGTCCAGCAGGCGGTCCGCGTAGGCGGTGATGCGCATGTTCCACTGGCGCAGCTTCGCCTTGAAGACGGGGAAGTTGCCGCGCTCGGAACGGCCGTCGGCGGTGACCTCCTCGTTGGCCAGGACGGTGCCCAGGCCCGGCGCCCAGTTCACGGGCGCGTCGGAGGCGTACGCCAGGCGGTACTCGCTCAGGACGTCGGCCTGCTCGGCGGTGCTCAGCGCGGTCCAGGTGCGGCCTTCCCCGACGGCGCGCTCACCGGTCTCGAACTGCTCGACCAGCTCGGCGATCGGACGGGCCTTCTTCAGGTCGTCGTCGTACCAGGAGTTGAAGATCTGCAGGAAGATCCACTGCGTCCACTTGTAGTACTCCGGGTCGATCGTGGCGAACGACCGGCGCTTGTCGTGCCCCAGGCCCAGGCGGCGCAGCTGGACCTTCATGTTCTCCATGTTGGCCTCGGTCGACGTGCGCGGGTGGGTGCCCGTCTGCACGGCGTACTGCTCGGCCGGCAGGCCGAACGCGTCGAAGCCCAGGGTGTGCAGCACGTTGTGCCCGGTCATGCGTTGGAAGCGCGCGAAGACGTCCGTGGCGATGTAGCCCAGCGGGTGACCGACGTGCAGGCCCGCACCCGAGGGGTACGGGAACATGTCCATGACGAACTTCTTGGGCCGGGCGGCGACCTCCGGGTCGCCGGCCAGGTCGCCGGACGGGTTGGGCGCCTCGTATGTGCCGTCCGCGTCCCAGAAGTCCTGCCAGCGTGCCTCGATGTCGGCGGCCATGGCCGCCGTGTAGCGGTGCGGCGCGACCGCCGCCTCGGAAGCGGCGGCGGTGTTCGTCTCGCTCATGATCCTCAAAGCTCCATCGATCGTCTCTGCCAGCGGCCAGTGCTTAGGAAATGAAAAAGCCCCTCGCACAGGAGGGGACGCCGCGCCGATTCCGACCTCACGCGCGAAGGCGGGTCGGGACTGATCAGCGCGGCTCGCTAAGCAGAAGGCGTACGGCACGCATGCGGTCAGGGTACCGCAGCGCCCGCGCGCGCCGCGACGGGCTTCCACCCGCCCCACCGAGGGCCAAGGGTTACCCCGCGTACCGCCCGCTATCGGGGCAACACCCATACCGGCTTCCTCTAGATAACGGCGAGATAACTCAAACCTCGAACTGGCCGGTATCCATCGACCTAGAGTGCGGGCTGTGGGTCCACTGTGCCGAACCATTCGGAGTCGCCCCCATGCACCCTCGAACCCCTCACAAGCTGAACTCCCCTCGCCTTTACCGGAGTTCACGCTCTTTCGGTAACAGCCGCCGCGCGACCACGGGGGTGTTGAGCGCGGCGGTCCTCCTGTTCATACCCGTGCTCGTGGTCACAGCGAGCGATGCGTTCCGGGCCGCGCTCGACTTCACCACGGGCGTGCTCTGCCTGGTCTCCCTCACGGCGTCCGTCGTGTGGGGCCTGGTCGCCTCGGACCGGCTCTTCCTGACGTCCAGACAGCGCCTGCTCGCCCAGGGCGTCCACCGGGCCACCGCGGTCGCCTCACTGGGCTTCCTGCTGCTGCACGTCAGCGTGAAGGTGGCGCTGGCCCACGTGACGCTCATCGGGGCGCTGATCCCGTTCGGGAGGGGTGTCGCGGGCAGCAGCGGCCTGATCGGCATCGGCGTGCTCGCCGGCTTCCTCATGGTGGCCACGGGCGTCACCGGTGCGCTGCGCAGCTCCATGGCCTCGCCGGCCAGACTCGCCGCGCGCTGGCGCGCGACCCACATGCTCGCCTATCCCGCGTGGTGCATGGGCCTGATCCACGGCCTGTATGCGGGGCGGCAGCCGAAGGCCTACGTAGTGGTCCTGTACTGCCTGTGCCTGCTCGCGGTCGCCGGTGCGGTGGGCCTGCGGGCGGCACCACGGCGGGTCAAGGTCAAGGTCGCGGCCCGGATCCTCGCCTTCTTGGACCCGGGACCGCGAGGCGCCGCCCCCGACGCGGACCGCGCGGCAACCCGTGACGTGGCAGCACAGCCACTGCCGGCCACGGAGGCCCCGCCCCGCCGGGCCCCTGCACCCGCCCCGGCACCGGCCGGCGTCGGATTCGCGGCCGCCTACCGAGCCGTCTCCGCTGCCGCGCGCACGGAGCCGCCCGCTTCTTCGCTCCCGCGCACAGATTCCGTACAGCCCGCATACGTAGAGCCCGCATACATAGAGCCCACGTACCTAGAGCACCCATACATAGAGCCCGCCTACGTAGAGCCCACCTCCGTAGAGCCCGCATACAGCGAACCCGCATACATAGAGCCCTCATACGTAGATCCCACGGAGCACGCGACCGCCCAGCGCTGGCCCGCGCCGTCGCCCCCGCCCCCGGCGGAGGCCCCGCCGTCCGCGTACGACCCCACGTACGACACGCCTTACGGGGGCATCCCCGCGTACGAGGCCGTCTACGGGAACGGCAGCACATACGAGGACCGTGCCGCGCCCACCGAACCACTCCCCGGCCCCTTTCAAGCCCCTCCCGCGGGTGAACCCTGGACGACGCCCTACGGAGGCACGCAGTGAACACGGCGCTGCCCGACGTCCCCGAGGTCCGGGTCGTCGGTCTTCCCCAGCTGACCTCGGGGTTCGATCTCGTGGAACGGCTCGACCTGGACATGCACCTCAAGGTCCACGGTCCGCTGAAACCCATGGCGGGCGAGTCGCTGGCGCAGCTGGCCAAGGCGGTGTCCCTGCGCGGCCGGGGCGGGGCGGGCTTCCCGTTCGCCAAGAAGCTGCGCGCGGTCGCCGAGTCGGCGATCCGGCGCGGTGTACGCCCCGTGGTCGTCGTCAACGGCAGCGAGGACGAGCCCGCCTGCCGCAAGGACACGGTCCTGATCAACCGGGCCCCGCACCTGATCCTGGACGGCGCCCTCCTGGTCGCCGAGGCGCTCGGCGCGCGCACCCTGGTCGTGGGGGTGACGCGCGACTCCACGGAGGCCTCGATGCAGGCCGCGCTCGTCGAGCGCGGCCTGACGAACCGCCGTAACGCGCCCTTGCGCGCGCGCGTGCAGCGCAATCCCGTGCGCATGGTCACCGGGGAGTCCTCCGCGCTGATCCGCTCGGCGGACGGCGGTCCGCCGATGCCGCCGGGCCGCAAGGTGCGTTCCTCCGACACCGGGGTGGGCGGCGCGCCCACGCTCCTGTCGAACGCGGAGACGTTCGCCCAGCTCGCCGTCGCCGCCCGTACCGGCCCCGCGCGCTACTGCCGCACGGGACTGCACGACGAGCCGGGCACCGTCCTGCTGACGCTCTCCGGCGCCGTCACCCGTCCCATGGTCCTGGAGGTGCCCTCGGGCGTCCCGCTGCGCTACGTCCTTCAGCTCGCGGGCGCTCCCCCGCTCCCGCAGGGCGTCCTCACGGGCGGCTACCACGGCAGGTGGCTGGACGGGGTCGGCGCGCAGGACGCGATCGTCTCCCGCGCCTCCCTGGAGGCGTGCGGCGGCGCTCTGGGCGCGGGCGCGATCCTGCCGATCGGCCCGGACACCTGCCCTCTCGGCGAATCCCTGAAGGTCGCCCAGTGGCTGGCCTCGGAGAGCGCCGGCCAGTGCGGGCCCTGCTATCTGGGTCTGCCCGCGGCGGCGCGCGGCCTGGAGGACGTGTTGAACGGCGGTGGGCCCACGGCCCTGGAGGCACTGCGTCAGGTCACGCGCGCGGTGAAGCGCCGCGGGGCGTGCAAGCACCCCGACGGGTCGGCCGCGTTCATCGAGTCGTCGATCTCCGCGTTCACGGACGACCTTGCGGCGCACGTCCTGGGCGCCGGGTGCGGCCGCCCGGTGCGCGGGGTGCTGCCCCTGCACACGCAGGCGCCGGCGGGCTCGGCGCCCAGCGGCAAGCGGCTCG
>NZ_JAAGMG010000699.1 GCF_010548525.1 Streptomyces sp. SID14478
GGCGAGCGCGACGGCGGCCAGCGGCGCCATCACCATGGCCATGCCCGCGCCCGCCACCAGCAGGCCGGGCACCAGCCAGGCCACGGAGCCCTCGGTGCCGATGTGGCGGACCGCCGCCCACAGTCCGGCGAAGCCGGCGAGCAGCACCAGGGCGCCGACCGCGAGGACCTGGCGGCCCAGGAGCGCGGCCATCTTGCGCGCCGTGAGCGAGGTGACCAGGAAGCCCACGCCGAGCGGCAGGAACACCAGGCCCGACGCCAGCGCGCTCAGCCCCACACCGCGCTGCAGATAGAGGGCGAGGACGAGGAAGAACGAGGACATCCCCGAGTAGTAGACGACCGCGGTGACGACACCGACCGTGAAGGAGCGGCGGCGGAACAGCACCGGATTGACCAGGGGGCTCGCGCCGCGCGCCGCGAGTCGCCGCTGGAGCAGACCGAACGCCGTCAGCAGCAGGGGGGAGGCGGCCAGGCACAGCCAGGTCCACAGCGGCCAGCCGCGCTCCCTGCCCTCGGTGAGCGGCAGGACCACGGCGACCAGGCCCGCGGAGACCACGATCATGCCCAGCGGGTCGATCCGGGAGCGGCCCGCGGCCCGGGACTCGGGGATCAGGCGCGGGGCGAGCACCAGGGCGGCGATGCCCACCGGCACGTTGACGAGGAAGCAGGTCCGCCAGCCCAGGCCGGCGATGTCCGCGTGGATCAGCAGGCCGCCGATGAGCTGGCCGAAGACTCCGGCCAGGCCCATGGTCAGGCCGAACGCGTTGAAGGCGCGGGCGCGGGCCGGACCGGTGTAGGTGACGCCGATGATGGCCAGCACCTGCGGTCCCATCAGCGCGGAGGCCAGGCCCTGCGCGATGCGGGCCGCGACCAGTTGCCCTGCGGTGGGCGCCGCGCCCGCCCAGGCGGAGGCGAGGGTGAACAGCGCGACACCGATCATGAAGAGCCGGCGGCGGCCGTAGAGGTCGCCGAGCCGCCCACCGGTGATCAGGCCCGCCGCGTACGCGAGGGCGTACCCCGCGACCACGAACTCGACCGCGGACGCGGACGCGTGCAGATCGCGCTGGAGATCGGGGATGGCCACGTTGACGATGAAGACGTCCAGGGTGATCACGAACGTACCGATCAGGATGATCGGCAGTGTCGCCCAGTGCGGTGCGGCCGGATCCCGCTCCCGGGTCGCGGCGGCGGGCGTCCGCGCTGTCTGCAGAGCCATGTTCGAGGGGTCCTTTCGTGTTCCGGGTGTGCCCGGTGGGGGGAGGTTGGAGATCAGGTCCTAGGACCAGGCGGGCACATCGAGGATTTCCACCACCGCGGCGGAGTAGCTGAACCCGGCCCCGGCCGCCACCAGCAGTACGAGGTCGCCGGGGCTGACGGAGCCCTCCTCGACCAGGTGTTCCAGGCCGAGGAACTGGTCGCCCGCGCCGATGTGCCCGACGTGCCGGCCGATGTCCCAGGTGCTCTGCTTCTCGGTGAAGCCGAGCAGTTCGTAGTTCTCCGGCGACTCGCCCCGGTGGATCAGCGGCATCGCGACCCGGGCTATCTCCGCGGTGCTGACGCCGGCGTCGGCGAGCGCCTGCTCGGTCGTCGCCATCAGCACGTTCTGGTAGCGCTCCCAGGACCCCTCGGCCTCCGGGGTGACGGCGTGCTGCATGCCGCGCTCGCGAAGCCGCAGCGGTATCTCCTGGCCGGGCGTGGTCGCGAACGGCTCAAGTCCCCGGTTCCAGCGCTCCAGTGAGTTCTCGGCGCCCAGGCAGGCGGAGACGAGGCGCGCGAAGCCCGGCCGCTCGGACAGGACCAGGGCGCTGCCGCCGTCGGCGAAGATCAGGTTGAGCTGGACGTTCCACCGGTCCACCCACGGCGCCGCGAAGTTGTCACCGGACGTCAGCAGGACGGCCGGGGTGAAGCCCGTGGCGATGTACCCGGCCGCCAGACACAGCGAACCGAGCCCGGCGTTGCAGCGCTGCTGGAGGTCGAAGCCCGCGGCCGCGGCGCCCACCGTCTCGTTGGCGACGTACGACGCGGTGGGCCACATCTCGTGTCCCTGGAAGCCGCAGGAGGAGTGCAGCACCAGACCGACGTCCTGCGGGTCGATGCCGGAGCGCTGCACCGCGAGGCGCCCGGCGCGCACCGCGAGCTCCGGACCCGACAGGCCGTCGGCGATGGCGATCGACTCGTAGCCGAGGTTCTGGTGCTCGGCGTCGACGAGCCCCTGGGCGACGGCGTCGCGCAGGGGGACGACCTCCGGGAGCCAGGAGGCAGCCGCGTTCAGATACAGGTCGGTGTCGAACTTCATGGCGTCTCGATTCCTTCGCTCGAGGTCACGTGGGCGACCCCGGCAGGCGATGGACAGCCACTGTCGCGCACACCGCTGACGTGCGGCTGACGCGCTCCTGACGGGGTCCCGGTCCGGGCCTCAGGAGGCCTGGGCCAGGGCGAGCCGCTGCAGGCGCTGGGCGAAGTGCGCCGTGACGGCCTGGGCGTGGGTGTCGATGTAGAAGTGGCCGCCCGGGTACTCGTTGTGGCCCAGGTAACCGGGGGTGCGTGCGGCCCAGTGGGACATGGCGTCCGGGTGCTCCTGGAGCGGGTCGGAGCGGCCGCCGTAGGAGGCCAGCGGGCAGCGGACCGCGGCGCCGTCGTCGTCGTGGTCGGCGGCGACCCGCAGGTCGGCACGGAGTGCGGGCACCACGAGGGCGAGCATCTCCGGGTTGTCGTAGATCTCCGCCGGGAACGAGCCCAGCTTCTTGATCCACTCGACCATCTCGGGCTCCGGCATCCGGCTCTGCTCCTCGGTCGGCTTGAAGAAGCCGATCGGTGACCAGCCGGACATGCCGACCATGAGGGGCGAGCGGCCGCCGTCCTCCTCCATGCGAAGGGCGAGACGGAACGCCAGCTGGGCACCCAGGCAGTGGCCGAACAGTGCGAACGGACGCTCGTCGAGGTCGTCGAGGACGGCCTCGTGCAGCGCCTCCAGGAGCGGCTCGAACCGTTCGTACGTCGGCTCGTCGCGGCGGTTGTGGCGACCCGGCAGGGTCACCGCCTGGGGGGCGATGTCGGGCGGCAGCAGCCGCTCCCAGTCGCGGTAGATGATGGCGCCGCTGCCCGCGTGCGGCAGCAGGAACAGGCGTATCGAAGCGTCGGGCGAGGGGTCGACGGGGTGGAACCACTGGCCCGCCCTGGACATCCCCTGGCCGATGGCGCTGATGGCACTGGTCACGACTGTGCACTCCTCACGGTGGTGGACTGGCCGATGGCGCGTACCGCGGGCAGCAGCACCTCGGCGATCTCCTTCAACTGCGGCTCCGGGTCGAGGGATCCGATCCGCACGACCAGGTGCCGGGCGCCGGCGCGGACGTACTCGCCCAGCCATGCGGCGCATTCCTCGGCGCTGCCCCAGGCGTAGGCCTGGATGGCCCGCATCTGGTCCAGGGAGCGCCCGTAGTAGTGGCTGATGTAGTGCTCCAGCTCGGTCTTGGCGGCGCTCCGGCTGGGGTTGACGGTGATCGTCGCGTACAGCGCGGGCGTCACGGCGCCGGCTCCGCGGCCCGCCTCCTCGGCGAGTTCGGCGATCCGCTGCCGGGCCCTGCCGTAGGCCTCGGCGTCCGGCAGGAAGGGCAGCCAGCCGTCGTAGCGGGTCGCGACCCTGGCCAGCACCCGGGGGGTGTCGCTGCCGGCCAGCCAGAGCGGGGGGCCGCCCGCGGTGGCCGGGGCGGGCAGTCTCTGCAGCCCCTGCGCCTGCCAGAACCTGCCCTCGTACCCGGTCGGCTCGTCACCGGAGCGCCATGCCGTGCGCCACAGGTCGCTGATCTCGTCCAGCCGGCCGACGCGGCCCTCGAAGGAGGCGCCCACGGAGGCGAACTCCTCCTGTGTCTCCGGCATCGGAAAGCCGGAGCCGAGGCCGAGGACCAGCCGGCCCGCGGCGACATGGCTGAGGCTCGCGGCCATGTTGGCGCCGATCAGCGGGTGCCGCAGGGCGGGGGTGAGGGCGGCGGTGCCGACCGTGATGCGCTCGGTGGCGGCGGCCGCGGCGGACAGCACGACCAGGGGGTCGAGGCGGGGCCGGGCGGTCAACGAGTCGCCCGCCCACAGGGAGTCGAAGCCGAGCGCTTCGGCGCTGCGGGCGAAGTCGAGCAGCGGGGCGGCCGCAAAGCTGCCGTTGATGGCCTGTTCCCGGGTGGGCAGCAGGACACCGATGCGCAGGGGGCCCGCGTCGGGGGTCATGGGTCGCTCCGTTTCATCGGATTCGGGGGCTGACGCGCCGTCATGCCGCGTTTCCACCCGGGGAGTTGCGGCGCTCGGCGAGCTGCTCGCGCACCGTGCGGCGCAGGATCTTGCCGGAGGGGTTGCGGGGCAGGGAGTCGACGACGTGGTAGGCGCCGGGGATCTTGTAGTCGGCGAGCCGGCCGCGCAGGGACAGCAGCAGCTCGCGGGAGGTGGCGGTGGCCCCGGGCCGCAGGACGAGACAGGCGTGCACGCTCTCGCCCCAGTTCTCGTCGGGGACACCGACGACGGCGACGTCGGCGACCGCCGGGTGCGCGGCGAGCGCCTTCTCGACCTCGGCCGGATAGATGTTCTGCCCGGCGACGATGATCGTGTCGTTGATGCGGTCGCACAGGTGGAGGTAGCCGTCCTCGTCGAGGTAGCCGACGTCGCCCATGTGCAGCCACTCCCCCACCAGCGTGCGGGCCGTGGCCTCGGGCAGGTTCCAGTAGCCGAGCATCCGGGCGGGGGTGCGTACGCAGATCTGGCCGATCTCGCCGGGCGGCAGCCGGTGGCCGGCGTCGTCGATCACCTTGATCTCGTTGCCGGGGCAGGGCAGGCCGACCGAGTCGAGGACCGTGCTGCCCGGGTGGTGCACCGCGGGCGGCAGGCACACCGACACGCTGCCGGTCTCGGTGCTGGCGTAGATCTGCGCGAACTCACAGCCGTAGGTCTCCAGGCACTGCTTGAGCAGCGTCTCGGACATCGGCGCGGCCCCGTAGGCGATCTTGCGCAGGGAGGCGAACGCCTCGGGGCCCGCGCCGCGTTCGCCGGCCATCATCTGCAGCATGGCGGGAGCGGCGAACGTCGTGGTGACCCGGTGCTCGCGGATGAGCCGCACCGCCTCCTGCGGATCGAACTGCGGCATGATCACGCTGGTGCCGCCCGCGTTGAAGGTGTGCAGGAACCAGCCGATGCCCGCCACCCCGAAGCCCGGCAGGGAGATCAGGGAGACGTCGTCGGCCCGCCAGTCGATCCAGGAGACGCCGTCCTCACGCATCGCGTGCGGCAGGGTGAAGAAGCTGCGGTGGGCGAGGACCGCGCCTTTGGGCAGGCCCGTCGTACCGCTGGTGTAGATCTGCACGACGGCGTCGTCGGGTCCGGTGCCCGGCACCGGATCGCTCTCGGGCTGGTCGGCGGTCCAGGCGGGCAGGCCCGCGCCGCGGGCCGGTTCGCCGTCCGAGTCGGCGCCGTCCACCCGGATGACCTTGCGCAGACCGGGCAGTTGCCTGCGGACCGTGGCGACGGTGTCCCAGAACTCGTCGTCGACGAAGATCAGGGACGCCTGGGCGTCGCGCAGGATGTGGTCCACCTCGGCCGGGGTCAGCCGCCAGTTGACCGGCACCAGGACCGCGCCCGCCTTGGCGCAGGCGAGCATGACGACGTAGTAGTTCTCCGACTCGCGGCCCAGGTAGGCGACGCGGTCGCCGGTGCGTATGCCGCAGGCCCGCAGGGCGTGCCCGGCGCGGTTGCTGTCGCGGTGGAACTTGTCGTACGTGGTGACCCGGCCCTGGCAGATGATCGCCGGGTGGTCCGGGCGGCCGCCGGCGTGGGCCCGGGAGGAGTGGGTGAGGGTCCAGCGCTCCCTGCCCGCCAGGGCCGGCAGTTCGATGGTCTGCGTCATGGTCGTCCCGTCTCTGCGTCGGTCACGCGGTCGGCACCGGGCCGAACTGGGCGTTGAGGAAGGCGGCGAGCTGCCGCACCGTCGGGTGGTCGTAGGTGAGCGAGGCGGGCAGCGGCAGCCGGAAGGTGCGTTCGAGGCCCGCCTTGACCTGCTGTGCCATGAGGGAGTCCAGGCCCAGCGAGACGAACTCGGCGTTCGGGGGCAGTTCGTCGGCCTCTTCCAGGTTGAGGACGGCCGCGACCTTGTCCCGGACCAGGCCGGTGATCTGTGCGCCGCGTTCCTCGGCGGGCAGGGAGCGGAGTGCCGCGAGGTCGAAGCCGCCGTCCGGTTCGGGGGCGTGCCGGGCGAGCCGGTCGAAGAACAGGTCGCCGGTGACCCGGCCCGACATGTAGCGGTCCCAGTCGAAGTCGCCCACCACCCGCTGGCTGCGCGGCCGGTCCCAGAGCCTGACCAGGGTGTTCAGGGCCCGGGTGGGTGAGAAGAGGTGGACGCCGCTGTGTTCCAGTTCCTGGATGAGGATCTCGTCCATCCGCGCCGACATGCCGACCCGGGACCAGGAGCTCCAGTTCAGGGCGAGTCCCGGCAGTCCGCGCCGCACCCGCCAGTCGGCGAGGCCGTCGAGCGCGGCGTTGCCCGCGGCGTAGTGCCCCTGGGCCACGAAGCCGCCCAGGATCGACGAGACCGACGAGTAGACGACGAAGAAGTCGAGGTCGGGGAAGTGCTGTTCGGCTGCCTCGTGCAGCAGCCAGCCGCCGTACGCCTTGGCCTCCAGCTGCTGGTCGATGGCCTCCCAGGTCAGCTCGGCGATGAGCTTCTTGTCGTACGACGGCCCCGCGGCGTGCACGATCCCGCCGAGCCGGTGGGGTCCCTCCTCGATGCGGCGCACCAGTTCCCGTACGTCCTCGGGACTGCTGATGTCGGCGCGTACGACGGCGAGTTCGGCGTGTTCGGCGAGTTCGGCCAGCAGCGGCGCCGCCTCTTCGGCGGGCTCCCCGCTGCGGCTGACCAGCGTCAGGTGCCGGGCGCCCAGTGCGGCCAGCCGGCGCGCGGTCACCAGACCCAGGCCGCCGAGGCCGCCGGTGACGAGATAGGTGCGGTCGTCGCGCAGCCCGGTGGGGGCCTGCTCTGCGGACGCCTGCGGCGCGGCGGTGGGCTCCTCGGGAACCTCGGGAACCTCGGGCAGCGTCACCCAGGAGCGGCCCGTCGGATGCGACAGCGCCGTGCGCAGAGCCTCCCCGGTCTCCTCCAGGAGGAAGTGCGGTACGTCGTCGACGTCGGGGCGCACGGCGTGCACCACGGACGCCGCGGGGACCGTCAGCGTGGAGCGGTACGTGCCCTCGTGCCGTACGAGGACCTCGTCGCCCGGCGCGAACCCGGTGCCGGGGGCCGCGGCGAGCACGGCGCCGACGGCCAGGGTGCCGAGGACGGGCGGCGGGTCGGCCTCCTCGTCCTGATCGTCCTCGGCGCGCTCGGCGCGGGACGTGTCGAGGGCGGTGCGGGCGTCGGTGGCGGTGAGGCCGACGGTGCGCACGCGCACCTGGACCTCGTCGGCCTCGGGCGCGCGGTCCGCCGCCGGGACCAGGACCAGGTCGGACAGGTCGCCGGAGTCGGCGGCCCGCAGTTCGTAGCCACCGCTCCAGCCGAGCGAGGCGTCCCCGGCCAGCAGGCGCCGCACGTAGCGGCGTCCGGGCCGGTGCGCGATCTGGTACTCGCCGGGCGGCGCGGCCGTCAGCTCCGCCAGGAGCGGTTCGAGGCCGCTGCCCGGAGCGAGGTCGACGAGCGTGGCACGGAACTGCGGGTACTCGGTGAGCAGTACCCGGCCCAGGCCCCACAGGGTGGCCGCGGCGAGGTGTCCGCCGTCTCCGCCCGGATCGCCGGGCAGCGCCTGGGCGCCCTCGGTCACCAGCCACAGACGGGGCGCCACGACGGCGTCCCGCGTGCTCAACTCGCCCATGACGGCAAGCAGTTCGCGGTAGTTCTCCTCGCATTCGGCGCGCAGCCGGTGCACGGACATCTGATCCGGGTGACGCCGCCAGACGCGGCAGACGTCGGTGACCGTGGGGTCGTCGAGGGCGGCCTTGAGATCGGCGACGTCGGGCAGCCAGGTCACCGTGAGTCCGGGCACCGCGGTGAGCGCGGCGGCCCGGGCGGGGGCCGGGTCGAGCAGGACGACGTGGCGCGGCGCGGGGGCGTCCTGGGCGGCGGGCAGGGACCTGCGCACCCACTCCGGGCGGTGCAGGAACTCGCGGCGCCCGGTGGGGCCCTCGGGTCGGGCGAGCCGGACGCCGAGCAGTTCGGCGACCGGGTCGCCGTTCTCGACCAGCAGGACGTCGGCGACCCGCTGGTCCGCCTCGTCGCGGACCCTGGCGAGCAGCCGCAGCTCCTCCCCGCGCGGCTTGCGGAAGTGCCGTACGCGGGCGATGTGGCGGGGCACGAAGACCGGCCCCTCGGGGTCGAGGACGACGCAGGCCTGTGCGGCGGCCTCCAGCAGGTCGGCCGGCACATGCTCCACGGCCGTGGCGTCGCGGCCGCTCAGGCTGCCGGTGACCACGCCGTCGTCGCGCCGGTCGGCGCGCAGCAGCAGGCGCATGCGGGGCCCCTGCGGACGGCCCACGGAGGCGAGGTCGGTGTAGATGTCCTCGCCGACGATCTCCTGCGCGTGCGGTGCCAGCGCGGCGTTCAGCTCGGCCAACTCCGAGGCGGGGACGAGAGGTTCGGGATCGGCGGCGACGACGGCGGTGGCGTGCAGGTTCTCCTCGCCGCCGACCACCGTGAACACCTCCACCTCGGCACCGCCGCCGGGGCGCGGGCGCCACCGGCTGGTCAGGGCCACCGTGGTCTCGGCGGGCAGGTCGAGCGGCGCGAGCAGTGCCAGGTCGCGCACGGCGCAGCGGGCATGGCCCTGGACCGCGTCCTGCAGCGCGAACAGCAGGTCGATGTAGGCGCCCGCGGGCAGCGTGGTGTGCCCGTCGGCGGACAGGTCGGCGAGCGCGCCGAGCTGCTCCGCGGTGAACTCGGCGGTGAACTCCCTCACACCGCTGGCGAATCGCTCCTCGGTGCCGAGCAGCACGTGCCGGGCGGTACCGGCGGTCGCCGCGCGGCGGGAGTCGGCGGACGGCAGCCAGTAGCGCTTGCGCTGGAAGGCGTACGTCGGCAGGTCGACGAAGGCGGGCGCCGGGTGCCCGCCGTGGTAGTCCGACCAGGAGACGGCCAGGCCCGCGGTGTAGTAGCCGGCGAGCGCGGTCAGCGTGGCGGTCGCGGTGCGGTCGCGGCGGCGCAGGCTGGCC
>NZ_JAAGMG010000734.1 GCF_010548525.1 Streptomyces sp. SID14478
CGGCCCGCCTCGTGGAGCCGCTGCGCGCACGCTTCGCGCGGGAGGGCCGCGACCGTCCGGGGCTGCGGGCCGACGTCCTGGTGGCGGCCGTCGCCGGAGTGCTGCTCGCCCGGCACTCCGGGGCCTTCGACGACCTGGCCGACGCGGAGGTGGACGAGGTCGTGGACGTGGTGCTGGAGATGTTCGACGGCGCCCCGTAGATCGACAACGCCCCGCAGAGCGCTGGCGCCGCATCCGTTCGCTCGGCGAGGATGGCCCCATGAAGACGATCTCCTTCCCCGAGTCCGAACTGCAGTCCTCGAACGTGGTCCTGGGCCTGATGCGCATCGCCACACTCCCCGACGACGACATCCGCACCCTGTACGCCGCCGCCCGGGACGCCGGGATCAACACCTTCGACCACGCGGACATCTACGGCCCCGAGCGGCACGCGTGCGAGAAGCGCTTCGGCGAGGCCGTCAAGCTCTCCGCCGCGGACCGCGCGTCGATCGTCATCCAGAGCAAGGTCGGCATCCGCCAGGGCTTCTTCGACTTCTCCAAGGAGCACATCCTGCGCACCGTCGACGAGTCGCTCGCCGCGCTGCGCACCGACTACCTCGACGTGCTCCTGCTGCACCGTCCCGACACCCTCGTGGAGCCGGAGGAGGTCGCCGCGGCCTTCGACGAGCTGCACACCGCCGGGAAGGTCGTGAACTTCGGCGTCTCGAACCACACGCCCGGACAGATCGAACTCCTGAAGACCGCCGTGAACCGGCCGCTCGTGGCCAACCAGGTCCAACTGAGCATCACCCACTGCCCGATGATCGCCTCCGGCATCGCCGCGAACATGGGCGGCCTCGACCAGTCGGTCGACCGCGACAACGGCCTCCTCGACTACTCGCGGCTGCACGGCATGACCCTGCAGGCCTGGTCGCCGTTCCAGAAGGGGTTCTTCGACGGCGTCTTCATCGGCGACCTGGACAACTACGCCGAACTGAACAGTGTCCTCGACGAGTTGGCGGCGAAGTACGAGGTGACCCCGACCGGCATCGCCGTCGCCTGGATCACCCGGCACCCCGCGCACATGCAGGTGGTGCTCGGCACCACGAACCCGGGGCGGGTCGCCGAGTCCGCGGCCGGCTCGGACATCCCGCTCACCCGCGAGGAGTGGTACCGCCTCTTCCGCGCGGCCGGACACGTCGTGCCGTAACGGCTGTTGGGTGATACGAGGGCGAGCGCGCCGCCTTCTTGTGTCATCCGCCAGTACGGCCCTCGGACGGGTCGGGGCGAGACTCTCTGCCACGACCGGAGGGAAGGGGCGGAACATGAGCGTGCAGCAGTACGACGGCATCGGCGAGGCCTTCGAGGGGTTCAAGTCCCTGCCGTTGATTCGCTACGGAGAGGTGCCGAGCTTCCTCGGCATGGTCGGGGACGTGCGCGGCAGGTCGGTCCTCGACGTCGCGTGCGGCACCGGCTTCTACAGTAGGGAGTTCAAGCGGCGCGGCGCCGCGGACGTCCTCGGCGTCGACATCTCCGGCGAGATGATCGCCGCCGCACGGGCGAGCGAGCAGCACGAACCGCTGGGCGTGCGCTACGAGGTCGGTGACGTGGCCGAACTTCCGCTCGCGCAGCGGAGGTTCGACCTCGCCGTCGGAGTGCAGTGCCTCAACTACGCACCGGACATCGCGGCGCTGGAGCGGATGTGCCGCGCCGTGCACCAGAACCTGCTGCCGGGCGGGGAGTTCTTCGTCTTCGCGCAGAGGCCCGACTACCGCTTCGACTGCCCGGATCTGGACAAGTACGGGTTCCGCTGCGAGCCCACGGGCGAGGAGGCCGAGGCGGGCCCGCGGGTGCGGGTCACGGCGCTTCTCGACCCCCGGCCGATCAGCATCGTCTCCACGGTCCCGCGCCGCGAGATCTACGAGAAGTCCCTGACGACGGCCGGGTTCCGGGACGTGGAGTGGGTACCGCTGCAGGTGTCCGAGGCCGGGATCCGCGCCTTCGGCGAGGACTTCTGGGCGGACGTCCTGGCACACCCGCCGCTGGAGATGCTGCGCTGCCGCGCGTAGTGGTGCCGCTCAGGGGCGCCGCCTCTTGACGTACAGGCGGTTGCCCTTCGGGCCGGTCCACTCCAGGCGCACGACGCCGGCCACCGCGGCATCGCCCGTGCGGGCCGGGTCGGCCCAGTAGCCGAAGGCCGGATTGCGGAAGAACGTCGCCCACAGGCCGCCGTGGTGGTCCTCGAAGAAGTTGTTGTGCCCGGCGCCCACGCCCGCCGTCCAGCGCTCGGAGTACGGGCCTTCGAGGCGGTCGGCGACGGCGACGACCGCGTCGTACTGGTACTGGGTGCGGCCGGTGCCCGGCGGGTCGTAGGCGTACCGCGTGCCACCGTCGGGGGCGGCCGTCGTCCGGTCCCAGGCGGCGTGCACGAGGAAGTACTTGCCGCCGTGCCGGAAGACGTAGGCGCCTTCGAGGTAGGGCTCGGGCGCGTACGGGGTCTGCCGGAACGCGGGGAGGTCCGTCGTCGGGACGATGTCCTCCATGTCGGGGCGGAACTTGGCGTACACGTGGTTGTGCAGCACCAGCCACGCGTCGGCGCCCTCCGAGTAGAGGCTGCCGTCGATGTGGTGGTACGCGCCGGGCTCGATGAAGTCCGGGCCGCCGATGAACGGGTCGCCGAACGGCTTGTCGTGGTTGCCCTCGACGAGCCGGTAGGGCCCCGCGACCCCGCCCTCGCTGACGAGCAGGAACGAGCCGACCTTCTTCGCGTGGTCGCCCATGCACGCGACGAGGTACCACTTGCCGCGGAAGCGGTGCAGCTCGGGCGCCCAGGCCTCGCCCCGCTTGCCGAACCGGTCGTCGTGCCAGTACTCCTGCCACGGCGCGACGACCGTGCGCCCGGGCCCGTTCTCCCCGGCGAACTCGGGCGACCACACCTTGCCGCGCTCGGCGCCGGGGCGGATGCGCGTGGTGTCGGCGAGGCGCCACGGGCCGTGCAGGGAGGGGGCGGTCCACACGAAGATGCCGTCGTTCCAGGGAGCGGCGGCGGCGAGGCCGGGCACGCGGGTGGTGCCGGTGGCGACGTACACCGGACGGCCGTTGACGACGAAGCAGTTGACGTACGTGTCGCGCATCCAGACCCTGCCGAGTTCCCGGTCGCGGGGGCGCAGCTCCAGGGGCAGGACGAACGAGTTGTCCTCGCGCGGCCACAGGTCCTCGCGGGTGTCCGCGAGGCCGTACGGTTGCGGCGTCGGCCAGTTGGCCGGGTAGGGCCGCCGCGCCGCGGCCCCGGCAGCGCCCGCGGGCAGTGCGGCCGCACCCACGGAGCCCGCGATGCCGGCCAGTACGGTCCGTCGTGCGAAGGGCGTTGGGTCCTCGGATCTGGTCATCTGCCGTATCTCTCCTGGTCGTCCGGGCTGCTGGTGCCGTCACTGGGGGTCAGGGGCGTGCGACGCCGTCGCCGGCTCGCCGCTCTCGAAGGCGGAGAGGGTGGTGTCGTAGTCCGTCTCCACGTCGTACATCGGCGTCATCCAGTGGTAGAAGTTGTCGCCCCGCATGCGCAGCAGGTCGTACAGCCGGCGCGTCAACTCCGTGCGGACAGTGCGCAGTTCTGGATGGTCGTAGCGGTTGTGCAACTCGTCGGGGTCGGTGTCGAGGTCGTACAGCTCGTTGCGGGACTCCGGGTTGATCACGAGTTTGTGGCGCGCGGTGCGCAACATCCGCTGCGGGTAGGGGAAGTGGTGGCCGTGGAACTCGGCGAGGTGGTGTGCGTCCCACGCAGGATGTTCGCCGCGCACCAGTGGCAGCAGGCTGCGGCTGTCCACGGCCGGCTCGGTCTTGCTGCCCGCCAGGTCGAGGATCGTCGCGGTGCAGTCGGTGAGGGAGACGAACTCCTCGCGCACCTGGCCCTGTGGCGCGCCGGGGACCTTCAGCAGACCGGGGATGCGGTAGATGTCCTCGTACATCGCCGGACCCTTGTCGTGGAGCCGGTGGGCGCCGGTGAACTCGCCGTGGTCGGCGGTGAAGAAGACGGCGGTGCGGTCGTCCAGGCCCAACTCCCGCATGGCGTGCAGGATGCGTCCGATCTGTTCGTCGATGAGCGTGACGTAGCCCCAGTAGACGGCGATCAGTTTCCGCGACTCCTCCAGCGGCATGGTGTCGAAGGCCCACAGCTTGCTGTAGTTGTGCTGGACGGCAGGTTTCGCGGCGAACGTCTCGCCGATCGAGGCGGGCAGTTCGACCAGTTCCGGGTCGTACATGTCGTAGTACGCGTCCGGCAGGATGTACGGCAGGTGCGGACCGAAGAAGTGGGTGGCCAGGAAGAACGGGTCCCCGTTGCCGTCGTTCTCCTGCGTGGCGAAGCGCCGCAGCATCTCGATGGTGCGCGTGGCCAGGTAGTACTCGAAGGTGGCCTCGACCGGCTGGTGGAGGCGCGCGGCGAGGAGGTTGCCGGGGCTCCCGTTCGGCGTCGTGCCCCGCACCGGATCCGACATGCGGTACGGGGGAAGACCGTTGTCCGCCAGGTAGGCGAGGTAGTCGGGGTGGTCGACGGGGTTGTGCCAGCCCGCCAGGTCCGGCCCCTCGAAGCCGTAGTCCGCGGCGGTGCGACGCACGCCGCCGTGCCACTTGCCGACCAGGCCCAACTGGTATCCCTCGGAGCGCAGTTGCTCGGAGAACGTGAACTGGCCGTCGGAGAGGTCCTCCAGGTACCCGACGTTGCGCTCGTAGTTGGCGAGCAGTCGGTGCCGGAAGGGGGCCGCGCCGGTCAGCAGGCTGGCACGGGCCGGGGTGCAGATCGCGGTGGGGGTGTAGAAGCGGTCGAACCGGGTGCCCTCGCCTGCGAGCCGGTCCAGGTGCGGGGTGTGCGTGTGCGGATTGCCGTACGCAGCAAGGGTGTCCACCCGGTGCTGATCGGTCATCAGGAAGAGCATGTTGTGGCGCACGGAGGGCCTTTCGGGTCGGTCCGGCTGGTGCCGTGCGAGGCATGCTCCGGCCCGGCCGCGATTTAAGTCAAGAGCACATACATAAATGGCTCCGGGGACCTCCAGGGCGGAGTGTTACAGGCGTATGGCGATTTCGAAACGTGTCGGGAGCCCGTCACGGACGTGTCCGACCCCGCATCTCACCAGGTCAACTCGGTGGTGCGGGCGGGAGTTCCGGGGCGTGGTGCGGCCTGAGTATTTGTGTCCGACTCATTGACGAAAATGCGTGGCGCTCACATGCTGTCCGGCATGCACGAACACGACGGCCCGCTGACGCGGCTGAGGCGCAGCCACGAGCAGTCCGTTCTGGAGCTGCTCCGCAAGCAGGGACCGCTGAGCCGCGCCGAGTTGGGCGCACGCAGCGGACTGTCCCGCACCACGCTCCACGACATCGTCGCCTGGCTCGTGGGCAGCGGCGCCGTGGTCACCGGCACCCCGCACGTCGAGGTGCGCAAGCGCGGCCGGCCGGTCGAGAAGCTCAGCCTCAACCCGGCCGCCGGCGAGGCGGTCGGCATCGACTTCGCGCGGCGCGCTGTGCACGTCGCGGCGGTCAACTTCGCCCATGAGGTGGTCGGTTCGGCGAGCGAGGACCACGCCCCCGACCTGTCCTGGCCCGAACGGGTCGACCTCGCGGCACGTCTGCTGACCACCCTGGGCACCGGCTCGTCCGGCGTCCGGCTCGACGCGCTCACCGCGATCGGGGCCGGCGTGGTGGGACCGATCGCCGACCCGGGCAGCGAGAACGCGCACGCCCAGGGCATCGACGGCCTGCCGGACCTGCTGCGCAAACGGTTCCCGGTGCCGGTCCTGCTGGACAACAACACCCGGCTCGCGGCCCTCGCCGAGGCGGTCTGGGGCGCGGCCGCGGACAGCAGCGACGTGCTCTATCTGCGGCTGTCGCACGGCGTCGGCGGCGGCCTCGTCGTGGGGGGCGCGCTGCACCGCGGACAGTACGGCCTGTCCGGCGAGTTCGGGCACATCACCGTGGACCCGGCCGGGCGGGCCTGCGAGTGCGGCGGCACCGGCTGTCTGGAGACCCGCGCCTCCCTGGACGCGGTCCTGTACCGCTATCGCGAGGCCGGCGGCCGGGCCGAGGACCTCGCCGGGTTCCTGCGCGACGTCGCCGACGGCGCGCCGCCGGCCCTGGAAGTGCTGGAGCGCGTCGGCAGCGACGTCGGGGGTGTGCTGGCCGCGGTCTGCCACACCGTCGGCGCGGGCGTCATCGTCGTCGGCGGCGAGCTGGCCGAGGCCGGCCCCGCCCTGCTCGAACCTGTGGAGCGGGCTCTGCGCCGCAACCTGATGCCGATGGCCCGCCACCACGTGGACATCCGGCGCGCGACGCTCGGCGAGGCCGGCAGCGCACTGGGCGCCATCGCCCTCGTCCTCCACGAGTCCCCTTTGCTCACCCACTACCCGCGGCCCGTCCCCGAGGAGAACGCGTGAAGCCATCAGCGAGGAACCCATGGCTGTGATCACACCCGCCGAGAAGACCGCCGACGAGGCGCGGCGCCGGCAACAGCCACCGCACCGCCCGCGGCGTCGCCCGTTGCTCCTCAACGCCGTGGCCGTAGTGGCGGGCATCGCGCTGTGGGCCGTCGTCGCCGCTCTGGGCCTGGTCGAGAACCTGCCCGCGCCGGCCGCCGTGGCGCAGAAGGCCGGCAGCATGATCGCGGACGGCACGCTGGCATCCGACGCGCTCGCCAGCCTGCGCCGGGTCCTGCTCGGCTACGCCCTGGGTGTGGTGGTGGCCGTGCCGGTCGGCTTCCTCATGGGCTGGTACCCCACGGCGCGCGCCCTGATCGAGCCGTACATCCAGTTCTTCCGCACCATCCCGCCCCTCGCGCTGATCCCGCTCGCCGTCGTCCTGCTGGGGATCGGTGAGGTGCCGAAGGTCGCCGTGATCTTCCTGGCCTCGTTCATGGCCTGCGTCGTCTCCTCCTTCCAGGGCGTCGTCGACGTGGACAAGACACTGATCAACGCGGCTCGGGTGCTCGGCGCGTCGGACCGGACCATCTTCGCCAAGGTGGTCGTGCCGGCCTCCACCCCGTTCATCCTCGTCGGCATGCGGATCGGCCTCGGCGCGTCCTGGGCGACCGTGGTCGCCGCCGAACTCATCGGCGCGCAGGAGGGGTTGGGCTACCGGATGCAGAAGGCGTCCACCTGGTTCGAAATGGACACGATCTTCGTGTCCCTGATCACCATCGGTGTGCTCGGGCTCGTCATGGACCGGCTGCTGCTGCTGGCCGAGCGACGCCTCACCGGCTGGCAGGAGCGACGATGAACAGCAAGATCAGTTTCCGGGACGTGGTGAAGACCTTTCCGCTCAAGGGGGCCGCCTTCACCGCGCTGGGCGGCGTGAGCCTGGACATCGCGGACCAGGAGTTCGTGACCGTCGTGGGTCCGTCGGGCTGCGGCAAGTCCACCCTGATGAGCATGGCCGCGGGCCTGCAGGAACCCGACTCCGGCAGCGTCCTGGTCGACGGCGACCCGGTGTCCGGCCCCGGCCCCGACCGCGGGGTGATCTTCCAGCAGTACGCCCTGTTCCCCTGGCTGACGGTGCGGCAGAACGTGGAGTTCGGGCTCAAGCTCGCGTCCGTGCCCGCGGCCGAGCGCCGCCGCCGCGCCGGGCAGGCCATCGACCTCGTCGGTCTCGGTGACTTCGCCGACGCCCTGCCCAAGACGCTGTCCGGCGGGATGAAGCAGCGCTGCGCCATCGCCCGCGCGTACGCCGTCGACCCTCAAGTACTGCTGATGGACGAGCCGTTCGGTGCGCTCGACGCCCTGACGCGGGTGCAGCTGCAGGACCAGCTCCTGGAGACCTGGAGCCAGGACCGGCGCACGGTCCTGTTCATCACCCACGACGTGGACGAGGCGGTGTACCTCGCCGGCCGCGTCGTCGTCATGGCCGCCCGGCCCGGCCGCATCCACCGCGTCATCGACGTGGACCTGCCCTATCCGCGTACGGAACAGATCCGGCTCTCGCCCGAGTTCCGGCGCATCCGCAACGAGGTGTGGACCTCCGTCCACCACCAGGACGCACCGTCCCAGGCCGCCTGACCAGCCGTCATCCCCGCCCGCCCCCAGGGCACTGTTCAGCGTCGCCCCGCGCACCACCCCGAGAGGACCTCCCGCATGCCCAGAAGCAGGATCCGGCACGCCGCCGTCACGGTGCTGCCCGCCGCCCTGATGCTCTCGCTCTCCCTCGCCGGGTGCTCCGGCAGTGGCTCGGGAGACGACGGCACCGTCCGGTTCGGCTATATCGGCGACTACAACGGTGCCAGCCTGCTGGCGATCGCCGAGAAGCAGGGACTGTGGAAGAAGGCGGGCCTGTCGGCAAAGCTGAGCCCGTTCAACAACGGCCCCGTCCAGATCCAGGCGCTCATGGCCGGTGACCTCGACTACGGCTACATCGGCCCCGGCGCGATGTGGCTGCCCGCCTCCGGCAAGTCCAAGGTCATCGCCGTCGACACCCTCACCTACGCGGACCGCGTCATCGGCCGGCCCGGCTTGAAGTCCATGAAGGACCTCAAGGGCAAGCGGGTCGGCGTCCCCGAGGGCACCTCCGGCGACATGATCCTCAACATCGCCCTGGAGAAGGCGGGGATGACGACGAAGGACATCGACAAGGTCAACATGGACCCGTCGACCATCGTCTCCGCCTTCTCCTCCGGGAAGATCGACGGCGCCGGCTTCTTCTACCCCGCCATCGACACCATCAAGAAGAAGGTTCCGGGTCTTCAGGAGATAGCCAGTACCAAGGACACCAAGGACGCCTTCCCCACCGCGTTCGTCGCCGGGAACAAGGTGTCCGAGGACAAGAACACCAAGGTGATCAAGGTGCTGCAGCAGGCCAACGACTGGCGCCAGGAGCACCCCGACGAGACCATCGCGCTCACCGCCGAGATGCTCGACGTCACCGAGGCCCAGGCCAGGGCCGACGCCTCGCACGTGGTGACGCTCTCCACCGAGGACCTGATAGCGAAGACCAAGAGCGGTGAGGTGGACACCTGGCTGAAGAAGCTCGGCGACTTCTTCGTCCGCAACAAGCAGCTGGACGACAATCCCGCCCCGGGCGACTACTACGCGGGCGACCTCTACACGGAGGCATCCGGCAAGTAGACCTGGGAGTTCGCCCTGCGCCATGGACCCCGAACACCCATGCCTGGAGCGGGGGTTGACGCGCGCCTCCGGTGGCGCCTAGCTTGACCGACAACTGAAATATCAGTGTGCAGCTCTGCGGGGGTCGTGGTGAGCGGCCCCCTGTGCGCCAGCGCTGCCGCCCCCGTGGGAACGGAGTTGCCGGATGAGCACGGCACACCTGCCCGAGCACCCCGACTGGCTCTGGCGCACCCCCGATCCGCAGCGCGCGTACGACGTGGTCATCGTCGGGGCGGGCGGCCACGGCCTGGCCACCGCCTACTACCTCGCCAAGAACCACGGCATCACGAAGGTGGCCGTACTGGAGAAGGGCTGGCTGGCGGGCGGCAACATGGCCCGCAACACCACCATCATCCGCTCCAACTACCTCTGGGACGAAAGCGCGGCGATGTACGAGCACGCGCTGAAACTCTGGGAGGGACTCCCGGCCGAGCTGGACTACGACTTCCTGTTCAGCCAGCGCGGGGTGCTCAACCTCGCGCACTCGCCGCAGGACGTCCGCGAGAGCGTCCGCCGCGTGGCGGCCAACAAGCTCAACGGCATCGACGCCGAGTGGATCGGCCCGGACGACATCGCGCGGATCTGCCCGATCGTCAACGTCGACGCACGAACCCGCTACCCGGTGCTCGGCGCCACCTACCAGCCGCGCGCCGGCATCGCCAAGCACGACCACGTCGCCTGGGCCCTCGCACGGCGGGCCGACGAGAGGGGCGTCGACCTGATCCAGGGCTGCGAGGTGACCGGCTTCGTCCAGGACGCGGGCGGCCGGGTCACCGGCGTCGAGACCAACCGCGGCCGCATCCTCGCCGGCCGGGTCGGGCTCGCGGCCGCCGGACACAGCAGCGTCCTCGCCGAACGCGCAGGAGTCCGCCTCCCCGTCCAGTCGCACCCGCTCCAGGCCCTGGTCTCCGAGCTGTACGAGCCGGTGCACCCCACCGTCGTGATGTCCAACGCCGTGCACGTGTACGTCTCCCAGGCGCACAAGGGCGAGTTGGTGCTGGGCGCGGGCGTCGACGCGTACACCGGATACGGGCAACGCGGCGCCTTCCACGTCATCGAGCGGCAGATGGCGGCGGCGGTCGAGCTCTTCCCCGTCTTCGCCCGCGCCCACGTGCTGCGGACCTGGGGCGGCATCGTCGACGTCACCCCGGACGCCTCGCCGATCATCGGCCCCACGCCCGTCGAGAACCTCTACGTCAACTGCGGCTGGGGCACCGGCGGCTTCAAGGCCACGCCGGCCGCGGGCTGGACCTTCGCCCACACCCTGGCCACCGGCGAGGCACACCCCCTCAGCGCACCCTTCGCCCTCGAACGGTTCACCACCGGGGCCCTGATCGACGAACACGGCGCCGCGGCCGTGGCCCACTGAGAGGAGCGGTTCATGCTGCTGGTCGACTGCCCGTGGTGCGGGTCGCGAGACGAGACCGAGTTCCACTACGGAGGACAGGCCCACGTCCCCTACCCGCACAGCCCCGCCGACCTCACCGACGAGGAGTGGGCGCAGTACGTGTTCTACCGCGACAACCCCAAGGGCCCGTTCGCCGAGCGGTGGATGCACCGCACGGGCTGCCGCCGCTGGTTCAACGCGGTCCGGGACACCGCGAGTTACCAGGTCCTTGCCACCTACCGCCCGGACGAACCGCGCCCCGACGTCACCGCGGGGGGAGAGCCCGGATGACACCGACGTCCCAGAGCCACCGGCTGCCGCACGGCGGCCGCATCGACCGCGACACCGAGCTGCGCTTCACCGTCGACGGCCGGCAGCTGACCGGCCACCCCGGCGACACCGTCGCCTCCGCCATGCTCGCCGGCGGCCTGCTCGGCGTCGCCCCGTCCACCTACCGCGGCCGCCCGCGCGGCATCGTCGCGGCCGGCGTCGAGGAGTCCAACGCCCTTCTGCAGATCACCGGCCCGTGCACGGAGGGCATGCTCCCCGCGACCACCGTCGAGCTGTACGACGGCCTGTCCGCGACCACCCTGCCCGGCCTCGGCCGCCTCGACCCCACGCCCGACCCGGCCGTGTACGACAAGAAGTACGTGCACACCGACGTCCTGGTCGTCGGCGCGGGACCGGCCGGACTCGCGGCAGCCGCCACCGCCGCCCGCTCCGGCGCCCGCGTCCTCCTCCTCGACGACCAGCCGGAACCGGGCGGCTGCCTCCTGTCCGACCGCACCGGGACGATCGGTGGCCTGCCGTCCGCCGACTGGCTGGCCGGCACCGTCGCCGCAGTGGCGGCTGCGCCCGAGACGACCGTGCTGCGGCGCACCACGGCCTTCGGCTCGTACGACGGCAACTACGTCCTGGCCCTGCAGAAACGCACCGACCACCTGGGCCCCGCCGCGCCCGCGGGCGTCTCGCGCCAGCGGCTGTGGCACATCCGCGCCCGGCGGGTCGTCCTGGCCACCGGCGCGCACGAGCGCCCGCTGGTCTTCGCGGGCAACGACCGGCCCGGCGTCATGCTCGCCTCGGCCCTGCGCACGTACGTCAACCGGTATGCGGTGGCGCCCGGTTCACGGGTCGTCGTGAGCACCACCAACGACAGCGCGTACGACACGGTCGCCGATCTGCACGCGGCGGGCATCGAGATTCCCGTCGTCGTGGACGCGCGCCCCGAACTGTCCCGCAGGGCGGCGGAAGTGGCACGGTCCACGGGGCTGCGCGTGCGCACCGGCAGCACGGTCGTCGACACCGAGGGCGCGCGGCGCATCGAGGGTGTCACCGTCAGCTCTCTGGACGACGTGGATCAACTCGTGGGCGACACCGAGTCGTTCACCTGTGACCTCCTCGCCGTGTCGGGCGGCTGGAGCCCGGTGGTGCACCTGCACAGCCAGCGCCAGGGCGCTCTGCGCTGGGACGAGGCCCTCGTGGCGTTCGTTCCCGACGGCGCCGTGCCCGGCCAGCGGATCGTGGGCGCCGCGCGCGGCACGTACGACGTGGACGCCTGTCGGGCCGAGGGGGCCACGGCCGGTGCGCAGGCCGCGGGGGAGGCCGGATTCCCGGTGCCGGCAGGCATCGAGGCGGAGGGTGCGGACGGGCCGACGGCCGGCCCGGTGCGCGCCCTGTGGCTCGTGCCCGGCACGTCCGGCGAACCGGCCGACTGGGACCGGCACTTCGTCGACCACCAGCGGGACGTCACCGTCGCCGACGTGTGGCGCGCGACCGGCGCCGGCATGCGCAGCGTCGAGCACGTCAAGCGGTACACGTCGCTCGGCACCGCCCACGACCAGGGCAGGACCTCCGGGGTCAACGCCATAGGCGTGATCGCGGCCGCCCTCGGCGACGGCGCGACACCCGGCGAGGTCGGCACCACGGTCTATCGCGCGCCGTACACCCCGGTCGCCTTCGCCGCCCTGGCGGGCAGGGAACGCGGCGCACTGTTCGACCCCGAGCGCACCACCTCCGTCCACTCCTGGCACGTCGCGCACGGCGCGGAGTTCGAGGACGTCGGCCAGTGGAAGCGCCCCTGGTACTACCCGAGGCCCGGCGAGGACAGGGACGCGGCAGTCGCCCGCGAGTGCCGAGCGGCCCGCGAGGGCGTCGCCTTCATGGACGCCTCCACCCTCGGCAAGATCGAGATCCGGGGCGCGGACGCGGGGGAGTTCCTCAACCGGATCTACACCAACGCCTTCAAGAAGCTCACGCCCGGCACGGCCCGCTACGGCGTCATGTGCAAGCCCGACGGCATGATCTTCGACGACGGAGTGACGCTGCGCCTCGACGAGGACCGCTACTTCATGACCACCACGACCGGCGGCGCCGCGGGCGTCCTGGAGTGGCTGGAGGAGTGGCTGCAGACCGAGTGGCCCGAACTGGACGTGCACTGCACCTCGGTGACCGAACAGTGGACGACCGTCGCCGTCGTGGGACCGAGGTCGCGCGACGTCCTCGCCCGCATCGCACCCGACATCGACGCATCGAACGACGCGTTCCCCTTCATGGCCTTCCGCGAGACGACGCTGGCCTGCGGGGTGCCCGCCCGGATCTGCCGGATCTCGTTCTCCGGCGAACTCGCCTTCGAGATCAACGTCTGCGCCTGGTACGGCCTCGCCGTCTGGGAGCAGGTGTACGCGGCCGGGCAGCCGCACGGCATCACCCCGTACGGCACGGAGACGATGCACGTCCTGCGCGCGGAGAAGGGGTTCGTCATCGTCGGCCAGGACACCGACGGCACCGTCACTCCGCAGGACGCGGGCATGGGCTGGGTGGTCTCGCAGCGCAAGGACTTCGTCGGCAAGCGCTCCTTCTCGCGGCAGGACACGGCGCGCCCCGACCGCAAGCACCTGGTGGCACTCCTGCCCACGGACAAGACGACCCGGCTCCCCGAGGGCACCCAACTCGTCGCCGAAGGCGCCGCACTGGACACGCCCCCGGTGCCGATGCTCGGCCACGTCACGTCCAGCTACCACAGCCAGGCGCTCGGCCGGCCGTTCGCGCTGGCACTCGTCAAGGGCGGCCGCGACCGCGTCGGCGAGACCCTGCTCGCGCCGGTCGGCGACGCGCTCGTCCCGGTGCAGGTCGCCGAGCCCGTGCTGTACGACCCCGAAGGGACCAAGCGAGATGGCTGAGCCGACCGTGAGCGTCAGCGGCCCCGCCCACCTGAGGCGCAGCCCGCTGCACCACCTCCACGACCGGATGAGGTCGGCCTCGACCCCCGCCGCGCACCTCGCCGAACTGCCCTTCCTCACCATGGTCTCCCTGCGCGTCGCCCCGGCCACCGCGGCGGCCGACCGGATCGGCAAGGTCCTGGGCGCCGGCCTCCCGACCCGGTGCGGCGACACGGCGTCCACGGGTGCGCGAACGGCGCTGTGGCTCGGCCCCGACGAATGGCTCGTGACGTCGGGGGCCGACGACCCGGCAGCCCTCACCGCGGAACTGCACCGGGCGCTCGCCGACGAACCCGGCGCCGTGGTCGACGTCTCCGCCCACCGCACCACCCTCGAACTGTCCGGCCGGTTCGCCCGGGACGTCCTGGAGAAGGGCTGCGCCCAGGACCTGCACCCCCGCTCCTTCACCGCGGGAACCGCCGTCACCACGCAACTCGGACCCGTTCCGCTCGTGTTGTGGCGGACCGAGCACGCGGACCCGGCTGCCCCGGTCTACCGACTGCTCCCGCGCTCCTCCTTCGCCGACCACCTCGCCCGCTGGCTCCTCGACGCCATGGGAGAGTACGAGGACCTCGCGCGCACGGGAGAGTGACAATTGACCGACCGAGCCCTCCTCCATGGAGCACTGACCCGACTCGTCCCGACGACCGAGGACGATGTGGACCTGCTGGCCCAGTGGTTCGCCTCCCCGGACTTCGTCGAGCACTGGGGCGGCGTACCGCTGTCACGCGACGAGGTGGCGCAGAAGTACGCGGGTCGCCGGCCGCGAGTGGGGTCCTTCCTCGTATGGGAACAGCGCACGAACACCCCTGTGGGCTATGCGCAGTACTGGCACGGTGGCGTGGCCGAAGGCGGCATCGACATGGTGCTGGGACCGCAGGCGCGCGGGCGGGGCCTGGGCCCGGACGCCGCTCGCGCGCTCCTTGCGCACCTGTGCGGCACGCTCGGATGGCGGCGCGTGACGGTCGATCCCGCGAGAGGGAACGTACGGGCGGTGCGCGCCTGGCAGAAGGCGGGCTTTCGGCAGGTGACGGGCGAAACCGGGGACTGTTTGTGGGAGTTCAGGGTCGGCGCGGGCCGACCGGTGGACTGACCGCCCGGCTCCGGCAGGTGTGCGCGTCGGGTTCGGGGGCAGTTGCCCGTGTACGGGGAACCCAGACCCGGCTCACTCACAGGAAGCGGGACTCATGATCACCGTGACGGACAGCCAGCAGACGCAGACACCGGTGGAGGACGACCTCGCCCAGCGCGCGTACACGGATCCGTCGTCGGTCACCCCGCAGGACGCGCGGGCGATCTCCAAGCTGTTCTTCGACCGTCTCGGTGAACTCGAGGAAGGCACGCGGGAGTACAGCCATGTGCGCACCTGCCTGATCGAGATGAACCTCTCCCTCGTGCAGTACGCCGCGTCCCGGTTCAAGCACCGCGGGCCGCAGGAGATGGAGGACATCGTCCAGGTCGGCACGATCGGCCTGATCAAGGCGATCGACCGGTTCGAGTTGACGCGCGAGGTCGAGTTCACCTCCTTCGCCGTGCCCTACATCACCGGTGAGATCAAGCGGTTCTTCCGCGACACCACCTGGGCCGTGCACGTGCCGCGCCGTCTGCAGGAGGCCCGGATCGAACTGTCCAAGGCGAGCGAGGAGCTGCGCACCCGCCTCGGGCGTTCCCCGTCCACGGCCGAACTGGCGGAGCTGATGCAGCTGGAGCCGTCCGAGGTGGTCCAGGCGCAGATGGCCTCCAACGGCTACAACTCCGCTTCCCTGGACGCCACCATCACCGGCACCGGTGACGACTCGGAGGCCGCCCTCGCGGACTTCATCGGGTTCGAGGAGCAGTCCTTCGACCTGATCGACAACTTCCACAGCCTGGCGCCCCTCATCGCCGACCTGGAGGAGCGCGACCGTCAGATCATCCACATGCGCTTCGTCGAGGAGCGCACCCAGCAGGAGATCGGCGAGAGCCTGGGCTGCTCCCAGATGCACGTCTCGCGTCTGATCACCCGTGTGGTGAAGAAGCTGCGCGAGGGGCTGCTGGCCACCGACTGACCCGGACCGGAGGGAGTGAACGGCCGGTGTGCTCGCCGCATTCCGGAATCCGACAAGGAAGGAGCAGCTCATGTCTGTTCCTGCGCAGCGAGGCGGCGGATCCGGCGGCACGAGCGGTCTGTACGACGTCCTGGAACTGATCCTCGACCGGGGCCTGGTGATCGACGCGTACATCCGCGTCTCCGTGGTCGGCATCGAGCTGCTCAAGATCGACATCCGGGTGGTGATCGCGAGCGTCGACACCTATCTCCGCTTCGCCGAGGCGTGCAACCGCCTGGACCTGGAGACGGGAGCCAAGCGCAGCGTCGGCCTCCCCGAACTGATGGGCCGCTGACCGGCTGCGACGTCGGCCGGTCAGTCGGCGGCGGGCTGCCAGGCGGCCTCGGCGTCCGGGGCGGTTGGGTGGATGGCGAAGACCTGGTCGAGGCCGACCAGGTGGAGGATCCGGCTGACGCGGTCGGGCACCGCGACCAGGGCGATGCCCGCCCCGGCGGTGAGGGCGTGGTTGCGGGCGGCGATGAGCACCGTGATGCCCGTGGAGTCGCAGAACGTGACGGCACCGAGGTCGAGGACCAGCTGCCGGCCGGGGCGCAGCCCGAGGACGGGCAGCGTGTTCCGCACCTCGGGCGCGGTGCGATGGTCGAGCGTTCCGTCGAGTTCGACGACCGGCCCCGCGGCACAGGCGCGCGTGCGGAGGGTCAGCTGCTGGGTCACTGTCGCTCCTCACCGGCGGACCGGGGTACGTGGATGGCGAGGACGGCGGTGTCGTCGTCGACGCCGGAGCCGAAGGCGTCGAGCAGGTCCCGGACCGCGTCGACGGCGTGCGCGGCAGTGGTGGGGGCCAGGGCCCGGCCGAAGGCGAGGAGGGCGTCGTCGCCGTAGCGTTCCCCGTCGCCCGAGCGGGCGTGGGTGTGGGCCTCGGTGAGCCCGTCGGTGTGCAGCAGCAGGCTGTCGCCGGGGGCGAGGAGAACGCTGGTGGTGGCGATGTGGGCGTCGGGCAGGGCGCCGATGAGCTGTCCGCCTGGGGTGGGCAGGAAGTCGGCGGTGCCGTCGGCGCGCATCAGCAGGGTCGGCGGGTGTCCGCCGCTGGCCAGGGTGATACGGAAACCGTCCCCTGCGGGGTCGGGGGTGAGCAGGCCGAAGACGACCGTGCAGAAGCGGGGGTCGGTGCCGCTGTACTCGTGGTTGAGGACCGTGTTGAGGTTGCCGAGGACGGCAGCCGGGTCGGGGTCGTAGACGGCGGCGGCGCGCAGGGTGTAGCGGGCAAGCGAGGTGACGGCCGCGGCGGCGGCGCCTTTGCCGCACACGTCCCCCAGGAACAGTCCCCAGGTGCCGGCCGCCAGCGGGAAGAGGTCGTAGAAGTCGCCGCCGACGTCGTCGACGGACGCCACGTGGTAGTGCGCGGCGACGTCCAGCCCGGGCACGTCGGTCAGAGCGGGCGGGAGCAGCGTCGCCTGCAGTGTGGCGTTGAGGACCTTCAGGCGTTCGCGTTCGCGCTCCGACTCCTCACGGGCGCGCAGCAGCTCGGTCTCGTAGGCGCGCCGGTCGCGGGCGTCGAAGAGGGTCGTACGGATCAACAGGGGCTGACCGTCGCCGTTCTTCTTGACGGTGGAAGTGACCAGGACCGGCAGGCGGGTCCCGTCGGCGGCCCTCAGCTCCAGCGCGATGCCGCTGATCTCGCCCTGCATGCGCAGCAGCGGTGCGAAGTGGGTCTCGTGGTAGAGCCGACCGCCGACCGTGAGCAGGTCGGAGAAGTGCCTGCGGCCGACCAGGTCGTCTCGCTCGTATCCCAGCCAGTTCAGCAGCGTCGTGTTGACCTTCGCGATCCGGCCGTCCAGCTGGGTCGACAGATAGCCGCAGGGCGCGTGCTCGTACAGGTCCTCGGCGCTGTCCTCCAGCAGTGCCGAGAACTGCGCCTGCTCGTCCACCGGATCCTCGTCGTCGGTTCTGCTCATCACCGGGCGGCGCCCACGAACGTCGCGATCGCCTCGACGGTCTCCTGCGGGGCGGCGAGCTGCGGGCAGTGCCCGGTGGCGTTCAGCGTGATCAGGCGGCTCCCGGGAATCCGGGCGTGCACGAACGCGCCCACCTCGGGCGGGGCGATCGCATCGCTGGAGCACTGGGCGACCAAGGTGGGGACGGTCACCTTGGCGAGGTCGGCGCGGTTGTCGGACAGGAACGTCACCCGGGCGAAGGCCCGGGCGATCTCTGGATCGGTCCGGCAGAAGCTGCTCGTCAGCTCCTCACCCAGCTCCGGCCGCTCCGGGTTGCCCATGATGACCGGAGCCATCGCGCCCGACCAACCCAGATAGTTCGCGTCCAGGGACTCCAGCAGCTCGTCGATGTCCGCGGCGCTGAATCCACCCCGGTAACCGGTGGCGGGGTCGTCGACGAAGCAGGGGGACGGGGCCAGCAGGACCAGCCCGGTGAACGCCTCGGGCTGCCGCGCCGCGGCCAGCACCCCCATCATGGCGCTCACGGAATGCCCGACGAACGTCACCGGGCCCAGCGCCAGCTCCCGGCACAGCTCCAGCACGTCGTCGACGTAACCGTCCAGCGACGCGTACCGCTCCCGGCTCCACGCCGACAGGTCCGAGTTCCCCGCGCCCACGTGATCGAAGACGACCACGGTGAAATCGCGCTCCAACGCCGGCACGACCATCCGCCACATGTTCTGATCGCACCCGAAACCGTGCGCCAGCACCACCACCGGCCCGCCGGGCCGGCCCGTCACCCGCACATGGTTCCTGCTGCGCACGTCCATGCGGCACATACTGACAGAGCCGCCGTCCGGCGTGCGGTGCGCCCGGCCCCGCCCCGGCAGGGAGCCGGAGCCGGCCGAACGGTCCGGCCGGCTCCGGCGTGGGTCACAGTGCGCACACTCAGATACGGCCCTTGCCGTAGTAGGTGCCGATCTGGTCGTGATACCCGGCGTCTCCGACGTGCTTCTCCTTGTCGAATTCGGGGGCGTCCTTGATCTGGGCCTTCGTGCGGTCGACGTGAATCGACTTGGCCTGCGTGTCGATCCGGGTCACCGTGCCCGCGGGAAGCAGGACGTGCTTGCCGAAGATCCACACACCGGTGTCGACGACGAGATAGGCGGAGCCGACCTCGTCCGAGTGCTTGTCGACCTTGCCGATGCTGCCGTCGGTGGCCTCCACCTTGAAGCCGATCAGATCGACTCCCGAGGTGTGACCGCTCGTCGGCTGATAGCCCCACATGTCTTCGTTCACGTTGGCTCCTTCATCGACGATGTACGGCCTGGAGCGCCCTGTGCGGTACTGCCGGCGCCCCTCGGCTCGGCGAGTGCCCCCAACCCGGACGCAATCACAAAAGACCAAGGAGCTTCTGCGGGATGGCCGTATCGGGTGTGAGGTCGCTCCGGCGGGGAACTTCGGCACGTACGTGAAAGAACCCCGAGGGTCGGAGGGCCTAATGATCGCGCTTGGCATCATCCTGCTGGTGGTCGGCCTTGTGGCCGGTATCTCCATCCTGTGGACCATCGGCGTCGTACTGCTCGTCATCGGTGCGGCACTGTGGATCCTCGGTTCCGTCGGCCACGCCGTCGGTGGCCGGAAGCACTATTGGTAGAAGGACCCGTCGGCCGGGCCGGGTCGTCGTTCCGGGGTGGCGCGCAGGACCGCACGCGATTGCTGCGCGCCTCGACCCGGACACAATGGCCGGCGTCGACGTATCTGTCCGCCGAGAGTTCGCTCGTGGTCCCGGCGGTGATGCATTCGGTGTGCCAGTGCTCCCCGTAGGCCGCCGGGGGCACCTGGAAGTCGATTCCCTCGTGGTGGCTGTGCACGAGGATCAGGGGGGAGCCGTCCACGACGTGTTCTCCATAGGGTCCGGCGGGAGCGCGTCGCCGTGGAGGTAGGCGGTGAGGCGCCCATGCCCTCGGCCTCGTGGTGTTTGCCGTCGTACGGGACCAGGTCGCGCAGGGTGAATCCAATCCGTGGCGGGCGGTCACAGACGGACGGGCCGTCGGCGCGCGCACGCGAACAGGCCCTTCGGGAGGGCCAGTTGAACCCTGGGTCCGTTACCTGATGGGGCGGCGGGCGGCCCGGCGGGACCACCGCAGCACGCCGAGGGCCACGGCCAGCACGAACAGCACGATGCCCGAGATCAACAGGAACCCCAGGCCCTTCACGACGGCGCCGATGATGCCCAGCGCGACGGCGATCAGCACCACGAGCAAGAAGAGCGCCACAGTAAGACTCCCTGGTGCAGGCGTTCAGCGGCGGGCGAGCTGCCGTTCCCCGGCGGCCCCGGGCTTGTACGTCATTCCGTAGTGCTGGTAGATGCCCTCTTCCTGTTCCGCCGGGAGGATGTCATCGGTGCCGATCGACGGGGCCTGTTTCACCAGGGACTTGGCATAGGCCACCTTGAGATAGCCGGGGCCCACGATCGCCTCGTCCAACGGGACGAAGAGCAGCCGGTGGCGCGTGGGGAGACCGGCCCGCACGGTGGCCATGGCCGGTTCGTCGGTGGCGGTGTCCACGTACACCGATTCCAGGACGCCGATCTTGTGCCCCTTCTCGTCGACGACGTCCTGATTGCGCCATTCCCGTACGTCCGCCGCCTGGATCATGGCCCTTCCCCTCTCCGGCCGGGGGCCGGAACGATCGATCGGTCACCTGACGGGTCTCGCTGCGGAAGGCCCACGGCGTGCGGGACCTCCGGCGCCGGCAGTTCCCTCACGCCCCACGACGGCGGGGGCGACGGTCGGCACGGACAGTAGGGCGAACATCATCGACCCCCTCGACGCGGAGCGCGCGAACCGCTGCCGGGGGGCAAGGGCCGCCCTACCAATGTAAGACCCCACGAGCTGTGCGGATATGGCACGAGTGGACTGTGTGGTGCGCCGGTTCACAGTACGGAGCGGATCTCCGCCTCGAAGCCGGACACGTGCTCCAGGGCGATCTGCTGCGCCCGGTCCGCGGCGCCTTCGATGATGGCCTCGATGAGTGTCCGGTGCCCCGCGATGTGCTCGGCCACGTGCGGCAGACGGTCCAGGAACAGGTACCAGATGCGCAGTTGGAGGTTGTAGTACTGCTCCAAGGTGGCTTCGAGGTACTTGTTGTGCGCGCACCGGTAGATCGTCCGGTGTACCTCGGTGTCCAGGGCCATCAGGCCGTGGTCCGTGACGTCGGCACTGTCGAACGTCCGCAGCAGTTCCCGCAGTTCCTCCAGCTCGGCGCCGGTCCGCCGCTGGGCTGCGCTGTGGGCGGCGCGGCCCTCCAGTTGGAGTCGGACCTCGGTGACGAGTGCGAGGTCGGTGATGTTCACGTCGGTCGCGAACGTGCCGCGGCGGGGGAACACCGCCACGAGGCTCTCCGACTCGAGCCGCTTGAGCGCCTGGTGGACCGGGGTGCGGCCGAGACCGAGCCTGCTCATGAGGTCGTCCGCGCTGATGGGTGCGCCGGGCCTGATCTCCAGCGTGATGATGAGGTCCCGGACCGCTTCGTAGGCCTGCTCGGCCAGCGACTTGGCGGGCGCGGGTGCCGCGGGGGAGGTGGTGACGCGGGTAGCCATGGCCGTCAGCTTAGCCACCGGACTGAAGTATCAGTCCCCGGTCAGACGGTGTACCCCCCGTCGACCGCGAGATGCTGCCCCGTGATGAACCCGGCGCGGTCCGAGGCGAGGAAGGCGACCGCCTCCGCGATGTCGCGCGCGCTGCCGAACCGGCGCAGCGGAATGTTGCGCCGCGTCACCTGCAACGCGGCGTCGTCGAGTTCCCCGTCCTCGATCAGGCGGGCGGCGATCCCGTCGGTCAGCATGCCGGGTCCCACGCAGTTGAACCGGACCCCGTAGCGGCCTTCCTCGGCCGCGAGGGCCCGCACCACGGCCTCCACCGCGGCTTTCGTGCCGGACGAGAGGCCGTCGCGGACCGGGTAGCGGTGGGTGGCCGACGTGGTGACCGCGACGACGCTGCCGCCGCTTGCCCGCAGCGCCGCGAGCGCCGGGTGCACCAGTTGGTAGAAGGCGAGGGTGTCGGCGTCCAGTTGCTCGCGGTACCGGGCGGGCGGCACCTGGCTCAGGTGCGTCATCGGCACGTGCGGGCCGGCCGCGTAGACGAGCGTGTGCAGCGCGTCGAACCGGTCGGCGGCGTTCTGCACGGCGGCCGCGGCCTCGGCCTCGTCCGTCAAGTCGGCTCGTACGGAGTGCACTTGGGCGCCTTCAGCGGCGAGTTCGGCGGTCAGGGCGTCGGCCGCGGCCGCGTTGGAGCGGTACGTGAACAGCACCGTGCTGCCCCGCCGGGCGAGCAGCCGCACAACTGCCGCACCGATGCCGCCGGTGCCGCCCGCGACGAGCGCGCCTCCCTTGCGTCCGCTGAAGTCCTGGTCCTGCTCGGGCATCTGTCCCCTCCACCGATCGGGTACTCGCGTATATAGCCGTAGCCGCCGAAGAGTTGAAGGACATGACGCCACCGGAAACGAACCGTGCGGGCGCAGGCCGGCTCAGGAACCGGCCGGTGCCAGGTGGGCGCGTTCCCCCTGCGCGCCGAACAGCGCGAGCAGTTCCGCGGGCCGGCTGTCGGCGCTGCCCATCCAATGCGGAACACGGGTGTCGAACTCCGCGGCCTCGCCGGGCCCGAGGTGGAACTCCCGCTCGCCGAGCACGAACCTGACGCGTCCGTCGAGGACGTAGAACCACTCGTATCCCTCGTGGGTCCGCAGGCTCGTCGTAGGAGCCCGGCCGGCGGGCGGGTGGATCACCTTGTACGCCTGGACGCCGCCGGAGCGTCTCGTCAGGGGCACGAGCACCAGGCCGTCCCTCCGCACCGGCCGCAGGTGGATGCGCGGGTCGCCGGTGGGCGGCGCCGCCACGAGGTCGTCCAGGGGCACGCCGTGAGCCCTGGCCAGCGGCAGGAGCTGCTCCAGTGTGGGCCGGAGCCTGCCGTTCTCCAGACGGGACAGGGTGCTCGCGGTCAGACCGGTCTCCTGCGCGAGCGCCGCGAGGGTGGCTCCGCGCACCCGACGCAGCGCCCTCAGGCGGGGCCCGACACCGGCCAGTACGTCTTCGGCGGCGTTGTCCATGCTCCGATGATGCGGATCCGCAATTTTTCTTGCAAGGGACAGGAGGCGCTGCCGATCCTGTCCCTACGTCACCGGGCGCCGCGGGGCGTATCGGATCACGTCACCGCGCCCTCCCGCGGGAATGGAGCAACGCCATGCCGGACACCCCTGCGCAACTTTCTCGGTCCCGGGCCAAGGACACCCGTCCCCCTGCGACCGGCGCCGACGAGAAGGCCGTCTTGAGGGGCTTCCTCGACTATCTGCGGGACGCTGTCGCGGCCAAGATCGCGGACGTGCCGGAGCCGCAGGTCCGAACGGCGCGCGTGCCCTCGGGGACGAACCTGCTGGGCCTGGTCACCCACCTGACAGCGGTCGAGCGTTTCTCCTTCCTCGGTGAGGACGTCGCCGACTGGGGCTCGACCATGCGGCCGTCCGCCCGGGCCACGGTCGACGAGGTGCTCGCGGACTACCGCAAGGCCGTCGCCGACGCGAACCGGGTCATCGAGGCCTGCCCCGATCTGACACTGCCCGCTCCGCGACCTGCGCGCCGGGGGCCGGCCCCGTCGATGCGCTGGATCCTTGTCCACATGATCGAAGAGACCGGTCGGCACGCCGGCCACGTCGACATCCTGCGCGAGCAGATCGACGGAGCCACCGGCCGCTGACGAGACTGCCGAGAACCACCGCTGGTGCCGACGCAGGCAGAGCATGACGACCGTACGGAAGACAGTGACCCCGGCCTGCGGAGTCTCCCCGGTCATGTGGGCCTGGCCGCATCGGGCGCCGTGCCCGCCGCATCGTGATCGACGCAGCGTGTCGGTCGCTGCCCGCACGGGCACAACGGGGAGTCTCGCGTCCATCGGTTCAGGTGTGCAGCGTGGGCCGGTAGGTGAGCTCCTGGACCTGGCCGTCGAGCGTCCGGTGGTCGATCAGTTCGAGGTCGAAGTCCTCAGCGCCCCGGAAGATCGGTGCCAGACCGTTCCGGCCGGTGATCACTGGGAAGAGGGTCACCTGGACGCGGTCGACCAGACCGGCCGCCATCAGCGATCGGTTCATGGCCAGGCTGCCGTGCGAACGGAGCGGCACGTCGGACTCCTCCTTGAGCCGGGCGACGACATCGACGGCATCTCCGCTCACGACGGTCCCGTCCGGCCAGTCGAGGGGGCCCTGCAGCGTGGTCGACACCACCGTCGCCGGCTGGTTCACCATCCGCGTCACCCAGGGGTCGTGCACCTCGGACTCCTTGGCACTGGCGGCCAGCATCCCCACGAAGTCCCGATAGGTGTGGGCGCCGAAGACCATGCGCTGCTGCTCGCTGTACAGGGCGAGACGGTGGTCGAGGAGTTCGGGACCCTGTTTGCCCCAGTAGCCGGTCCAGTTGCCGCTCGCGGCGCCGAAGCCGTCGAGGCTGGAGAAGACGTCGAAGGTGTAGGTGGCGGTCATGATGCTCTCCCGGAGTGCGGTTGATCGTGTGTCGCAGTTCAGACCGTCACGCGCGGCGGGACTCATCGCTCGGCGGCAGCCGGATCACTCGCAGTGACCGGCTGCCGCCCGCTCCCTCAGACCCCTCAGGAAGCTCCCTCAGATCCCTCAGGTCATTGAGGTCATTCAGAGGATGATGAGCAGACGCGTCTTCGGCTTGAGTTTCCTGTTCACCGAACGGCTTTGTACATATACCTCAAGCTTGGGATTGTTTCCCGCCTTGACCGAGACGGTCCCCTGAATACCGGTACCGAAGAGGAGAGCGCGCGCCGCGTCGCCCGTGTAGGCGCGGTCGGTGTCCTTCTCGACGACTATTACTTCCTTGTTCGCCTGGACCTGGGCCCGGGCGCCGAGTTGGTAGTAGCAGGAACCCCGCTCGTACGTCACTCCCGGATGGGAGTTGACGAAGGGGCGTATCTCGATTTCTTTGTCCACCTTCAAGAGGCGGTACTTGTCCGCCGGAATGGGTTCGAGAGTGGCCCGCACGTCGTCGACGGATATGTCCTGCCCGACGGCGAACAGATTCTTCGTGCCCCGCACTCCCTGCTCGCGCCCCCGCAGGAAACTGGTGGCGGCGGCGCGGACCGTGCCGATCGCTTCCTCCACGCCCTTTTGGGAATCCGCGTCCCAGATGGCGATGTTCCCGGCGGGGAAGCCGTAGTTCTGGGCGGTCCGCTTGGCCAGGGAGTTCGGCACGAGGATGGCGGAGGTCCAGTGGCCCGGGAGTCCCCCCATCTTCGCGGTGATCCTGTCGAGCCAGGGCCCGAGTATGGACATGTCGCCGTCGTGTCGCCGGTCGCCCCCGGAGGCGTTCTCCTCGCCGTCCGTCACCACGATCTGGAGGAAGCTGTGCTCGCCGTATTCCTCCCAGATGTGTCCGAGGTCGTCGAGGGATTTGAGAGAGGCCTCAATGAGGGCCGTCGCGCCGTTGTTGACCCGGTACAGACCGCGCATGGAAGGAAGGTGCTTCACGTCCATGTCCCACACCAGGTTCTCGACCCTGTGGTCGAAGGAGTAGAGGCTGATCCGGGTTTCGTGGCCGAGGCTGTCCGATTCTGCCTTCAGGCCCGCCACGAACTCGTCTACCACGCGAATGAGTTGGCTCTGGTGCGGGTGCATGGACCCCGAACAATCCACGACCAGCGCGACGTGATTCACCTTGTGCTGAATCCTGTTGGAAGACATGCTTCGGCTCCCCCTTCGGTGTTCCCCGAGTGATGTATTCACTCTATGGGGAGGCACTGACAACGGGGTCCGACGCTTTGTCGCGAGCGGTGTGCCCCGGTGCGGGAAGCCGTCAGACGACGGTGACCGGGTGCCGTACCACCGCGTCGAACAGGTAGCCCTGCGTGTTGGGCGGCGTGACCGCCGGCTGTGTGCGTCCGGTCGTGTCCGTGGCCCGGGCGAGGACGGCGGTGGGGCCCGTGGCCGTGGGGCGCCAACTCGTGGACCAGCGCACCCAGTCCGCGCGGCGCGGGGTGTCGTGGAGGCGGGCGCGCCGCCAGGTGCGGCCGGCGTCCGTGCTGACGTCGATGCGGGCGATGGTGCCGCTGCCGGACCAGGAGCGGCCGGTGAGGCGGTGGCTCGT
>NZ_JAAGMG010000780.1 GCF_010548525.1 Streptomyces sp. SID14478
ACGTGCTGCGCGCGGCCGGCGCCCGCTACCTGCACGCCGAGCCCGCGGTTTCCGTGCGGATCACCGGGGCCGTGGTCCGCATGCGCAGGTCGGGGCCGCGCGGCGAGGGGACGGTGCGACTGCGCGTCCTCGCGGGCGCCGACGTCCCGCACGTGCGGATGACGCTCGACGAGGAGGCCTACCGGACAGCCGGGCACGCCCACCTCGTCGGCCTGCCGATCCGGGTGCACGGCCGCCTGGAGAGCAGGGGCGGCTTCCGCCGGCTCACCGGCGCCGCCGGTGTCGTACCCGTACAGGTGGAGGACGCCGAGCGGGACCGGCTGATGAAGTCGCTCCAGGAGAACCTGGACTTCTTCGAGGAGGCGTGTTCGGGCGACGACTGACGGTACTCGTGCCCGTACAGGTCGCTACTTGTGCGCGTACAGGTCCCTGAGCAGGGCGATCTCCGCGCCGTGGTGGATCGTCTCGCGGTGGATGTGCAGCACCAGCGTCGCCATCGGTTCCTTGGCGTACGGGCCTTCGGCCTCGCCGCACGGCTGCGCCAGGCCCGCCTCACCGAGGCCGCGTACCCCCGCCATCCACGTCGCGTACGCCGCGTCGAGCCGGTCCAGGGCCTCGGCGGCCGTGGCCGGATACGCGTACGTCTCGTAGTCCACGGGCGGGCCGCCGAAGTGTGCGGCGCTGCGCATGCCGAGCACGCCGACCACGATGTGCGCGAGGCGCCAGGCGATCGTCGTCACCGGCGCGGGGTCCGCAGGCGGGTAGGCCCAGTCGATGGTGACGGGGCCGCCGCCGGACCCGGGGCGCAGGGTCCAGCAGTCCGGGACCGGCTCCCAGACGTACTCGGCGTCGGTGAGGCCCGCCAGACGCTTCCGCAGCTGGTGCTGCCAGTGCCAGTCGAGCTGGTCGGCGAGGAGCGTGTTCCAGTCGAGTGCCATGCGTCCACGCTAGGACCGGGCCGGAGCCGGCGCCCGATAACCGTTTCGCGAGTGGTCCCGGCGACTCGGTACGATCGCCTTTGCGCGCGTCACAGGTAATGGCGCGGCGTTTCGTCTTCAGGTAGGAGAGACCGGTGTCTGACGTCCGTGTGATCATCCAACGCGATTCCGAGCGGGAAGAACGCGTGGTGACGACGGGCACCACCGCCGCCGAGCTCTTCGCCGGGGAACGCAGCATCGTCGCGGCCCGCGTCGACGGCGAGCTGAAGGACCTGGCGTACGCCCTGGCCGACGGCGAGAGCGTCGAGCCCGTGGAGATCTCCTCCCCGGACGGTCTGAACATCCTGCGCCACTCCGCCGCGCACGTGATGGCGCAGGCCGTGCAGGAGCTGTTCCCCGAGGCGAAGCTCGGCATCGGCCCGCCCATCAAGGACGGCTTCTACTACGACTTCGACGTCAAGGAGCCGTTCACTCCCGAGGACATCAAGCGCATCGAGAAGAAGATGCAGGAGATCCAGAAGCGGGGGCAGCGCTTCTCGCGGCGGCTGACCAACGACGACGACGCCCGCATCGAGCTCGCCGACGAGCCCTACAAGCTGGAGCTCATCGGCCTCAAGGGCAACGCGGCGCAGGCCGCGGACGGCGCCGACGCCGAGGTGGGCGGCGGCGAGCTGACCATCTACGACAACATCGACGCCAAGACCGGCGAGCTGTGCTGGAAGGACCTCTGCCGCGGCCCCCACCTGCCCACCACCCGCAACATCCCGGCGTTCAAGCTGATGCGCTCGGCCGCCGCCTATTGGCGCGGCAGCGAGAAGAACCCGCAGCTCCAGCGGATCTACGGCACCGCGTGGCCGTCGAAGGACGAGCTGAAGGCGTACCTCGACTTCCTCGTCGAGGCCGAGAAGCGCGACCACCGCAAGCTGGGCGCCGAGCTCGACCTGTTCTCCTTCCCGGAGGAGCTCGGCCCGGGCCTCGCGGTCTTCCACCCCAAGGGCGGCGTGGTCCGCAAGGTCATGGAGGACTACTCGCGGCGCCGCCACGAGGTCTCCGGCTACGAGTTCGTGAACACCCCGCACATCTCGAAGGAGCACCTCTTCGAGACCTCGGGGCACCTGCCGCACTACGCGGAGGGCATGTTCCCGCCCATCCAGTTCGACGAGCAGAACTACCGCCTCAAGGCGATGAACTGCCCGATGCACAACCTGATCTTCAAGTCCCGCGGCCGTTCCTACCGCGAACTGCCGCTGCGTCTCTTCGAGTTCGGCACCGTGTACCGGTACGAGAAGTCGGGTGTGGTCCACGGTCTGACCCGCTCGCGCGGCTTCACCCAGGACGACTCGCACATCTACTGCACCAAGGAGCAGATGCCGCAGGAGCTCGACACGCTCCTGACCTTCGTGCTCGACCTGCTGCGCGACTACGGCCTGAACGAGTTCGAGCTGGAGCTGTCCACCCGCGACGACTCCGACAAGTTCATCGGCACGGACGAGGACTGGGCGGAGGCCACCGAGGCGCTGCGGCAGGCCGCCGAGAAGCAGAACCTGCCGCTCGTGCCGGACCCGGGCGGCGCCGCGTACTACGGCCCGAAGATCTCCGTGCAGGCCAAGGACGCCATCGGCCGGTCCTGGCAGATGTCGACCCTCCAGGTCGACTTCAACCAGCCCAAGCGGTTCGGCCTGGAGTACACCGCGGCGGACGGCTCGCGTCAGCAGCCGGTCATGCTGCACCGTGCGCTCTTCGGCTCCATCGAGCGGTTCTTCGGCGTCCTGCTCGAGCACTACGCGGGTGCGTTCCCGGCGTGGCTGGCCCCGGTCCAGGCCGTCGGCATCCCGATCGGCGACGGGCACGTGACGTACCTGGAGGAGTTCGCCGAGAAGGCGCGCGCCCAGGGGCTGCGCGTCGAGGTCGACGCGTCCTCCGACCGGATGCAGAAGAAGATCCGCAACCAGCAGAAGGCCAAGGTGCCCTTCATGGTCATCGCGGGCGACGAGGACATGAACGCCGGATCGGTGTCCTTCCGCTACCGCGACGGCTCGCAGGAGAACGGCATCCCGGTCGACGAGGCCATCGCGAAGATCGCGAAGGTCGTCGAGGAGCGGACGCAGGTCTGACCGCGTCAGTCACCCTCATGAGAAGAGGCCCCCGGGGAACCGCCCGGGGGCCTCTCCCCTTCCCGGGCGAAGACCTGCAGCAGCCAGGACGAGAACGCGCCGGTCACCGCGCCGAGCAGCGCCAGGCCGCAGCCCATCAGGCCCACCGCGACCAGCCGGCCGAGCGCGGTCACCGGCGCCAGGTCGCCGTAGCCCACGGACGACAGCGTGGTGCACGTCCACCACACGGAGTCGCCGAAGGTGCGGATGTTCGCACCCGGGGCCGCGTGCTCCTGCTGGTACACGGTCAGCGCTCCCGCGAAACCGAGCAGCGCCACGGAGAGCCCCGCGTACGTGATCACGCGCGTGTACAGCGCCAGGCGCGGGCGGTCGTGGTGGCGCTGCACCGTCTCGTAGGTCTGGACGATCCGCACGGGCCGCAGCAGCGGCAGCAGCAGGACGAGGGTGTCCAGCCAGTGGGTGCGCAGGAAACGCGGCAGCCGCTGCCCGCTCAGCCGCAGCCGCACCGCGTAGTCCACGAGGAACACCGCCCACGCCGCGAACGTCACGGCCAGGCACAGGTCCCGTACCGGTCCCGGCAGGTCGTGGCCGAGGATGCGGGTCGCGTACGAGGCGAGGTAGAGCAGCGACGCGATCGCGAGGGCGACGCCGTTGTGCCGTTCCCAGCGGGCGAGGGGGCTGTCGGTCATCCGGACAGCATCACCCCTGGCGGCCGGGGTCGGCACCCGCCGACACGCCCCGCCGAGGTGACGCCATATGCTGCACTTCATGACGAGTGAGCCGGAGCAGCGACGCGGACCTGTGGGTGAACCGGACGGGTTCGGGCGTCTGTGGACACCGCACCGCATGGCGTACATCCAGGGTGAGGGCAAGCCGACGGGCCCCGGTGCCGACGACGGCTGTCCCTTCTGCGCGGCTCCCGGTGCCTCCGACGAGGACGCGCTGATCGTGGCGCGCGGCGAGCGCGTCTTCGCGATCCTCAACCTCTACCCGTACAACGGCGGCCACATGATGGTGCTGCCGTACCGGCACGTCGCCGACTACACGGACCTCGACGAGGCGGAGACGGCCGAGCTGGCCGTGTTCACCAAGCACGCGATGACCGCGCTGCGGGCCGCCTCCGGGGCGCACGGGTTCAACATCGGCATGAACCAGGGCGCCGTCGCCGGCGCCGGCATCGCCGCCCACCTGCACCAGCACATCGTCCCGCGCTGGGGCGGCGACACGAACTTCATGCCGGTCGTCGGCCACACCAAGGTGCTGCCGCAGCTGCTCGGGGACACCCGGACGGCGCTGGCCAAGGCCTGGCCGAGCGCCTGAGCCGTCGGGCCTCAGGCGATCCAGTGCTGCCGCGCGGCTGACGGCCCGGTCCCCGGGCCCTCGGCCGCCGCCTGCGCGATGCGCCGGACCGCCTCGCGCAGCGTCTCCTCGGACAGCGTGTACGGCATGCGCAGCCGGTGTGCGAACAGCCCCGGGTCCGTCGCGAAGCAGGCGCCGCCCTCGACACGTACGCCGTGGGCGAGCGCGCGCTCGGCGAGATCGGCGGCGACGGGCGCGCCCAGATCGACCCAGAGGGAGAGGCCGCCGGGCGGGGTGTGCCACCTCCAGTGCGGGAGGAGGCTCCCCAACTCCTCGGTCAGCACGGCGCGTTGGGTGCGCAGCCGGTCGAGGCGGCCGGGCAGCAGCTGGTCGGAACGGGCCAGCAGATCGAGCGCCAGGAGCTGGTCCACCACCGAACCGCCCATGTCGCTCGCCACCCGCTGCGCCGCGAGCTCGGTGACGAGCGGGGCCGGGGCGCGCAGCCAGCCGACGCGCAGGCCCGCCCAGTGCGTCTTGCTCATCGAGCCGACCGTGATGACCTGGGTGCCAGGCCCGTGCGCGGCGAACGGCGCCGGGGCGGGAACGTCCAGCGCGAGGTCGGTGAGGGTCTCGTCGGCGATCAGCCAGGTGCCGCAGGCGTGCGCCGCGCGCAGTGTCCTGGCCCGGTCGTCGGCGGGCATCAGATGTCCCGTCGGGTTGTGGAAGTCGGGAATCAGATAGGCGAGCCGGGCCGAGGAGTGGCGCAGCGTCGACTCCACCACCTCCGGATCCCAGCCGGTACCGTCCGCCACCGGAACGGACACGAGGCGCAGCCCCGCCCGGCGCATCGCCTCCAGGGCATTGGGGTACGACGGGTTCTCGACCACGATCCGGTCGCCGGGCCCGGACAGCAGGGCGAGGACCAGGCTGAGCGCGTGCTGCGCACCGGCGGTCACCAGGATCTGCTCGGGCGTCGTGGCCAGGCCCCGGGCGGTGAACCGTTCGGCCAGCGCGGACCGCAGCTCCGCCAGACCGTAGGGGTGGTAGCCCGGAGTGTCCGCGTGACCGGCGAGGCGCGGGGCGATCCGGGCGAGGGCGTCGGTGAGCGTCTCCTCGGGGAGCGTGGGCGCCGCCCTGGCCAGGTCGATCGCGGTGTCCTGCGGGGCGAGCAGCCGGCTGACCCCGTGGGCGGCGCGGCCCTGCGGCAGGGACGTCCAGGTCCCGGCGCCCTGACGGCTGTGCGCGAAGCCGCTCTCGCGCAGCAGGTCGTACAGGGCGGTGACGGTCGTCCGGCTGGTGCCGAGCGCGGCGGCCAGCTCCCGTTCGGCGGGCAGCCGGACGTGCAGGGCCAGCCGCCCGTCGAGGATCAACTCGCCCAGGGCGTGGGCGAGATGACGGTAGGCGGGGCGCGCCTTCGCCGGGTCCGGAAGCAACGCGGCGAGCTGACGGCTGCCGACCAGCACGGAACCACCCTCCTGAAACAAGACCATTCTCGGGGGATTGGCCATGTGAACCGAGCCGACAAATCTACAGAGTGGCGGTATTGGCCCTGTCCGCGCCCCCGTCCGGCGCGCGTCCCCTGGAGTCGCCGCACATGCCGCTCACGTACGTCCCGCTGCGCGAACGCCCCGGGCGTCGCCTGCCCCAACTCCTCGCGGGCCTCGCCCTGTACGGATTCAGCCTCGCCCTGATGGTCAGGGCGGGACTCGGCCTCAGCCCGTGGAGCGTCCTCAACGAAGGTCTCGCCCGGCACACCCCGCTCAGCTTCGGCACGCTCACCACGCTCGTCGGCGCGGCCGTCCTGCTGCTGTGGATCCCGCTGCGCCAGCGCCCCACCCTCGGCACGTTCGCCAACATCCTCGTGGTCGGCTGGACCTCGGACCTGGGCCTGTGGCTGCTCCCGTCCCACCCCGCACTGTCCGAGCGCGGCGTACTGCTCGCCGCAGGCATCCTCCTGAACGGCGCCTCGATCGCCGTCTACGTAGGCGCCCGCTGCGGCCCCGGCCCGCGCGACGGCCTGATGACCGGACTGACGGCCGCCACCGGCCGCTCCGTCCGTCTCGTGCGCACAGCGATCGAACTCGTCGTCCTTGCGGTGGGCTGGGTGTCGGGCGGGGCCGTGGGGCCGGGCACCGTGCTGTACGCGGTGACGGTGGGGGCCGTCACGCAGTACTGCCTGCCGTGGTGCGCGTACCGCAGCCGCGGGGAGCCCGCTGCTACGCGTCGTACACGTCCGCCTTCCGCGGCGAGGCGTCCTGGACCAGGCCACTGAGCACGCCCGAGCGGTTGCCGAACTTCTCGGTGTCGACGCCGTGGTCCGCAAGGACCCGCAGGGCCGCTGCGTGCACCACCCGCAGTACCGGCGTCGCGGTGCGCAGCGCGTCGTCCGCCATGAAGCGGTGGCGCCAGGGCTGGTCCGCCCAGGCATGCCGCAGGCCGAACGGCTCGGGCAGCACGAGCTTGCCGCCCTTGGCGTCGAGGAAGGACCGGCCCATGCCGAACATGGTCAGGGGCGCGCGCACCGCCAGGCGGACCGCCTCGTCCGCGTCGACCAGCGGGAGGGTCCGCTGCGTGGTCTCCCAGGACGCGAGGGGCTTGGAGACCTCTTTCGTCTTCGGTTCGGGCTTGGAGGTGAACAGCGAGTTCACGGGGCCCAGCGCATGGCCCGTCACTTCTATGCGCAGCGTCTCGTGCAGCACCGTCACCGTGATCAGCATGGTGATCACCAACTGGCCGTCCCAGAGGGTGAACTGGACGCCCAGGTAGTGGCGCTCGCCGCTGCCGAACTGCTGCTCGTTGCAGATCCGCTCTATTTCGTGGGGCCTGATCCGGAAGGCGTCGACGTCCTCGCCCGAAGGCCGCGACACGGCCTTGGCCTTCTCCGCGATCGGCGTGACGATCCAGTGGTCCACCTTGGGCTTGGGGAAGCCGCCCGTGTGCAGCGGGCCGCGCTCCAGCATGGCCAACTGGTCCTGGATCGCGCGTATCACCGTCCAGCTGCGGAACGGGTGGATCTCCTTGCCCGCCTCGCTCGGCACCAGGTCCTCGGCGAGCTGCCAGCTGCCCCACCGCGTCCCCATGCCCAGGATGCCCTTGGGCCCCGCGTAGAAGACCGAGTTCGACTGCTGCTCGGCGGACAACTTGGCGAGGTTCTGGCGCAGTTGCTCGGCAGCGGTCTCGCCGGGGCTGCCGGGCACCGCCTCCGGGATCTTCGCGCCCACCCCGCCGCCGGCCAGCAGCCCCGACCAGCGGTCGCGCAGATCGGAGGCCGTGCGCAGGCAGATCTGCCGGGCCCAGACGCCCCCGATGATCGGGGCCACGAAGGAGGCGCGCAGATACCAGGCCCAGCCACCGGCCAGGGGCATCTTCACCAGGACGATGGCGGCGACCACGGCGACGACGCAGACGGCCGTCGTCGTCAGCGCGGCCTGCCTGCGGGCGCTGCGCTCCGCCTTCCTGGTCTCGCTCTGCTCCTTGGCCGGCTTGTTCTTGTCCAGGGCCTCCTTGGCCTGGCTCTCGGCCCGCATCACCTTGTTGGTGTTCCTGCGGCGGAGCTCGAAAGCTGCTGCCCACAGGAGGAATCCGGGCAGGAACAGCACCCCGAACACCAGCGTCAGGACCGACAGCATGCTGTCGCGCTGCCTGCGGATCCGGGTGGCCGCGAGACAGTGCTCCACGACGACCTGCGGTTCGGTGCCGAACGACTGGATGAGCGCCTTCCGCTTGCCGTCCAGCATGCGCTGCTGCACGGCCTGGGAGAACGCCTCACCGAGATTGGGCGCCAGCAGCGCCCACTTCGGCTCCTTGACCTCGGACTGGTGCCACTCGTTGTTGGCGTCCGCGATCTTGGTGGCCGGGTCGTCCCGGTACGCGGCCGACGCGATGGCGAAGGTCGCCGCGGTCTGCCCCGCAGAGCCCATGAGCGGCACCTGCGCGCCCGGCCTGAAATCGAAACCCTCGTCCGCCACTGCCGCCCCCATCACCGCACGTCGTCGCTGCTGCGGCTTTTCCCGACTTCCCTGCCCCGCACACCTGTTGATCAGTTGATCGTCCTGATCCGGCTGATCGTCGACCAGCGTAACGGCCGCCACCGACATTCGCTCCGGCACGGAGGACGTCGATGGCGGCCGTTACGCGGTAGGACCCAACTACGCCGGGTCCTGGGCCTGTTCGCGCATCTTCTCGCTCAGTTGCGGCGGCATCGGCTCGTGCCGTGCGTAGGAGCGGCTGAACCGGGCCGTACCGTGCGACAGCGACCGCAGATCCACCGCGTACCGCCCGATCTCGAGCTCCGGCACCTCCGCCCGTACGAGGGTGCGCCCGCCCGGCGCCTGTTCGGTCCCGACGACGCGGCCGCGGCGGCCGGACAGGTCGCTCATGACCGCGCCCACATAGTCGTCGCCGACCAGCACCCGGACCTCGGCCACCGGCTCCAGCAGATGGATCCTGGCGTCGGCCGCCGCCTCCCGCAGCGCGAGCGCGCCCGCCGTCTGGAACGCCGCGTCGGAGGAGTCCACCGAGTGCGCCTTCCCGTCGAGCAGCGTCACCCGCACGTCGAGCAGCGGGTATCCGGCCGCGACGCCCCGCGCCGCCTGCGCCCGCACGCCCTTCTCGACGGAGGGGATGAACTGCCGCGGCACCGCCCCGCCGACGACCTTGTCCACGAACTCGATGCCGGAGCCGCCGGGCAGCGGCTCCACCTCGATCTCGCAGATCGCGAACTGGCCGTGCCCGCCCGACTGCTTCACGTGCCGGCCCCGCCCGCCGGACTTCGCCGCGAACGTCTCCCGGAGGGAGACCTTGTGCGGGACGAGGTCGACCTGCACCCCGTACCTGCTGCGCAGCCGCTCCAGCGCCACGTCCGCGTGCGCCTCGCCCAGACACCAGAGCACCACCTGATGGGTGTCCTGGTTCTGTTCGAGCCGCATCGTCGGGTCCTCCGCGACCAGCCGCGACAGGCCCTGGGACAGCTTGTCCTCGTCGGCCTTGCTGTGCGCCTGGATGGCGAGCGGCAGCAGGGGGTCCGGCATGTCCCACGGCGCCATCAGCAGCGGGTCGTCCTTCGACGAGAGGGTGTCGCCGGTCTCCGCCCGGCTCAGCTTCGCCACGCAGGCCAGGTCACCGGCGATGCAGTGGGTGAGCGTGCGCTGCTGTTTGCCGAAGGGGGCGGACAGCGCGCCGATCCGCTCGTCGACGTCGTGGTCCTCGTGCCCGCGGTCCGCGAGCCCGTGCCCCGACACGTGCACCGTCTCGTCCGGACGCAGGGTGCCCGAGAAGACCCGTACGAGAGAGACCCGTCCGACGTACGGGTCGGAGGCGGTCTTCACGACCTCCGCCACCAACGGGCCGTCCGGATCACAGGCGTTGACCGTGCGTGCCGCGCCGGCCGGCGTGCTCACCACCGGCGCCGCGCGCTCCAGAGGTGTCGGGAAGCCGCCCGTGATCAGTTCCAGGAGCTCCACCGTGCCGATGCCCTGCCGTGCGCCCTCCGCCGCCGGGGCCGCCGCGAGGACCGGGTGGAAGACGCCACGGGCCACGGCCCGCTCCAGGTCGTCGACCAGCGTCTTGAAGTCGATGTCCTCCCCGCCGAGATAGCGGTCCATCAGGGTCTCGTCCTCGCTCTCGGCGATGATCCCCTCGATGAGCCTGTTGCGGGCCTCCTCGATCAACGGCAGCTGGTCCTCGCCGGGTTCGGACTCCTTGCGTTCGCCCGACGCGTAGTCGAACAGGCGCTGCGAGAGCAGTCCGATCAGCCCGGTCACGGGCGCGTGCCCGTCCGGCGCCTGCGCACCGTGCAGCGGCAGGTACAGGGGGAGCACGGCATCGGGGTCGTCGCCGCCGAAGACCCGCGCGCAGGTCCGCGTCATCTCGTCGAAGTCGGAGCGCGCCGCCTCCAGGTGCGTGACGACGATGGCCCGCGGCATGCCGACCGCGGCGCACTCCTCCCACACCATGCGGGTCGCACCCGCCATGGTCTCGGGGCCGTCGGACGCCGAGACGACGAAAAGGGCCGCGTCCGCCGCGCGCAGACCGGCCCTCAGTTCCCCGACGAAATCCGCGTAGCCGGGGGTGTCCAGAACATTGATCTTGCAGCCGCCCCATTCCACCGGGACGAGCGAGAGCTGAACCGATCGTTGCTGGCGGTGCTCGATCTCGTCGTAGTCGGAGACGCTCGTGCCGTCCTCGACGCGGCCCGCCCGGTTCACCGCCCCCGCGGTCAGTGCGAGGGCCTCCACCAGCGTCGTCTTGCCCGATCCGCTGTGGCCGACCAGCACCACATTCCGTACGGACGCGGGATGGTCGGCCGTCGCTGCCCTGCCGGCGGCTCCGGAGTGTGCGTTCGCCTTGTCGCCCATGCCCTTCCTCCCGGTTGATTCCTCGGTGAGGTGGTCTTTGTGGCACGTAAACAAATGCGGACACGCGAACCCGCGTGCTCAGGCGGCTTCGGCGACGCCCGCGGTGCCTTTGAGCTTTGCACTCGGGTCACTGTGCGTCCATACGTCGTACGTGATCGCACGCGCGCGTGGTGGCCCGGCGGCCGTATCCGTGCGCGCGTGACTACGATGGGCCAGCCGGTGGCCAGAGGGGCCGCGCGGCACCGACCCTCGGGAAGGCCATGCTGAACAAGTACGCGCGTGCATTCTTCACGCGTGTCCTCACACCGTTCGCCGCGTTTCTCATCCGTCGCGGGGTCAGCCCCGACACGGTCACGTTCCTCGGCACCGCCGGAGTCGTGGCGGGAGCGCTGGTCTTCTACCCGCGCGGGGAGTTCTTCTGGGGCACCGTCGTCATCACGCTGTTCGTCTTCTCGGACCTCGTGGACGGCAACATGGCACGCCAGCTGGGCCGCTCCAGCCGCTGGGGCGCCTTCCTGGACTCGACGCTCGACCGGGTCGCGGACAGTGCCATCTTCGGCGGTCTCGCGCTCTGGTACGCGGGCTCCGGGAACGACAACGTCCTGTGCGCGGTCGCGATCTTCTGCCTCGCCAGCGGCCAGGTCGTCTCCTACACGAAGGCACGCGGTGAGGCGATCGGTCTGCCGGTCGCCGTCAACGGCCTCGTGGAGCGTGCCGAACGGCTCGTCATCTCGCTGGTCGCCGCCGGTTTCGCGGGCCTGCACAAGTTCGGGGTGCCCGGCATCCAGTACCTGCTGCCGGTCGCGCTGTGGATCGTCGCCGCAGGCAGCCTCGTCACGCTGATCCAGCGCGTGGTGACCGTACGCCGCGAATCCGCCGAGGCCGACGCCGCGGCCGCCGCCCAGGAGGAGACCGCCTCGTGAGCGGCGCGCAGGACCGGGTGACGGACGCGCTGTACGGGCTCGGCTGGACCACGGTCAAGAAGCTGCCCGAGCCGGTCGCGAACCGCCTGGGCCGGACCATCGCCGACATCGCCTGGAAGAAGCGCGGCAAGGGCGTCCTGCGGCTGGAGGCGAACCTCGCGCGCGTGGTGCCCGACGCCACGCCCGAGCGCCTCAGGCAGCTCTCCCACGCGGGCATGCGCTCGTACCTGCGCTACTGGATGGAGTCCTTCCGGCTGCCCGCGTGGAGCACGGAGCGCATCAGGAACGGCTTCGCCGTCAAGGACGTCCACCACCTCACCGAGGGCCTGGCCGCAGGCAAGGGCGTCGTCCTGGCCCTGCCCCACATGGGCAACTACGACCTCGCGGGCGCCTGGGTCACCACCGAACTGGACACGCCGTTCACGACGGTCGCGGAGCGTCTCAAGCCGGAGACCCTCTACGACCGTTTCGTCGCCTACCGCGAGGGCCTCGGCATGGAGGTGCTGCCGCACACCGGCGGCTCCGCCTTCGGGACACTGGCCCGCCGGCTGCGCGCGGGCGGCCTCGTCTGCCTGGTCGCCGACCGCGATCTGTCGGCCTCCGGCGTCGAGGTGAAGTTCTTCGGCGAGACGACCCGGATGCCCGCCGGACCCGCGATGCTCGCGCAGCAGACCGGCGCGCTGCTCCTGCCGGTCACCCTCTGGTACGACGGCTCGCCCGTCATGCGGGGGCGCGTCCATCCGCCCGTCGACGTCCCCGAGACAGGTACGCGCGCCGAGAAGACGTCTGTCATGACGCAGGCGCTGGCCGATGCCTTCGCCACGGGGATCGCGGACCATCCGCAGGACTGGCACATGTTGCAGCGCCTGTGGCTGGCCGACCTGGAGAACTTTGAGGAGCGGCCGGCGTGAGAATCGGCATCGTCTGCCCGTACTCGTGGGACGTGCCGGGCGGCGTCCAGTTCCACATCCGTGATCTGGCGGAGCACCTCATCGCCCTGGGACACGAGGTCTCCGTCCTCGCCCCGGCGGACGACGAGACCCCCCTGCCGCCGTACGTCGTGTCGGCGGGACGCGCGGTCCCGGTGCCGTACAACGGTTCCGTGGCGCGCCTCAACTTCGGGTTCCTGAGCGCCGCGCGCGTGCGCCGCTGGCTGAGCGACGGCACGTTCGACGTCGTCCACATCCACGAACCGGCGTCCCCGTCCCTGGGCCTGCTGACGTGCTGGGCCGCGCAGGGCCCCATCGTCGCCACCTTCCACACGTCCAACCCCCGCTCGCGCGCCATGATCGCCGCGTACCCGATCCTGCAGCCCGCACTGGAGAAGATCAGCGCGCGCATCGCGGTGAGCGAGTACGCGCGCCGCACGCTCGTGGAGCACCTCGGCGGCGACGCGGTCGTCATCCCGAACGGCGTCGACGTCGACTTCTTCGCGCGGGCCGAGCCCAAGGAGCAGTGGCAGGGGGAGACCATCGGGTTCATCGGGCGGATCGACGAGCCCCGCAAGGGGCTGCCCGTCCTGATGAAGGCACTGCCCAAGATCCTCGCGGAGCGCCCGGGCACGCGCCTCCTGGTGGCCGGGCGCGGTGACGAGGAGGAAGCCGTCGCGTCGCTGCCCCAGGAGATGCGCGGGCGCGTCGAGTTCCTCGGCATGGTCAGCGACGAGGACAAGGCACGGCTGCTGGCCAGCGTCGACGTGTACGTCGCCCCGAACACCGGCGGCGAGAGCTTCGGCATCATCCTGGTGGAGGCCATGTCGGCGGGCGCGCCCGTCCTCGCCTCCGACCTCGACGCCTTCGCCCAGGTCCTCGACCAGGGCGCGGCAGGCGAACTCTTCGCGAACGAGGACGCGGACGCGCTGGCCGTCGCGGCGCTGCGCCTGCTCGGCGACCCCGAGCGCCGCACCGAACTGCGCGAGCGCGGCAGCAAGCACGTACGCCGCTTCGACTGGTCGACCGTCGGGGCCGACATCCTCTCGGTCTACGAGACGGTGACCCAGGGGGCCGCGGCGGTGGCGGCGGACGAACGGACGGGGCTCAGGGCGCGGTTCGGGCTGGCCAGGGACTGAGCGCGCGGCGGGAGCGCACGGGGGCGCGGTCCACCACGGGTAGCCTTGCCGCCCGTGACCGTCACCCTGATCTGGATCGCCGTAGCCCTCTTCGCGATCGGCCTCTACCTGAGCTGGACCGCGGGGCGCCTCGACCGCCTGCACGCGCGCATCGACGCGGCCCGCGCCGCCCTCGACGCCCAACTCCTGCGCCGTGCCTCGGTCGCCCAGGAACTGGCCACCTCGGGCGTGCTCGACCCGGCGGCCTCGATCGTGCTCTACGAGGCCGCACACGCCGCCCGGCAGGCCGAGGAGGAACAGCGCGAGGTCGCCGAGAGCGAGCTCAGCCAGGCGCTGCGGGCGGTGTTCGGCGAGGCCGACCAGGTCGAGGCCGTCCGGGAGGCTCCCGGCGGCGAGGAGGCCGCGGAGGAACTCGCCCAGGCGGTACGCCGGGTCCCCATGGCCCGCCGTTTCCACAACGACGCGGTGCGCGCGGCCCGCGCCCTGCGCCGCCACCGCACGGTCCGCTGGTTCCGGCTGGCCGGACACGCCCCCTTCCCCCTCGCCTTCGAAATGGACGACGAGCCTCCGGCCGCGCTGGCGGACCGTGCCACTACGTAGACGCACATCCCTCCTACGTAGAGCGCCGGACCCTTACGTAGAGCGCCGGACCCTTACGTAGAGCGCCGGACCCTTACGTAGAGCGTCGGTCCTTACGTATGGCGGTAGCCCTTACGTAGGGCGCAGGCCAAAAGGAGCCACCGTCTCCCCATTGGCCCTTGTAGTGGACTGGTCCACAGGAGTTTCCTCGGTGCTGCAGCAAGCCCTCTTCACAGAGTTCCCCGCGTTCACCGAGTGAGGTCACCCGTGTCCACCAGCACCCCGCAGTCCCCCGAGACCCCCGCCCTCGGCACCGCCCGCGTCAAGCGCGGCATGGCCGAACAGCTCAAGGGCGGCGTGATCATGGACGTCGTCAACGCCGAGCAGGCGAAGATAGCCGAGGACGCCGGTGCCGTCGCCGTCATGGCCCTGGAGCGGGTCCCCGCGGACATCCGCAAGGACGGCGGCGTGGCCCGGATGTCCGACCCGACCATGATCGAAGAGATCATCGAGGCCGTCTCGATCCCGGTGATGGCCAAGTCCCGCATCGGTCACTTCGTCGAGGCCCAGGTCCTGCAGTCCCTCGGCGTCGACTACATCGACGAGTCCGAGGTGCTGACCCCGGCCGACGAGGTCAACCACAGCGACAAGTTCGCCTTCACCACCCCGTTCGTGTGTGGCGCCACCAACCTGGGCGAGGCCCTGCGCCGCATCGCCGAGGGCGCCGCGATGATCCGCTCCAAGGGCGAGGCCGGCACCGGCAACGTCGTCGAGGCCGTCCGCCACCTGCGCCAGATCAAGAACGAGATCGCCAAGCTGCGCGGCTTCGACAACAACGAGCTGTACGCCGCGGCCAAGGAGCTCCGCGCGCCGTACGAGCTGGTCAAGGAGGTCTCCGAGCTGGGCAAGCTGCCGGTGGTCCTCTTCTCCGCGGGCGGCGTCGCCACCCCGGCCGACGCCGCGCTCATGCGCCAGCTCGGCGCCGAGGGCGTCTTCGTCGGCTCCGGCATCTTCAAGTCGGGCGACCCGGCCAAGCGCGCCGCGGCCATCGTGAAGGCCACCACCTTCTTCGACGACCCGAAGATCATCGCGGACGCGTCCCGCAACCTCGGCGAGGCCATGGTCGGCATCAACTGCGACACCCTGCCCGAGGCCGAGCGCTACGCGAACCGGGGCTGGTAAGCACCCATGATCAGCACCCCCGTCATCGGCGTCCTCGCACTCCAGGGCGACGTACGGGAGCACCTCATCGCCCTGGCCACGGCCGACGCCGTGGCCAGGCCGGTGCGGCGCCCCGAAGAACTGGCCGAGGTCGACGGCCTGATCATCCCCGGTGGTGAGTCGACCACCATCTCCAAACTGGCCCAGCTGTTCGGCCTGTTGGAGCCGCTTCGCGCGCGCGTGCGCGCCGGTCTGCCCGTCTACGGGACCTGCGCCGGGATGATCATGCTGGCCGACAAGATCCTCGACCCGCGCTCGGGCCAGGAGACGATCGGCGGCATCGACATGATCGTGCGCCGCAACGCCTTCGGGCGACAGAACGAGTCCTTCGAAGCGGCGGTCGACGTGCAGGGCGTCGAGGGCGATCCTGTAGAGGGCGTCTTCATCCGCGCCCCCTGGGTGGAGTCCGTGGGCGCCGACGTCCAGGTGCTCGCCGAGCACGAGGGACACATCGTCGCCGTGCGCCAGGGAGACGTCCTCGCGACGTCCTTCCACCCGGAACTGACCGGGGACCACCGCCTCCACGGCCTGTTCGTGGACATGGTGCGGGCGAAGGACGCGGCGGGTTCCTTGTAGGATCGCTGGCGTTCGTTAAAGAGGTTGTTTACGCGAAGGAGACAGGCAGATGTCCGGCCACTCTAAATGGGCTACGACGAAGCACAAGAAGGCCGTGATCGACGCCAAGCGCGGCAAGCTCTTCGCGAAGATGATCAAGAACATCGAGGTCGCGGCCCGCACGGGCGGTGCCGACGTGTCCGGCAACCCGACGCTGTTCGACGCCATCCAGAAGGCGAAGAAGAGCTCGGTCCCGAACAAGAACATCGACTCCGCGGTCAAGCGCGGCGCCGGTCTCGAAGCCGGTGGCGCCGACTACGAGACCATCATGTACGAGGGCTACGGTCCCAACGGCGTCGCGGTGCTCATCGAGTGCCTCACCGACAACCGCAACCGCGCCGCCTCCGACGTGCGCGTCGCCATGACCCGCAACGGCGGCAACATGGCCGACCCGGGTTCCGTCTCGTACCTGTTCCACCGCAAGGGCGTCGTCATCGTGCCCAAGGGTGAGCTGTCCGAGGACGACGTACTGGGTGCCGTGCTGGACGCGGGTGCCGAAGAGGTCAACGACCTGGGCGAGTCCTTCGAGGTCCTCTCCGAGGCCACCGACATGGTCGCGGTCCGCACCGCCCTGCAGGACGCCGGCATCGAGTACGACTCCGCCGAGGCCAACTTCGTCCCGACCATGCAGGTCGAGCTGGACGAGGAGGGCGCGCGCAAGATCTTCAAGCTGATCGACGCCCTGGAGGACAGCGACGACGTGCAGAACGTCTTCGCCAACTTCGACGTCTCCGACGAGGTCATGGAGAAGGTCGACGCCTGACACGGCATCAGCGACGGGCCGACGGGACACACCCCGTCGGCCCGTCGCTTTGTCCGTTTGTCAGAGGTCCCCGATACCCTGCACAAACAGGTGAACGAAGAGGGGGGCGAGGCGTGCGCGTACTGGGTGTGGACCCGGGGCTGACCCGGTGCGGTGTCGGCGTGGTCGAGGGGATCGCGGGCCGGCCGCTGACCATGCGCGGCGTCGGTGTCGTACGGACGCCCGCGGACGCCGAGTTGGGCCACCGCCTCGTCGCCATCGAGCAAGGCATCGAGCACTGGCTCGACGAGCACGAGCCCGAAGTGCTCGCGGTGGAGCGGGTGTTCAGCCAGCACAACGTGAGCACGGTCATGGGGACGGCCCAGGCCAGCGCGGTCGCCATGCTGTGCGCCTCGCGCCGCGGCATCCCCGTCGCCCTGCACACCCCCAGCGAGGTCAAGGCCGCCGTCACCGGCAGCGGCCGCGCCGACAAGGCGCAGGTGGGCGCCATGGTGACCCGGCTGCTGCGGCTCGACGCGCCGCCCAAGCCGGCCGACGCCGCCGACGCGCTCGCCCTTGCCATCTGCCACATCTGGCGCGCCCCCGCGCAGAACCGGCTGCAGAAAGCCGTAGCACTCCACGCATCGAAAGGCCGTACCGCATGATCGCCTTCGTCAGCGGCTCCGTCGCCGCGCTCGCCCCCGACGCCGCGGTGGTCGAGGTCGGTGGCATCGGCATGGCCGTCCAGTGCACACCGAACACGCTGTCCACGCTCCGCCTCGGTCAGCAGGCCAAGCTCGCCACCTCGCTCGTCGTACGGGAGGACTCGCTCACCCTGTACGGCTTCGCGGACGACGACGAGCGCCAGACGTTCGAGCTGCTGCAGACCGCCAGCGGCGTCGGCCCGCGCCTGGCCCAGGCCATGCTCGCCGTGCACAGCCCCGACGCCCTGCGCCGCGCGGTGTCCACGGGCGACGAGAAGGCGCTGACCGCCGTCCCCGGCATCGGCAAGAAGGGCGCCCAGAAGCTGCTCCTGGAGTTCAAGGACCGCCTCGGCGAACCGCTCGGGACCGGTGGGCCGGCCATCGGCACGGCCGTCACCTCCGGCTGGCGCGAGCAACTGCACGCGGCGCTCATCGGTCTCGGCTACGCGACCCGCGAGGCCGACGAGGCGGTCACCGCGGTCGCCCCGCAGGCCGAGGCAGCCGAGGGGACCCCGCAGGTCGGCCACCTGCTCAAGGCGGCCCTGCAGACCCTGAACCGCACCCGCTAGCCGAGACCGCCCGACCGCCCGTCTTCGAACCACAACGCGAGGCACACGTAATGAACTGGGACGAGACGACCGACGCGGCGCCGGACACGGAGCGGCTCGTCGGTGCGTCCGCCGACCACGAGGACCAGGCCGTCGAGGCGGCCCTGCGCCCCAAGGACCTGGGCGAGTTCATCGGCCAGGAGAAGGTCAGGGAGCAGCTCGACCTGGTACTGCGCGCCGCCCGCGCGCGCGGCGCCACCGCCGACCACGTCCTGCTCTCCGGCGCCCCCGGCCTCGGCAAGACCACCCTCTCCATGATCATCGCTGCGGAGATGGGCGCGCCGATCCGCATCACCAGCGGCCCCGCCATCCAGCACGCCGGAGACCTGGCCGCGATCCTCTCCTCCCTCCAGGAGGGCGAGGTCCTCTTCCTCGACGAGATCCACCGCATGTCCCGCCCCGCCGAAGAGATGCTCTACATGGCGATGGAGGACTTCCGGGTCGACGTCATCGTCGGCAAGGGCCCCGGCGCCACCGCCATCCCGCTCGAGCTGCCCCCCTTCACCCTGGTCGGCGCGACCACGCGCGCGGGTCTGCTGCCGCCCCCGCTGCGCGACCGCTTCGGCTTCACCGCGCACATGGAGTTCTACGAGCCGCCCGAGCTGGAGCGCGTGATCCACCGCTCGGCGAACCTGCTCGACGTGGAGATCGACACGGACGGTGCCGTCGAGATCTCCGGCCGCTCCCGCGGCACGCCCCGTATCGCCAACCGCCTGCTGCGCCGCGTCCGCGACTACGCCCAGGTCAAGGCGGACGGGCACATCGACCGGGACATCGCGGCCGCGGCCCTCGCCGTGTACGAGGTGGACGCCCGCGGCCTCGACCGGCTCGACCGCGCGGTCCTGGAAGCCCTGCTCAAGCTGTTCGGCGGTGGTCCCGTGGGCCTGTCGACGCTCGCCGTCGCGGTGGGGGAGGAGCGCGAGACGGTGGAGGAGGTGGCCGAACCCTTCCTCGTCCGGGAAGGTCTGCTGGCGCGTACGCCCCGCGGCCGGGTCGCCACACCTGCCGCATGGGCACACCTCGGACTCGCGCCGCCCCAGGGGGGACCGGGTGCAACCGGACAACAGGGCCTGTTCGGGGCGTGACGGCGCGGGTACTCGCGGGGGTTGGAACCCCGGTGCCATGCTGAGCGTTGTTACCACAGTGCGGACTCGCTTAGACTCCGCCGACGGTCGCCTTTACGGCGACGCACCCCCGAACCCAACAAGGCCGCTTTTTTCCGATGCGGTCGCCTGAAGGAAGTTCCCACCCGTGAGTCTCGTGACCCTCCTCCCGTTCATCGTGCTCATCGGGGCCATGTTCCTGATGACCCGGTCTGCCAAGCGCAAGCAGCAGCAGGCCGCATCGATGCGCAATGACATGCAGCCCGGTTCCGGCGTCCGCACGATCGGCGGCATGTACGCCACGGTCAAGGAGGTCAACGAGGACACGGTCCTCCTCGACGCCGGCCCCGGCGTCCACCTCATGTTCGCGAAGAACGCGATCGGTGCCGTGCTCTCCGACGAGGAGTACAACCGGATCGTGCACGGCGTCGACGCCGACGACGAGCTGACCGACGACGCCGTCGTTCCGGATGACGCGTCCTCCCTCACCGGGACCGACGAGACCGCCGCCGCTGACGACTCGCGCATCGACCTCGGCAAGAAGGACGAGGCCGTGGCCGCCGACGCCGAGAAGGCCGACGACGCCGAGCCGAAGAAGACCGACGGCGAGTCCGACGCGAAGTAGTCACGACCGGAACCGCGGGGCGACCGCTTGCGTCGCCGCGGTTCCCGTTCGTGCGTGACCCGCGTGGATTCTCGACCATTTCATGGCCGCCCGAGCACGAATCCCCGATGCCGGGCGGATGGAGAGGGAGTACGAGAAGGTGGCCACACCTAAAAAGAGCCGAGGGGCAGGTCCCCAGAGCAAGCCGGGCCGCGCCCTGAGCCTGATCGTGATCGTCATGGTCGCGCTCGTCGGTGGGATGTTCATCTCCGGCACGTTCACACCCCGCCTCGGCATCGACCTCGCGGGCGGCACCAGCATCACCCTGCAGGCCAAGAACGAGCCGGGCCAGCCCAAGAACGCGATCAACAAGACCAACATGGACACGGCAGCGGACATCATCAACCGCCGTGTCAACGGCATGGGTGTCTCCGAGGCCGAGGTCCAGACGCAGGGCAATGACAACATCATTGTCAACATCCCGCGGGGCACGAACCAGAAGCAGGCGCGCGAGCAGGTCGGCACGACCGCTCAGCTCTACTTCCGTCCCGTACTGACGGCGGCCGCCGGCTCCCCGACGGGCTCCCCGTCGAAGAGCCCCTCGCCGAGCGCCTCGTCCGGCAGCAAGGCCACCGACAAGACCACGGACAAGGCGACCGACAAGGCCTCCTCGACCCCGTCCGCCAGCGCCACGTCGCAGGGCCGTGCCGTCACCGACAGCCTGAAGGCCGACTCCACGCCGTCCGCGTCGTCGAGCGCCTCGGGTGACGACAAGGCGTCCTCGACGCCGTCCGCGAGCCCGACGCCCTCCGCCGACCCGGCCACCGCCGCCCTGCAGAAGAAGTTCACGGAACTCGACTGCACCGACAGCGCGGCCCGCACCAAGGCCAATGAGGGCGCCAAGCCCGGCGACACCATCATCGCCTGCGGCAAGGACTCGTCCGGGGCGTGGGAGAAGTACGTCCTCGGCCCGTCCGAGGTGAACGGCAAGGACGTCAAGAAGGCCCAGGCGGTCATCAACCAGCAGTCCGGCCAGTGGGTCGTCAACATGGACTTCACGGGCTCCGGCTCGAAGAAGTTCGCGACGACGACCAGCAAGCTCAAGGACCAGCAGCAGCCGATGAACCAGTTCGCCATCGTGCTCGACGGCGACGTGGTCTCCGCCCCCAGTGTCAACTCGACCCTGAGCGCCAACGCCGAGATCTCCGGCAGCTTCACCCAGGAGTCCGCCCAGGACCTGGCCAACGTGCTGTCGTACGGCGCCCTGCCGCTGACCTTCCACGAGCAGAGCGTCACCACGGTGACCGCCGCGCTCGGCGGTGAGCAGCTGCACGCCGGTCTGATCGCGGGCGCCATCGGCCTCGCCCTGGTCGTCATCTACCTGGTGGTCTACTACCGGGGCCTGTCGCTCGTGGCCCTCGCCTCCCTGATCGCCTCCGGCATCCTCACGTACACGCTCATGACGCTGCTCGGCCCGGCCATCGGCTTCGCGCTGAACCTGCCGGCCGTCTGCGGCGCCATCGTGGCCATCGGTATCACCGCGGACTCGTTCATCGTGTTCTTCGAACGGATCCGGGACGAGATCCGCGAGGGGCGCTCGGTGCGGCCCGCCGTCGAGCGCGCCTGGCCGCGCGCCCGGCGCACGATCCTCGTCTCCGACTTCGTGTCGTTCCTCGCGGCCGCGGTGCTCTACATCGTGACCGTCGGCAAGGTGCAGGGCTTCGCGTTCACGCTCGGCCTGACCACCCTGCTCGACGTGGTCGTCGTCTTCCTCTTCACGAAGCCGCTGATGACGCTCCTGGCCCGCAGGAAGTTCTTCTCGAGCGGAAGCAAGTGGTCGGGCCTCGACCCGAAGCGCCTCGGCGCCCAGCCCCCGCTGCGCCGCCGCTCCTCCCGCCGTGCCACCGGCCCTGTCGACCCGAAGGAGGCGTGAGATGTCGAAGCTCGGCAATCTCGGCGCCAGGCTCTACCGCGGTGAGGTCGGCTACGACTTCATCGGCAAGCGCAAGATCTGGTACGGCGTCTCGATCCTGATCACCATCACGGCCATCCTCGGCCTGACGGTGCGCGGCCTGAACATGGGCATCGACTTCGAGGGCGGCGCGGTCTTCACGACGCCCAAGACCAGTGTCTCGGCCGCGAAGGCGGAGGAGTACGCGGAGAAGGCGTCCGGCCACGACGCGATCGTGCAGGAGCTCGGCACGGGCGGCCTGCGCGTCCAGATCGCGGGCATCGACACCGGCAAGTCGGACCAGATCGCGGCGGAACTGTCCAAGGACATGGGCATCGACGCCAACAAGATCAACGCCGATCTGGTGGGCCCCAGTTGGGGTGACACGATCGCCAACAAGGCATGGCAGGGCCTGGCCATCTTCATGGTCCTGGTCGTGATCTACCTGGCGATCGCCTTCGAGTGGCGCATGGCGTTCGCGGCGCTGGTCGCCCTCATCCACGACATCACCATCACCGTCGGGATCTACGCCCTGGTGGGCTTCGAGGTCACGCCGGGCACGGTGATCGGTCTGCTCACGATCCTCGGTTATTCGCTCTACGACACGGTCGTCGTCTTCGACTCGCTCAAGGAGCAGACGAAGGGCATCGAGAAGCAGACCCGCTGGACCTACAGCGACATCGCCAACCGCTCGATCAACAGCACCCTGGTCCGCTCGATCAACACCACGATCGTGGCGCTCCTGCCCGTCGCGGGCCTGCTGTTCATCGGTGGCGGCTTCCTCGGCGCCGGCATGCTGAACGACATCTCGCTGTCGCTCTTCGTCGGCCTGGCCGCCGGTGCGTATTCGTCGATCTTCATCGCCACTCCGCTGGTCGCCGACCTCAAGGAGCGCGAGCCGAAGATGAAGGCCCTCAAGAAGAGGGTCCTCGCCAAGCGCGCCGCCGCCGCGGCGCAGCCCGAAGCCCCCGCCGTCGTCGGCCACCAGGCCGAGGGCTCGCAGGGGGACGAGCCGGAAGACGCCGCTCCGGCGGGCGCGGGACCGCGCAACCAGCCGTCCCGCAACCGCGGCCGCGGCCGTCCCTCGGGCAAGCGCCGCTGACCCGCACGACACCGCGTACGACACGGGCGCCAGGAGCCGAACAGGCCCTGGCGCCCGCGTCGTTCCCGGACCGGGCCGACTGCTAATGTTGTCGACCGCGCAAACCCCTCCAGAACCCCGTACACACGCCCTGAGGTGCAGAAATGACCGACATCAAGGAACTGCTCCTCAGCCGTATCCGGGACGTGCCGGACTACCCGGAGCCCGGGGTCCTCTTCAAGGACATCACGCCGCTGCTCGCCGATCCGTCGGCCTTCACGGCCCTCACCGACGCGCTCGCCGAGCTGTGCGTGCGCCACGGCGCCACCAAGGTAGTCGGCCTGGAGGCGCGCGGCTTCATCCTGGGCGCCCCCGTCGCGCTCCGTGCGGGCCTCGGCTTCATCCCCGTGCGCAAGGCGGGCAAGCTCCCCGGTGCGACGCTCTCGCAGTCGTACGAGCTGGAGTACGGGACCGCCGAGATCGAGGTGCACGCCGAGGACCTGGCGGCGGGTGACCGCGTCATGGTCATCGACGACGTGCTGGCCACCGGTGGCACCGCCGAGGCGGCCGTGCGCCTGATCCGCCGGGCGGGCGCCGAGGTCGCCGGCGTCGCGGTCCTCATGGAGCTGGGCTTCCTGCCCGGCCGCGAGCGGTTGACCCCGGCGCTCGAAGGTGCCCCGCTCGACGCCCTGCTGGTCGTGTAGAGCCGCGTAAGCGGGTAAAGCGCCAGCTCACAGCGTTGGAGGAGGTTCGGGAGGAATCCGGGGCACGCCCGCGGTGTTTCCCGGGGAGCACGGGCGCCACCGGCCGAATACGTCCCCCGGGCGCCGGATCGATACCATGGGCTCTCCGGGACCCGAACGGGGACCCGTCGCGCACGAGGAGCGCCGTTGCCAGACGAGGCCAAGCCACTCACCGCCGCCAAGCCCGACCAGCAGGCCGCCCAGGCCGCGGCGCCCTCCGGTGCGCCCGCGAAGGACGCGAAACCCGCTGCTCCGAAGGACGGCAAGGCGGCCGAGCAGCCACGGCCCGAGCCCGCCGCCGAGCACCCGCGTCCCACGCCACCGCC
>NZ_JAAGMG010000836.1 GCF_010548525.1 Streptomyces sp. SID14478
CGCGAGGAGCGTGCCTTCGGGCCGCCCGGCCCGCGCGGTCGCCGTGATCAGTGCCCACGCGGCACAGCCACCCAGGACGGTGATCCCGGCGGCGTCGGCGAACCCGCGTCGCCGGGGCCCGCTCGCCCCGGTCCGCGCGGACCACCCCGTGCTTCCCACCCGTCGCCCCCCGACCGTGACGGGCCCCGGACGCGATGGCCGGATCCGGCCCCTGCGTCAGGGACTCGGCCACACGCTAACGGGTGGTGCGGCGCTTTGTGCGGGACTTGCGCAGGAACGTTTGGCCAGGGGGTCTTCCGGAGGTACTCGGGCTCGGTTCCCGGGTCGGTACCGCTCCACCTGGCTACCGAGGCGACCGAACTCGATGCGGACCTCCTGCACGCGGTCGCGCAGGAGTGGGACGCCGTCCCGCTCGGTCCGCCCGGAGCCACTCCTCGGTGACCGGGGGCGATGCCGTCGTCGACCGGCATGTCGGCGTGACAGCGGGGCGCCGTACACTCCCCGGGTGACCGCCACCGCACCCCCCGTCGCCCCGCCGGACGAGCCCGCACCGGGGCCCGCCCGCCGCTTCGACCTGCGACGGCTCGCGCCCGTGGGTCTCTCGGCGCTCGCCGGACTGCTCCTGTACGCCACCTTCCCGCCGCGCGAACTGCCGTGGCTGGCACCGGTGGCGTTCGGCCTGTTCGGGGTCGCGGTGCACGGGCGGCGGCTGCGTGCCGGGTTCGGTCTCGGGCTCGTCTTCGGCCTCGCCTACCTCGTGCCGCTGCTGTCGTGGACCGGCGTCGACGTCGGTCCGCTGCCGTGGCTGGCGCTCGCCGTCGCCGAGGCGCTGGTGCTCTCGCTCGCCGGGATGGGGATCGCGTACGTGTCACGGCTGCCGCTGTGGCCGTTGTGGGCGAGCGCCGTCTGGATCGCGGACGAGGCGCTGCGCGCCCGCTTCCCCTTCGGTGGCTTCCCCTGGGGGAAGGTCGCCTTCGGGCAGCCCAGTGGCGTGTTCCTGCCGCTCGCGTCACTCGGCGGCACGCCGCTGCTCGGATTCGCGGTGGTGCTGTGCGGCTTCGGCCTCGCCGCGCTCGCGCTGCGCCTGAACGCCCTGCGCCGCTCCGGCGACGGGGACGGCGCGGTGCGGATGCTGCGTGACCGCACGGTCGTCGCCGCGGCCGTCTGCACCGTCGCGCCCGTGATCGCGGGAGCCGTGGTCATGCCCTTCATGTCGAACGCGGCGCAGGCCGGCACCGCGCGCGTGGCGCTCATCCAGGGCAACGTTCCGCGCATGGGCCTCGACTTCAACTCCCAGCGGCGGGCCGTCCTCGACTACCACGTGCGCGAGACCATGAAGCTCGCCGCGAAGATCAAGTCGGGCGCCGTGAAGCGGCCGGACCTCGTGCTGTGGCCGGAGAACTCCTCCGACATCGACCCGTACGTCAATCAGGACGCCTACGACGAGATCCAGCAGGCCACCGAGGCGGTCGGCGCACCGATCTCCGTCGGCGCCGTGGTGACCGCGAAGGACGGCTCGACCCGCAACCGGCTCATCCTGTGGGACCCGAGGACCGGCCCCGGAGCCACCTACGACAAGCGGCACCTGCAGCCGTTCGGTGAGTACATGCCGTACCGCGGCTTCTTCCGGATCTTCAGCAAGGACGTCGACCGCGCCGGGGACTTCGTGCCCGGCAAGAAGGCCGTCGCCTTCGACATGGCAGGCACGAGCATCGGCAACGTGACGTGCTACGAGGCGGCGTTCGACGACGTCGTGCGCGACCAGGTCCGAGAAGGCGCGCAGATCCTCTCCGTGCCGAGCAACAACGCCACGTTCGAGCGCAGCCAGATGACCTACCAGCAGCTCGCCATGGACCGGGTGCGCGCCGTCGAGCACGGCCGGGCCGTGATGGTCCCCGTCACGAGCGGGATCAGCGCCGTGATCCGGCCCGACGGGTCGGTCGCCCAGCACACCGGCATGTTCGAGGCCGACACACTGATCGCCGACGTCCCCAAGCGCACCTCGCAGACCCTCGCCACGCGCGCGGGCGTCTGGCCCGAGGCGCTCCTCGTCGCGATCGGCGTCGGCGGCCTCGCCTGGGCCGTGACGCGCTCGCGCCGGGGGCGGCGTACAGCGGGCTGATCAGCGGGTATGCCGGGCCCGGTGGCCCGGACGGATAAGGTCGAGGCATGGCGACTCCAGAATTCATCCGCGACATCCGGGCCACCGCCGGACACCAACTGCTGTACCTGCCGGGTGTCAGCGCCGTCGTCTTCGACGCCGAGGGCCGCGTGCTCCTCGGGCGCCGTGCGGACACGGGCCGATGGGCGGTGCCCGCGGGGATCGCCGAGCCGGGCGAGCAGCCGGCGGACGTCGCGACGCGTGAGGTGGAGGAAGAGACGGGCGTCGAGTGCGTCGCCGAACGCGTCGTCCTCGTACAGGCGCAGAAGCCGATCACGTATCCCAACGGCGACCAGTGCCAGTTCATGGACATCACCTTCCGCTGCCGTGCCACCGGCGGCGAGGCGCGCGTGAACGACGAGGAGTCGCTGGAGGTCGCCTGGTTCGCGCTGGACGCGTTGCCGCGGCTCAACGAGCACTCGCTGATCCGCATCAAGCAGGCGCAGTCCGAGGGACCGACATGGTTCGAAACCAAGACCGAGCACTGAGGTACGGGTGCCCGCCGCATCCGGGGGCGCGGACAGGCTGCCTGGAGTGCGGACGGGCTGCCTAGAGTACGGACCATGACCCCGCGCACCTCTTCTGCCTCACCCCACGCGACACCGCTCGACCTCGGCGGACGCACCGCACTCGTCACCGGCGCCGCCAGTGGCATCGGCCGGGCCTGCGCCCGGCGGCTCGCCGCGGCGGGCGCCCAGGTAAGAGCGGTGGACCGGGACCGGGCGGGGCTCGACACCCTCGCCGAGCAGACCGACGGCGTCGAGCCGTACGTCCTCGACCTGACCGACCTGGACGCCGCCGAGGCCGCGGCCGCCGGGATCGATGTCCTCGTGAACAACGCCGGCATGCAACTGGTGCGTCCCCTGGAGGAGTTCCCGCCCGAGGCCTTCCACACCATCCTGACGGTGATGCTGGAAGCCCCGTTCCGGCTGATCCGGGGCGCCCTGCCGCACATGTACGGGCAGGGCTGGGGCCGCATCGTGAACGTGTCGTCGGTGCACGGGCTGCGCGCCTCCGCGTTCAAGTCCGCGTACGTCGCCGCGAAGCACGGCCTCGAAGGGCTGTCCAAGACGGCCGCGCTGGAAGGCGCCCCGCACGGGGTCACGTCGAACTGCGTCAATCCCGCCTATGTGCGCACGCCCCTCGTGGAGCGGCAGATCGCCGACCAGGCGGCCGCGCACGGCATCCCCGAGGAGCGGGTGGTGAGCGAGGTGCTGCTCCAGGACAGCGCGCTCAAGCGGCTCCTCGAACCCGAGGAGGTCGCCGAGGCGGTGGCGTATCTGTGCACGCCGCAGGCCTCGTTCATGACGGGGACGTCGCTTTCGCTCGACGGCGGCTGGACCGCCCACTGAGACCGGTTCGGCTTCGCGGGCGTACGTCCACGGCGCGCGGACCGGGCAGAGTCCAACTCCCGGCGGAGCGGGTCCATGGAGCGCGCGCCCGTCGGCCGCGCACCATCGTCGGCATGAACGACAGTTCCCGGACTCTCCCGACCGTGCCCACGCCGAGCGCCGTGCCCACGCCGAGCGCCGTGCCCACGCCACGCGCCGTGCCCGCGTCGCATGCTGTGCCTGGGGCGCACCCCGTGCTCCCTGGGGCGCACCCCGTGCTCACGTCGAACGGATACCGCCTCGATCCTGCTCCGGACCGCCTGGGGCGCCTGGAGCCCGTCGACCGCTCCGAGCTGCGTGACCGGGGGGCGTTGCACGCGCGGTTCGCCCGCGACGGCTACCTCTTCCTGCGGGGCTTCTTCGCGCCCGACACCGTGCGCGGGTTCCGGCAGCACTACTTCCGCACGCTCGCCCCCAGCGGTCTGACGGCCCCCGGCACCGACCCGGCCGACGGCATCGCGCCCGATCCGCAGGAGGTCGACCGCGCGCTGTTCCGCAAGACGCTGTTCGGCGAGATCGTGCCCGGGGCGGCGTACGCGCGGCTCTGCGCCCAGCCGCGGCTCGTCGCCTTCTACCGGTGGTTCTTCGGGGTGGACGAGGTGCATCTGCACCGCCGAAAGATCATCCGGCACAACGTGCCCGGCGAGCAGGGCATCGGGTCGGCGACCCAGGCCCACTACGACCTGGTCTATCTGCGCGAGGGCACCGAGAACGTGCTCTCCTCCTGGATCCCCCTCGGCGACTGTCCCGTGGAGCGCGGCGGTCTGGTGTACCTGGAGGGCAGCCACCACCGGGTGCGCGAGGAGGAGCGCATCGGCGCCGCCCGCCGCCCCGCCGCCTCACTCACCGCCGATCTGCCGCGGCTGGCCGAGGAGTTCGACTCCCGCTGGCTGATCGCGGACTACGCGGCCGGGGACATGGTCGTGCACTCCCCGTACCTCGTGCACGCGGCGCTCGACAACCGTGACCCGGGCCGCGTCATGCGTCTGTCGACCGACATCCGCTACCAGCCCGCGGCCGAGCCCGTCGACGCGCGCTGGCAGCGGCACTGGCACGACCGCGACGGCCTGTGAGCTCGTCCGCGTCACGGGGGCGCGCTGCCGGTGGGCGTACCCCGCGGCTCGGAGGGGGCAAGGACATCCGCCGATGGACCCAGGGCCTGTGTCCGGCCACGGGCCACCCTCGCCGCGACCTGACCGCCGGACAGGCGCTACTCGCCCGCCCGTGCCCCGCCGCTCTCGCCGGGGTCGGTGGTCGGTGCGTCGGTCAGACGCCGCGCCAGTTCGGCCAGCCGGTGACGCTGGGCCTTCGTCGCCTGGCCCACCACAAGGGCCCGCAGCGGCCGGGGGTACGTGACGCGGATCGTCTCGTGCACCTCTGTGCCGGCCGCGCCGTCGTCGTGTCGTACGCCGTCGACGAGTCGCACCGAAGCGGTCAGGCGGACCCTGCCCGGGCTTCGCACCTCGCTGACGATCTCCCGTTCGTCCCGGGGAAACGTCATGGTGACCCGGATCGGGTTGTCCCGGCGCAGCGGGCCCAGCCGGAACCGCTCCACGGCGACGTAGTGCACCCGCTCCGCCGAGGCGACGACATCGCGCACGGCGATCACGAGCGGCGAGAGGCCGACATAGTTCTCCGGGTCCGCCAGGTGCGCGAAGACGTGCGCGGCAGGGGCGGCGACGGTGACGCTGCGGGTGAACTCCTCGGTGGACATGGGCACATGATGACGCGCGAAGGGGGCTTCACGGGTCTTCAGGAATCGCACGATCCTCATTAACATCCGACGATGCGTCGGATCCCTGCAGTTCTCGCCGGACTCTGCCTCTGCCTCGGCCTCGCGGCAGTCCAACCCGTGGCACATGCCGCCGATCCCGAGGTACCCGCGGCCCACTCGGTGGAGACGGCTCCGGCGACCGGAGCGCTCTTCTACCCGAGCGTCCTGGGCGCGGTGCCCAAGCTCGGCGGACCGCACTTCTGCTCGGCGGGAGTGGTCGACTCGCCCTCGCGCGACCTCCTGGTGACAGCGGCCCACTGCGTCTTCGGCACCGGCGCGACCATCGAATTCGCGCCGCTCCTCCACGACAGCGAACTCCCCGGCGGGGTCTGGTCGGTGACCGACATGTACATCGATCCCGCCTGGAAGAAGTCCTTCGACCCCCGCCACGACGTCGCCTTCCTCAGGGTCGCGCCCCACGGCGGCAAGAAGATCGAGGACGTGGTGCCGGGCCTGCCGCTCGGTACACCGCGCGCCCAGGAGACGGTCACGGTCAGCGGCTACCCGATGGGCAGCCGGGGCCGCCCGCTCACCTGTGACGCCCCGCTGGAACAGGGCGACGGCTACTCGGGCATCCACTGCACCGGCTTCGGCAGCGGGACCAGCGGTGGTCCCTGGGTGCAGAACGACCAGGTGGTCGGGGTGATCGGAGGACGGGAGCAGGGCGGCTGCGCGCCGGACGTGGAGTACAGCACGCCGTTCGGCGACGACGTCCGCTCGCTCCTGGAACGCGCGACCGCGGGCGGCACGGGCGACCTGGTCCCGATCGGCTTCACGGCGAACGCCTGCTGAGCCCGCCGCAGCCGGCGCCCGCGAGGTCCCATCCGTCCCCGCTCACCCGCCACCACCCCTCCCTCACCGTTCGCCTTCACCGCCATCGTCATCCGTCCGACGAAGGGGGCCGACGCTCGTACACGGAGACCCGGCGGCCCCGTTCGTCGGTGACGGAGCAGCGGACGAACAGCGTGCGCAGGACCCGGAGTTTGGCCCGGTCGCGGGCCGTGGTGGCGCGTGGCGCGTGCGCGTCGCTGACGACGACGATGCGGCGTACGGCAAGGGCGGCGTCGGCGATCTGCCGCGGGCTGCCTTCCACGCCGTTCATCGTGCCGGACGCCACCGGATCCCGGACCAGGGCCAGGTCTCTCGTGCCGGTGAACGCGGCGGGGGAGACGAGTGCGGTGTCACGGCGGGCCGCGGGGAGGTACAGCACACCGTCACCGGGCTCACGGACCGCGGCGACGTTCTCGGCGGCGGACAGCACGTCGTCGACCCGGCCCGCCGCGCTGCGCAGGGACACCTCCACCGGGAGCAGCCCGAGAAGGGCGAGGGCCAGGAGCGCGGCGAGCGGCCGATGCGGTGCCATCCGCAGGCGTGCGGCGAAGGTCCGGCATGCCGCGCCGACGAGCAGGGCGAGACCGATGTGCGTGAACAGGACGTAGCGGGTCAGGTAGAGCGGGTGGGCGACGGAGACGGCGAGCAGCACGAGGTGCGGGATCACGAGCAGCGGGAGGGCGAGCGTGACGAGCGGGAGCCCGGTGGGGCGGATCCCGTGCCGTTTCCCCCGCGGATGGGCGTACAGAGCGCAGAGCCCGCCCGCGAGCAGGGTCAGGAGGAGAGCGGTCAGCGCGCTCCCGCTGACCGGCGGGATCCAGGCGACCTGCGCGGACTGGGCCGCGCTCGCCATGACCAGCGGCAGGGCGCTGAGAGCGGCGCAGAGGGAGGCGGCCGCCCAGCGCAGGACCGTCGCGCGGCGCGGTCGGAAGAGGGCCAGGGCCATCGCGTGGACCGGCAGCAGCAGGAGCGAGAACCAGTTGAGCAGCGCCGCCGTCAGCATCGCCGCGCCGTACGCCGCCCAGCGCCCGGCGTCCGGTCTGTCGACCGCCACGACCAGCATCCGGCAGGCCACCGCCGCGCAGGCCGTGACCAGTGCGTACGGACGTCCCTCCTGCGCGTACTGCTGGACTGCGGGGAGTACGGCGAAGGCCAGGCCCGCGGCCGTACCCGTGGGCCGGTCGGCCAGGCGGGCACCCAGCAGGCCGGTCACGGCGGCGGCGCAGGCCATGGCCAGGACGGACGGCAGCCGCAGGGCGAGGAGGCTGTCGCCGAAGACGGCGAACACGCCGTGCAGGAACAGGTAGTAGAGGCCATGGACGACGTCGATCCGGTCCAGTAACTGCCAGATCTCGGGGACGGACCTGTGGGCCACGCCCCACGTCGCCGCCTCGTCGCGCCACATGCTGTGCTCGCGCGTGATCCCCCACAGCCCGAGGAGCAGGCTCAGCGCCGCCGGGCCGACCGCGACCATGGCTGTTTTGGGCATGACGAATCCCCTGGCTCGGCAGATGGAGGACGCGAGCGGGGCGCCGGGATCATCCGGCGGTTCCGGCCGCCCGCAGCACGCTAGGCGGGCAGGGGAGCCGGGTCGTCACTCCGGAGGAGTCCGCCCTGGGGGCCGTCGTGGGCCCGGCAAGACCCCGGGGACGTAGTCCTTCGGTACCGCTCCCGCTCTTGATGGCCGGGCCCCTTTCGGAGATGGCCCCGGCACGAGATATCTTGATGTCGAGCAATATGAGCTATGCAGATGACATGGAAGACGTGGAGCGGAGCATCCGGTGACTGACTCGACCATCATTTACACGCACACAGACGAGGCCCCGGCCCTCGCAACGTATTCCTTCCTGCCGGTCATCGAGGCCTACGCGTCCACCGCCGGTGTGCACGTGGAGACCCGTGACATCTCCCTGGCCGGACGCATCATCGCCGTGTTCCCGGAGTACCTCACCGAGGACCAGCGGATCCCGGACGCCCTCGCCGAGCTCGGCGAGCTGGCCAAGACGCCGCAGGCCAACATCATCAAGCTGCCGAACATCTCGGCGTCCGTCTCGCAGCTGAAGGCCGTCATCGCCGAGCTGCAGGAGCAGGGCTACGCGCTGCCCGCGTACCCGGACGAGCCCAAGACCGACGAGGAGCGCGAGGTCGGCGCCCGCTACGACAAGGTCAAGGGCAGCGCCGTGAACCCGGTGCTGCGCGAGGGCAACTCGGACCGCCGCGCCCCCGCCTCGGTGAAGAACTACGCCAAGGCCCACCCGCACCGCATGGGCGCCTGGTCCGCCGACTCGAAGACGAATGTCGCCACCATGGGCGTCAACGACTTCCGCTCGACCGAGAAGTCGGCCGTCGTCCCGGCCGACGACAAGCTCAAGATCGAGCTCGTCGCCGACAACGGCACCACCACCGTGCTGCGCGAGTCCGTACCGGTCCTCGCCGGTGAGGTCGTCGACGCCTCCGTGCTGCGCGTCGCCGCGCTGCGCGAGTTCCTGACCGCCCAGGTCGCCCGCGCCAAGGAAGAGGGTGTGCTGTTCTCCGCGCACCTGAAGGCCACCATGATGAAGGTCTCCGACCCGATCATCTTCGGCCACGTCGTGCGCGCCTTCTTCCCGGAGACGTTCGCCCGCTTCGGCGCCGACCTCGCCGCCGCCGGCCTGACCCCGAACGACGGTCTCGGCGGCATCTACAAGGGCCTGGAGTCGCTGGGCAACGGCGCCGAGATCAAGGCGTCCTTCGAGGCCGAGCTGGCCGCCGGTCCGGCGCTCGCGATGGTCGACTCGCACCGCGGCATCACCAACCTGCACGTGCCGTCCGACGTCATCATCGACGCCTCCATGCCCGCGATGATCCGTACGTCCGGCCACATGTGGAACAAGGACGACCAGGAGCAGGACACCCTCGCGGTGATCCCGGACTCCTCCTACGCGGGCGTCTACCAGGTCGTCATCGACGACTGCCGTGCGAACGGCGCCTACGACCCGTCGACGATGGGCTCCGTCCCGAACGTCGGCCTCATGGCGCAGAAGGCCGAGGAGTACGGCTCGCACGACAAGACCTTCGAGATCCCCTCGACCGGCACCGTCCGCCTGGTGAACCAGGCCGGCGACGTCGTCCTTGAGCAGGCGGTCTCCGAGGGCGACATCTTCCGCGCCTGCCAGACCAAGGACGCCCCGATCAAGGACTGGGTCAAGCTCGCCGTCACGCGCGCCCGCGCCACCGGTGACCCGGCCGTGTTCTGGCTGGACGAGGGCCGCGCCCACGACGCCCAGCTGATCAAGAAGATCGAGCAGTACCTGCCGGAGTTCGACACCGAGGGCCTGGACATCCGGATCCTCTCCCCGCAGGACGCCACCAAGCTGTCCGTCGAGCGCATCCGCCAGGGCCTGAACACCATCTCGGTCACCGGCAACGTGCTGCGCGACTACCTGACCGACCTCTTCCCGATCCTGGAGCTGGGCACCAGCGCCAAGATGCTGTCGGTCGTGCCGCTGATGAACGGCGGCGGCCTCTTCGAGACCGGCGCCGGCGGCTCCGCCCCCAAGCACGTCCAGCAGCTGGTCAAGGAGAACTACCTGCGCTGGGACTCCCTCGGCGAGTTCCTCGCGCTGGCCGTCTCCTTCGAGCACCTCGCCACCACCACGGACAACGCGTCCGCGAAGGTCCTCGGCGAGACGCTGGACCGCGCCACCGGCACCTTCCTCAACGAGGACAAGTCGCCGACCCGTCGCCTCGGCGGCATCGACAACCGCGGCAGCCACTTCTACCTCGCCCTGTACTGGGCCCAGGAGCTGGCCAAGCAGACCGACGACGTGGAGCTGGCCAAGGCCTTCGCCCCGCTCGCCGAGACGCTCGCCGCGAACGAGCAGAAGATCGTCGACGAGCTGCTCGCCGTCCAGGGCAAGCCCGCCGACATCGGCGGCTACTACCAGCCCGACCCGGCCAAGGCCGCCACGGTCATGCGCCCGTCGCAGACGCTGAACGAGGCCCTGGCCGCGTTCACGCGCTGACCCTTCGCTCACCGGATCGCGTTCACCGCCCCGGCCGGCCTCGCGCCGGCCGGGGCGGTGCCGTATCCGGTGGGCTTTGTGCCCCTTGACCTGGGTAGGCTGCGGCGATGAGCACTCTGGATGACGCGCGCCCGGGCATGGACCCGGCGATCCGACCGCAGGACGACCTCTTCGGCCACGTGAACGGCCAGTGGCTGGCGACCGAGCCCATCCCCGACGACCGCTCCAGCTGGGGCCCTTTCGTGCAGCTCGTGGACGTCGCCGAGCAGCAGGTCAAGGAGATCATTCAGGAGATCGCGGCGGGCGGTCCCACCAGTCTCGACGCCGACGAGTCGCGCAAGATCGCCGACCTGTACGCGTCGTTCATGGACGAGGACGCCGTCGAGGCGCGGGGCCTGGATCCGGTGCGACCGCTCCTGGAGGAGGTCGCGGGCCTCGCCGACACGACGCAGCTCGCCGCGTTCCTCGGCCGCTTCGAGCGCACCGGCGGCTCCGGCCTGTTCGGCTCGTACATCGACAGTGACGACCGCGATTCCGACCGCTACCTCTTCAACATCCTCCAGGGCGGCCTCGGGCTGCCCGACGAGTCGTACTACCGCGAGGACAAGTTCGCCGAGACCCGCGAGAAGTACGAGGCCTACCTCACCGAGCTGCTCACGCTCGCCGAGCACACCGACCCGGCCGCCGCGGCGCGCACCGTCCTCGCGCTGGAGACCCGGCTCGCCGAGGGGCACTGGGAGCGGGCCGAGACGCGGGACGTGCAGAAGACGTACAACCTCACGACGTTCGACGAACTCACCGCGCTGGCACCGGAGTTCGACTGGCGCGGTTACGTCACCGGGCTCGGCGGCAGCGACGAGACGCTCGCCCGGTCCTGCGTGCGCCAGCCGTCCTACCTGGCCCATCTGTCCACGGTCCTGGCCGAGACGCCCGTCGAGCAGTGGCGCGACTGGCTGCTGGTGCGCGTGGTGCGCGGCAGCGCCCCTTACCTGTCCTCGGCGTTCGTGCGCAACAACTTCGAGTTCTACGGCCGCTCCCTCAACGGCACCCCCGAACTGCGGGCCCGCTGGAAGCGTGCCGTCGCCTTCGTCGAGGGCGCGATGGGCGAGGCCGTCGGCAAGGAGTACGTGGCCCGGCACTTCCCGCCGGCCTCCAAGGCGCTCATGGACGAGCTGGTCGCCCACCTGCTGGAGGCCTACCGGCAGTCCATCGGCGCCCTCGACTGGATGACGGACGAGACCAAGGAGCGGGCGTACGAGAAGCTCGCCACGTTCCGTCCGAAGATCGGCTACCCGGACCGGTTCCGCGACTACTCGGCGCTGGCCGTCGGTGCCGACGACCTGCTGGCCAACGCCCGGGCCGCCGACGCCTTCGAGCACGACCGGCAGATGGCGAAGATCGGCGCGCCGGTCGACCGCGACGAGTGGTTCATGCTGCCGCAGACCGTGAACGCGTACTACAACCCGGGCACCAACGAGATCTGCTTCCCGGCGGGCATCCTCCAGAAGCCGTTCTTCTCGCCGGAGGCCGATGTCGCGGAGAACTACGGCGGCATCGGCGCCGTCATCGGCCACGAGATCGGGCACGGCTTCGACGACCAGGGCGCGCAGTACGACGGCCAGGGGAACCTGAACGACTGGTGGACCGCCGACGACAAGTCGGCCTTCGAAGCCAAGTCGAAGGCGCTCGTCAAGCAGTACGACGGCTTCTCGCCGCGCAACCTGCCCGGCGAGTTCGTCAACGGCTCGCTCACCGTGGGCGAGAACATCGGCGACCTCGGCGGACTGACCATCGGCCACACCGCGTACCGGATCGCGCTCGACGGCGCGGACGTTCCGGTGTCCGAGGACGGCACGACCGGATCCCAGCGGCTCTTCCTCAACTGGTCGTTCTGCTGGCGCACCAAGCGGCGCAAGGAGCAGGAGCAGCAGTATCTGACGATCGACCCGCACTCGCCGCCGGAGTTCCGGGCGAACATCGTGCGCAACCTCGACGAGTTCCACGAGGCCTTCGCCACGAAGCCGGGTGACGGACTGTGGCTGGAGCCCGCGGACCGCGTGCGGATCTGGTGAGCCGGGCACCGGGGCGGGGCGCGGACCGGTGCACGGCCCGCGCCCCGCACGGTGTCAGTAGTAGCCGAGCTCCCCGTCGAGGAGCTCCCGGATCGCGTCCGCGTGACCGGCGTGCCGTGCGGTCTCCTCGATCATGTGGAGCAGCATCCAGCGCAGACTCGTCTCCTCGCCCCGGTACTCCTTGTTGCGGCCGAGGTCGTCCAGCGAGTGGGCCGCGATGATCTCGTCGGAGACCGCGCACTGACGCGTGTACTGGGCGAGCAGCTGCGCGAGCGGGACGTCCTCGACGCGCATGTCCGCGTCGTCGTCCTCCCCCTCGAACTGCGGGCCCACTGCCGGGTGGTCCATGAAGATCACCTCGAACCAGCAGTGCTCGACCCACCTCATGTGCGAGACGAGGCCCGCGAGGGACAGGTGCGGGGAGCGGGGGAGGACGGCGCGGTGCGTGTCCTCCCGCGCCACTCCCTCGCACTTCCAGCGGATCACGTCGCGCTGCAGGTCGAGCCAGCCCGTCAGCTGGGTGCGTTCGTCTGCGGCCAGTCCCGGTCGTACACGCTTGTCCGTCATGCGGATCGACGCTAGCGGCGCCCCGCGTCGACCGGTAGCAGATATCGGCCGAGGTGGGCGTGGCGGACTCCAGCGTCGCCGCCCACGCCGTCGCCGAGGACCGGGGGGGGCGTAGACCTGGGTGCTGGGGGCGTCCGACACGAAGTGGCTCCTGAGCCGAGCCCGATGATCGGGTGCACGATGCCACTGCCACTGCCACTGCCACTGCCACTGCCCTCGCCGAGGTCATACGCAGGGGCCGCCGTCTCCCTGAAGACGGCGGCCCCTGACCGGGGTGCGGCCGGGTCACATGTGGACGACCGGGGCCGCATCCGGGTCCTGCGCACCGGCCCCGCGCCGGTACAGCAGGAAGGTGAGGACCGCGCCGACGGCGAAGAAGGCCGCCGACCACCAGAACGCGGTCGTGTAGCTCTCGATCGTGGCCTGCGCCTGGGTCAGCTTGTCCGCCGGGTTGCGTCCCGTCAGGTAGCTGGTGGCGGCGCTCGCCGCGAGCGTGCTCAGCAGGGCGGTGCCGATCGAACCGCCCACCTGCTGCATGGTGTTGACCGTCGCGGAGGCCACTCCCGCGTCCTCGGCGGCGATCCCGCTGGTGGCCAGCGCCATCGCGGGCGGCATCACGGATCCCAGACCCGCGCCGATGATCAGCAGCTGCGGCAGCACGTCCGTGGAGAAGCTGGAGTCGAGGCCGATCCCGGTCAGCCAGACCATGCCGGCCGCGGCGACCGCGAAGCCTGCCGGGATCACGACCTTCGGACCGATCCGCGGCACCAGGACCGTGGTGGAGACCTGCGCCATCACCATCAGGGCGGCCATCATCGGCAGGAACGCCAGGCCGGTCCTGGTGGGGCTGAAGCCGAGATTGAGCTGCAGGTAGTACGTGAGGAACAGGAACACACCGAACATGCCCGCGCCCGTGATCAGCACGGTGACGAACGAGGCGGCGCGGTCGCGGTCGAGCAGGACGCGCAGCGGCAGCAGCGGGTGCTTCGCCCGGGTCTGCCACCAGGTGAACACGGCGAGCAGCACCGCGCCGGCGGCCAGGAATCCCCAGGTCAGCGGCGAACTCCAGTCGTGGGTCTCGGCGTTGGAGAATCCGTAGACGACGCCGACCAGGCCGGCCGAGACGAGGACGGTGCCGGGCAGGTCCAGCTTGGAGCCGGCGGCGTCGCGGTGGTTGGTCAACAGGACCCAGCCGCCGATGAAGGCGACGACGGCGAAGACGAGGTTGACGTAGAGCGTCCAGCGCCAGTCGAGGGCGTCGGTCAGGACGCCGCCGAGCAGCAGCCCGACCGCGCCGCCGGCGCCGGCGATCGCGCCGTAGACGCTGAAGGCCTTGGCCCGCTCCTTGGCGTCGGTGAACGTGGTGTTGAGCAGGGACAGTGCGGCCGGGGCGAGCAGTGCGCCGAAGACGCCCTGCAGCGCGCGGGCGGTCACCAGCATGCCGAAGCTGGTGGACGCGCCGCCCAGTACGGAGGCGCCGGCGAAGCCCGCGACGCCGATGAGGAAGGCGGGCTTGCGGCCGAAGAGGTCCGCGATGCGGCCGCCGAGCAGCAGCAGGGAGGCGAAGGCCAGCGCGTAGGCGGTGACGATCCACTGCCGGTTGCCGTCCGTGAAGCCCAGGTCCTGCTGGGCGGAGGGCAGCGCGATGTTCACGATCGTCGCGTCGAGCACGACCATCAGCTGCGCGATGCCGATGATGCCGAGGATCCACCAGCGCCTGCGGGAGGCCTGTTCGGTGGGCGGGGCCGAGGTGCCGGTGGCGTCGGCCACCGTCGTCTGGGACATGTGAGGCCACTCCAGGGAAGTCGCGAAGAGCGTCAGATAAGAGAACGAAACCGTTTCGTTCTCGACTCGACGAGCGTACGTGGCGCTAAGCGAAACGGCAACGTTTCGTTGGGCGTGTGGGGAGTGATCCGCGCAACACGCACGAAAAACGCCGATGCCCGGCACTCCCCACGCGGGGAGTGCCGGGCACCGATGGGCCGCCGGGCGGGCGTCAGTCCTGCTGCTGCGCCGCCTGCAGGGCCGTGATGCACGCCGAGATCGCCTGCTGGAGCTCCTCAAGACGACGCACCATGTCGTCCTCGTAGATGTCGTCGATCTCCTGCACGTCGTCGAACGTCAGCTCCTCGAAGGCCTTCGTCGCCTTCGACAGGCTGCTGTAGAACTTCGCCCGCCGCTCCTGCACCCGCAGCTCCGGGTCGGCCTCGACGGTCTCGGCGACGAGCGTGCGCACGCTGTCGTACGCCTCGCGGGCCCATTCGCCCGCCTCCTCGTCCTCGTCCAGCTCGTCGATGAGGGAGAGGTGCCGCTCGGCCTCCTCGCGCAGCTGCCGCGGAGCCTCGATCTCCTGGCCCGCGGGGGTCCTGATCTGCCCCTCCTCGGCGATCTTGCGCACGTAGTCGAGACGGCCGCCGGTCTTGGTCTCCTCGGCCACGGCCTTCTTCAGGTCGTCGGTGCGCACGATGTCGCGGGCCAGGCCCGAGCGCAGCACCGGGTCCTCGCCGAGACGGTCCATCAGCGCCTTGCGGGCGGCCTCCGCGGTGCCCGGGTCGGCGAGGATCGCGGCCCGCAGCGCCGTCGGGTTCTCGGCGACCTCGAGCGCCTTCGTCGGCCGGATGCCCTCCGCCTCGGCTGCCTCGGAGATCGCCTGACCGCGCACGGAGCCGGCGCTGGAACGCGAGACGTAGTACGTCAACCAGACGTCGGCGTCCGGGAGTTCGACGTCGGCGCCCGGCGCGAGCGCCTCGAACTGCGGGACCAGACCGTCGTCCGCCGCCTTGTCCCACGCCTTGTAGAAACGCATGACGCGCTCGGCCGAGCAGCCGGCGAGCCCGGCGAACCTGCGCGCGGAGACCTTGGGGCTCTCCTCGGCGCTCTGGCCGCCGGGGCGCACGCTGCGGGCCACCTTCAGGGCGAAGGTCCAGCCGCCGGTGCGGGCGTAGACGCCGAACTCGTGGGCGTCGCGCGTGATGGCCTCCGGTACCTCGCCGGAGTCGTCGTCCTGCGCCTCCTGCAGGTCCCCGCCCGGCTCCCAGAACTCCTCGGTGGCGGCGGCGGTGTCGGTCGGGTCGGTCGCGTCGGTCGACGGGGTCCACGTGTGCGCGGTGGTCCCCGGCTCGGCCGTCTCCTCGTCCGTGCCGGACGGGCGCGCCTGCGGCACGTCCGCGGCGGGCGCGGGCTCCACGGCGGACGCGTCCTGACCGGCGTCCTCGCCGGTGGGGTCGGCTGCCTCGGACGAGTCGATGGCTACGGTCACGTAGGTGCTCCTGGGTGATCGGGCGCGTGCGGGTTGACGCGATACTTTATCGCTCCGCCTGCCACCGCCTGTCCCTGACGTGCCGATACGCCCCAAGTGCCCGCTGCTCCGGGGACGTCCGGCCCGCCGGTCGCAGCTCCCCCTCCTGCGACCGGCGGGCCCGGGCCTCGACCGTGCGCCGCGGCGGGAGAGCGAGGGCACGGGAGGCTCTGCGCAGCAGCATCTCAGCGGGCGCCTCCGGCGCAAGCGGGCCGAGTGACCCTTGTGGTGGGCCGAACGGCCCTTCCCGCTCCGTGCCGTTACACGGCCCCCGCCGCCCGCAGCGCCGCGACCGCCGCCGGGTCGTAGCCCAGTTCCGCCAGCACCGCGTCCGTGTGCTCGCCGACCGCGGGGACCGGGTCCATCCGCGGTTCCACCCCGGACAGCCCCGCCGGCGGCACGAGCGCGCGCACGGGCCCTTGCGGAGTGGCCACGTCGCGCCACCGGCCGCGCCCGGACAGGACCGGGTGGTCCAGGAACTCGGCGACCGTGTTGAGGCGGGAGTTCGCGACCTTCGCGCGTTCCAGGAGCGCGACCGCCTCGTCGGCGCCGAGCTCGGCGAAGCGGGTCGCGACGACGGCGTCCAGTTCGGCGCGGCGGGCGACCCGGGCCGAGTTGCGGTGGAAGCGCGGATCGTCGGCCAGGGCGGCGTCGTCCAGGAACACGGCGCAGAACGACGCCCATTCCCGCTCGTTCTGGACGGCCAGCAGGACCGTCCCGCCGTCCCCGGCCTCGTAGGGCCCGTAGGGGGCGATCGTCGCGTGCGCGGCACCGACCCGCTCCGGCTGGCGCCCCGAGTGCGCCGTGTAGTACGCGGGGTAGCCCATCCACTCCGCGAGCGCCTCGAACAGCGACACGTCCACGGCGCGCGCGACGCCGGTGGCGCGACGCTCGTACAGCGCGGTCAGGATGCCCGAGTACGCGTACATCCCGGCGGCGATGTCGGCGACCGCGATGCCCACCTTGGCCGGGGCGTCCGGTGTGCCCGTCACCGACACGACGCCCGTCTCGCACTGCACCAGCAGGTCGTACGCCTTGCGGTGCGCCCATGGTCCGTTGCCGCCGTAGCCGGAGATGTCGCAGACGATCAGGTCCGGGTGGCGTCCGGCCAACTCCTGTGCGGACAGGCCAAGTCGGGCCGCCGCGCCCGGCGCCAAGTTCTGCACGAAGACGTCCGCGCCCGCCAGCAGCCGCTCCAGGACGTCCCGCCCGCCCGGCGTCTTGAGGTCCAGCGTCACCGAGTCCTTGGAGCGGTTCAGCCACACGAAGTGACTGGACTGGCCGTGCACCGTCTCGTCGTAGGAGCGGGCGAAGTCCCCGGCGCCGGGCCGCTCCACCTTGATCACCCGCGCGCCCAGGTCGGCGAGCTGGCGCGTGGCGAACGGCGCCGCCACCGCCTGCTCCACGCTGACGACGGTGATGCCTTCGAGGGGCAGGCGGGCAGTGCTCATGAAGGTCCTCCGGGCCGGGTGACTGCGGGTGGGCGTCCTCGGTCCGTCAGCCGCCCTCGGCGAGCCGGGCCGACCAGCGCTGCTCGACCCTGGCGAGGCGCCAGTACGCGAGCGCGGCCGCCCACACCACCACGAACAGGCCGACGATGACGTAGCCCACGTTGTCCAGGTTCAGACCGGCGATCCAGCCGGTGACCGCGTCGGTCAGGTCGAGCTTCTCGTGCAGGACGCCGACGAGTTCGATCGTCCCGATGAAGAAGGCGACCGCGATCGACAGACCGGTGATGGTGAGGTTGTAGAACACCTTGCGCACCGGGTTCGAGAACGCCCATTGGTACGCGAAGTTCATGAACGTGCCGTCGAGGGTGTCGAACAGGCTCATGCCCGCGGCGAACAGCAGCGGCAGGCACAGGATCGCGTACCAGGGCAGGCCCGCCGCGGCGCCGCTGCCGGCCATCACCATCAGCGTCACCTCGGTCGCCGTGTCGAAGCCGAGGCCGAAGAGGAAGCCGAGCGGGTACATCTGGCCCGGGCGGGTGATCGACTTGGTGAAGCGGCCGAGGATGCGGTTCATGAACCCCCGGGAATCCAGGTGCTGTTCGAGGTCCCGCTCGTCGTACGAGCCCGCGCGCATCGCCCGGAAGACCTTCAAAATGCCCAGCAGGGCCACGAGGTTGAGGGCGGCGATGAGGTACAGGAACGTACCGGAGACCGTGGTGCCGACGACGCCGAGAACCTGGTGCGTGCGCGAGGCGTCGTTCAGGAGGATGCCGGCGAGGGCCGCGCCGCCCGCCACGAGGGCCGCCATCGCGACGACCACGCTGGAGTGGCCGAGCGCGAACCAGAACCCCACGGAGACCGGGCGCTTGCCGTCCGCCATCAGCTTGCGGGTCGTGTTGTCGATCGCGGCGATGTGGTCGGCGTCGAAGGCGTGCCGCATGCCGAGCGTGTACGCGGTGACGCCCAGGCCGATGCCGAAGGCCTTGTTGCCGACTTCGTAGTGCTCGGGGACGACGAGCAGGAACAGCACGCCGAACGCGACGACGTGCAGGGCGAGGATCACCGCCATCAGGCCCGCGGTGCGCACCGTGTCCTCGCGCCGCCACCGGAAGGCGGGGTTCACCTCGGTCGTCCGCGCAGGGGGGTTCCCGGGCAGGGTCATGCCTTGATCACGCTCCAGCACCTCGTGGATCACTTCGTGAGATGCCGCGGCCGGTCTCCTGGCTTACGGGCACGCGCGGCCGCCCCTGCCTTCCCAGCGGCACGAAGCCGCCAGTGGCGCGGTGGAGCGATGCGCTCCGGACACGGAGGACCGGAACCCGATCACAGTGGCGAGGGCCGCTCCGGACTTGACCCCTTCCGGGGCCGTCACCGGTCTTCCCGAGCACCACGGCCCGCCCACCATAGACGACGTGATTCCCGGCGCCGTCAGGGGCTACCGCCGGCGGCGCTCACGGGCCCGCGCGATCTCCTCGTAGGCCTTGTCCCGACCTTCCCAGTGGGAGCCGTCCACGGACTTGCCGGGTTCCAGGTCCTTGTAGACCTCGAAGAAGTGGGTGATCTCCAGGCGGTCGAACTCCGGGATGTCCTCGATGTCCTGGACCCCGAGGTGCCGGGGGTCGTGGGCGGGGACGCACAGGACCTTCTCGTCGGGGCCCTTCTCGTCGCTCATCACGAACATGCCGATCGCCCGGCATTCGATGGTGCAGCCGGGGAACGTCGCGTCACCGGTCAGGACGAGCGCGTCCAGCGGGTCGCCGTCGCCGCCGAGCGTGCCGTCCACGTAGCCGTAGTCCGCGGGGTACTGGGTCGAGGTGAACAGCATCCGGTCGAGCCGGATCCGGCCGAGTTCGTGGTCCATCTCGTACTTGTTCCGGGAGCCCTGCGGGATCTCCACGATCACGTCGAACGCGTCGTCGCGTGCCTCGCTGCCGCCCAATGTGGCCTCCTTGCCCCATTGCCCGCGATTCGGTGCCCATGAGTGTGCGCCGTGCGGGCCGAGGGCGGAACCCCTCAGACCGTGGGGGAGACCTGGAATACGAGTTCGGGGCGGTCCCACGCGACGGCGGGCGGGCGCGCGGGCACGGTGCCGGTGCGCACGGCCCCCATGCTGCGGTAGAAGCCCTCGGCGGGCGGGTGGGAGACGACCAGGACGCGGTCGAGCCCCGCCGCGCGCGCCTGCTCCCGCATGTGCGCGACGAGCAGCCGCCCGATGCCCAGGCCCTGCGCGTCGTTCGCGACGAACATCAGGTCCAGCTCCGGCGGGGCGAGGACCAGGGAGTAGAAGCCGAGGACCCGGTCGTCGGCCGTGGCGACCGCGGCGAAGACCCGGTGTGCCTCGATGTAGTCGGGGCCGACGCGGTAGCCGGCCACCATCGCCGCGTACGGGGCCTCGTAGGCGCGGGAGCCGCGCACGAGCCGGGTGAGGCGCTTGGCGTCGCGCGCGGTGGCCCGGCGCACGGTGACGGCCGGTCCGCCACCGGAGCGCGTAACACTCGAAGTCATACAGCGAGTATTACGCATCGGCGGGGTGCGGTCAGCCGGTGGGGACCGTCGAGTGGACCTGGCGCAGGAACGCGGCGTTGTCCGGGGTGTGACGCAGCTTGTCCAGCAGGGCCTCGTACGAGGCCTGGCCGTCGCGGCTCCCCAGCGCCCGGCGCAGCCCGCGCGCGGCGGCCAACTCAGGGGCGGACAGGAGGAGTTCCTCGCGCCGGGTGCCGGAAGGGGTGACGTCGACGGCCGGGTAGACGCGGCGGTCGGACAGGGCGCGGTCCAGGCGCAGCTCCATGTTGCCGGTGCTCTTGAGCTCCTCGAAGAAGTAGTCGTCGGCGCGCGAACCGGTGTCCACCAGCGCCGTGGCGAGGATCGTCAGGGAGCCGGCCTCTTCGGTGTTGCGGGCGGCGCCGAACAGGCGCTTGGGCCCGTGCAGCGCGGCCGCGTCGACACCGCCGGACAGGGTGCGCCCGCCGGAGGACGCGGCGTTGTTGTGGGCGCGGCACAGCCGGGTGAGCGAGTCGAGCAGGATCACCACGTCGCGGCCCTGCTCGACGAGGCGCTTGGCGCGCTCCACGGCGAGTTCGGCGAGCGCGATGTGTGCCTTCGCGGGCTGGTCGAACGTCGAGGCGTACACCTCGCCGCGTACGGAGCGGCGCATGTCGGTGACTTCCTCGGGGCGTTCGTCGAGGAGGACCACCATCAGGTGGGCCTCCGGGTGGTTCGTGGCGACGGCCGCGGCGAGCTGTTGCAGCAGCACGGTCTTGCCGGTCTTGGGCGGCGCGACGATCAGGCCGCGCTGGCCCTTGCCGACCGGGGTGAACAGGTCGACGACACGGCCTCCGAGGCCGCTCGCCGGACCCTCCAGACGCAGCCGCTCGGTGGGGTGCAGCGGAGTGAGGTCGGCGAAGCGGGGGCGGTGGCGGGTCACGCCGGCGGGTGCGCCGCCGACGGTCTCGACGCGGGTGAGCGTGTGCGGCCGTTCGCACAGGCCGTCCACGACATCGCCCTTGCGCAGGCCGAGTTGACGGATGAGGAGGGCGGGGACCTGGACGTCGCGGGACGTCGGGATCAGGTCCTTCGCCCGCAGGAACCCCTGCCCGTTCGCGCCGAGGTCGAGGACCCCGGCGGCCCGGACGGGAGCCTTGGGTGCGGTGGAAGCGGGGGGCTTTTCCAAAGTGGTGCTGGTCATGGTCGATCAGTCCTTTCGCGGACGGTGTGCGTACGCGGGCAGTGAGCGGGGTGGGATCTGGCGAAGGGACGGGGCGGAGACGTCACGCCCCGTGGAACGGGCGGAACAGCCCGTGGCCGGGAGGGAACCTGGCAGTGCAGGGACGGGCGAAGAGCCCGTCGAGAACCTGTTGACCAGGGATGATGTGCGCTGAGGCGGTTACCTGAAAGAGGTGAGCGCTCAAGCGCTAAAGAGGTGGGACCGGCACCGGCGCCGCAGAGTGGGCGTACACATGTGCCACTGAGACAGTAACACCCGACCCCCGCTCCGTGGCAAGAGCGGATTTCGGCGGGCCGCCGACCTATGCTGATCGGCCATGTTCACACCCCAGGGGCCCACCCTCCGCGAGCTGGCCGTTCAGGCGCTGTCGTCGGTCGAGAGCGGCTACGACCTGCTCGCGCCGAAATTCGACGAGACCCCCTTCCGCACCCCCGACCTCGTGCTCGCCCCCGTGACCCGCGCTCTGCGCGCGCTCGGCCCGTACGCCGACGGGCTCGACCTGTGCTGCGGGACCGGTGCGGGGCTGGGCGTGCTGCGCGAGGTGTGCACCGGCTCCGTGGTGGGCGTCGACTTCAGCGCGGGGATGCTGGAGGTGGCGCGCGCGGGCGAGCCGGCCGCCGCGTACGTGCGCGGGGACGCGCTCGCCCTGCCGTTCGGGCCCGCCTTCGACCTGGTGGTGAGCTTCGGTGCGTTCGGGCACTTCCTGCCGGGCCAGTACCCGGAGTTGTTCGCCCAGGTCCACCAAGTTCTGCGTCCTGGCGGGCAGTTCGCCTTTCCGTTGCCCGCTCCCGCGCGGCCCGGGTCGCGCGGCTACTGGGCGATGCTCGGCTTCGACGGGGTGATGCGGCTGCGCAACGCGGTGTGGCGGCCGCCGTTCGTCATGTACTACCGCCCGTTCCGACTCGGCGACGTGCGACGGGAGTTGACCCGGGCCGGCTTCGATGTCGCGCTGCGCGCGCTGCCCGAACTCGGTGAGCGGCCGGACGGGAGTCCGCGCTGCCGCCTCGTGGTGGCGACGCGTCGCTGACGGAAGCCCCGGCTCACGGGGAGGACCGCCGGGCAGCGAGCGCCGCGCGGTGCGGTGACGGCGCCGTCGGCGTGGTGTCCTGCGGGAACGTCAGGCGACTGCCCATCCACTGCAGCGCGGGCCCGATCTCCCGCACCCAGGTCGTGAAGTGGTGGCTGCCGCGCGGCAGGATGATCCGCGCGGCGGTCAGGGGCGGTTTCACCGCCTTGAGGAAGGACATCGTCGGGCCGTAGTCCTTCTCGCCCTGCCTGCTGCTCGCCACGAGCACCGACACCCGCGGCACCGGAAGGTGCCGCAGCCGCCACCCGAGGTCGTGGCCCCGCTGACGCTGTCGCGCGTCCGGGCCGCCGCCGAACAGGCTGCCCGTGGTGAGGTCGTCGTCGATGCGGTAGTCACCGGACAGCGACGCGGCCGATGTGTACACCTGGGGATCGCGCAGGGCGAGTTGGAGTGCGCACGAGCCGCCCGACGAGTAGCCGAGCGCACCCCACGCGCTCGGATCATGACCCACGCGATACGTCGACCTCAGCGCGTCGGTCAGGTCCTTGGTGAAGAACGTCTCCGCCTTCGGGCCACCGGGCACGTCCACGCACTCGGTGTCGCGCGGCGGCGCGATCGTCGGCCGCACCATCACCACCACCGTCGGCTGGAGCCTGCCGGTGCGCTCCAACTCGTCGGCGGTCTGCGGGACACGAAGGAACTTGGCGAGGTTCATGATGCCGCCCGGGTAGCCGCTGATCGCCACGATCACCGGGAACCGCTGGCGGTGGAACTGCCGCTGGAAGTACTGCGGCGGCAGGTACACGAACGCCGGGGCGATCGCCCGCGTACGGCGCCCGACGATGCGTACCGACTCCACCCGCCCCGCCTTCGCGGGCGGCCCCGCGGGCAGGCCCGGCACCCGGTCGAGGCC
>NZ_JAAGMG010000875.1 GCF_010548525.1 Streptomyces sp. SID14478
ACCCGGCCGAGGCGCCGGTTCGCCTCGGCGACGGCGAGGGCGGCGCGGGCTCTGTCGGCGGCGCCGGACGCCTTCGCCAGGGTGCGGCTCGCCGCCGCCAGGACGTCCTCGTACGAGGAGTTCACGTCGAGCACCTCGCTCAACTCGCCCTGGTACTCGGGTGCGCAGGCCTTGCCGTACATCGATCCCTCGCCTCTCGATCAACTCCGTGGTGCTGATCAAGAAGTTACGAGGCGGCAGGGGCGCCGCGAATCCCTCTGCGAACGGGTCGTGCCGTCCGACCGGAGGGGTACGCGCAGCCGCCGGGTCATCATCGCGGCGTACGCGACGAGGGGGACGCCTCGTCGAGATGCATGGCGAGTCCGGTACGGCCGGGAGCGAGGCCGGGGCGCAGCGCGAGGTCCTCGTCGTAGTCGCCGGACCGCTCGTGGCGGTAGGGCAGGGGCTGCTCGCCCGGCAGTGCGTGCAGCCGCTCGCGCAGGTCCGAGGCCGTGCGCGCCTGGTCGGCCGGCGTCATCCGGTCCGCCCCGTACACGACGAACGGTGCGAGCGGGGCCATGCCGGTGTACCAGAACGTGCCGTGCTGGAGGGGGAACAGGATGTCGTCCACGTGGCCGTGGATGCCGCGCGGTCCGAAGCTGGACGCGCGGGCGCCGATGGAGGTGACGATCAGGGCGCGCTTGCCGGCCAGGCCGCCGTCACCGTACCGACGGGTGCGGCCGTCCTCGTCCTTGACACCGAATCCGAACCCCTGCGTCAGGACGCGGTCGAGCCAGCCCTTGAGGATCGCCGGCGGCCCGAGCCACCAGAGGGGGAAATGAAGGACCACGACGTCGGCCCGGGCGAGCTTGTCCTGCTCGGCACGGATGTCGTCGCTCAACGTCCCCGCGCGGTAGGCCCGCTCCTGCGCCGCACCGACGAGCAGCCGCGTGTCGTCCGTCGCCCCGTCGCCGAAGTCGTCGGCGTCCAGGACGGCCTTCCATTTCATCGCGTACAGGTCGGAGACCTCGTACTCGTGTCCGTCCGCGTCGAGTGCCTGCAGCGCCTCGGTCATCAACGAGCCGTTCAGGGAGCGCTGTTCCGGATGGGCGTAGATCCAAAGAATCCTCATGCCTTCGATCGTGCGCGCCGCCACCCCCCGGAACGGCAGTGGCCAGATGGACACGAGGTGAAAGAATTTGGCCACGCAGTGGGGCGGGCTGCCGGAGCGCACTCCGGCAGCCCGCGCGGATTCAGTCGCGTCGGTACTGCGCGGCCGACGCCTTGGTGGCCGGGCCCTCCCGCGCCCCCCATGGTGCCGCGCTCCACGTGGAAGGTCGTTCAAGGTACGCACTGGGGTCGCGCCGGTCGCCGATCACCGGTTTCCGTAGGCGACCACGGCGGGCGCGCCCTGCGTGATGGTCCAGCCGGTGACGGTCCCGGCGACGGGATCTCCTCCCGGACCTTGCTCGGCGTCGCCGTTGATGAGCAGGTTCATGGTCGCCTCCTGGGCGGTGTCGGGGCAGGACGGAAGGACCCGGGCCGCACGGCGACCGGGGGAGGAGGAGCTGTTTCAGGACCGTCGCAACTGCAGCGACGTGACCTGACTGCCGGCTTCCGTGGCCGTCACCGTGAGCCGGTACGTGGCGGTGTGCAGCTTCGACAAGGGGAGCCGCAGCGAGCCGCTCGCGGAGGGTTTCGCTGCGGCGAGTGTGCGCCAACTCCCTTGCTCCGTCAGGCCTTCAAGGGTGACGGAGTCCGGCCGGTGGGCGCCGAATTCGAGGTGCGCCGTGGCCGCCGTGGACGCGCGCGGCAGGGACAGGGTGAGCCGTGCCTGTGGGGCGGCCGTGGTCCAGGCCGTGGCACCGCTCCCGTCGACGGCCGCCTCGGCGTATCCGCCTGCCGTCTCGCTGTCCGCCCGCACCGTCCGGCAGCGGGCCAGGTCGTCGGTGGGTGCGAGGTCGGGGCGGCGGGTCGTGGTGGTCAGGGGCCTGCCGGTGCTCAGCCGCTGCTCGCCGTCGCGCAGCCGCACGGTCAGCGGCGCTCCGTCGTCGAGCGTGATCCGCGTGTGGCGGGCGCCCAGGGAGACCGTGAACCGCCGGCCCTGCCAGTGCAGTCCGCGCAGGGTGACACCGCCCGCGAGCGAGGGGGTGAGCATCGGGTCCAGGCGCAGCACCTCGTGGTCCCAGCGCAGTCCGGCCAGACCGTAGGGGAACGCCTGCAGGAACCCGCCGGCGCCGGTGAGGAAGGTGAAGGCGGGTTCGGCGGCGTTGTCCCCGGCCTTGTCGCCCCGTGCCTCGGAGAACTGCTGGAAAGGTGCCTTGGCGAACGGGCGCCAGGAGCGGTCGAGATAGGTGTCCGTCTGACAGCCGGGAGCGCCGAGCTGGGCGGCGATCACCGCGTGCACCGAGTCCGTCATGGCGGGTCCGTCGGGGTCGGTGACCGGCGCGTAGCGGTCCAGGTCGGCCTGGGCGCCCTCGCCCCTGACCAGGTCGTAGGGGTACGTGAGGAGCACGGTGTCGGCCTGCTTGATCTTGCGGCCGTCGTATCCGGCGTACTCGGGGTGGGAACCGTCGGCGTCGGTCAGCAGCACGAGTTTGTCGGCGATGTCGGCCCACTCGGCGGGCGCGTCCTCGCCCAGGAGCTTCGCCGCGGTGGCGGCGTTGCGCAGGGACACCGCGGCGCCGCCGTTGGTGAGGGCGTGGTCGTCGACGTGCGAGGCGTACTCGTCGGCGCCGGAGACCCGGTCCACGTGGTACGCGCCCTGGTCGTCGCGGCGCACCCGGCCCGCCCAGTAGGCGGCGATCTCCTTCAGGACCGGGTATCCGCGCTCGCGCAGCCACTCCTTGTCGCCGGTGGCCTGGAAGAACTGCCACTGGGCCAGGGCGATCTCGTTCTGCAGGTGGTCCTGGTAGTCGACGCACGGGCCGACGCCGCTGCACAGGCCCGACGGTCCCGCCGTCCAGGGCCACACGGCGCCCTTGCGGTCGACCGAAGCGGCGTTGCGCCGGGCCTGGTCCAGGGTGCGGTAGCGGTAGTCGACCACGCTGCGGGCGAGTTCGGGATGCAGGGCGAGCAGCGTGGGGAACATCCAGGTGTCGGCGTCCCAGTACACCTGTCCGGCATACGTCTCGGCGCTCAGCCCCGACGGGCCGAGGCTCCACTGCTGGTTCTCGCGCACGCTCGAATAGAGGCTGTACAAGGCCGAGTCGACGGTCGCCGCCCGTGCCGGGGAACCGGACGTCTCGATGCGGGGCCGCCACAGGTCCGCCCAGGCGGCCTCGTGTTCGCGCAGCAGGCGGGACCATCCGGTGCGGGCCGTCTCGCGGACCGTGCGGCGGGCCCGGTCGGCCCGGTCGTCGACACCGACGTACTTGACGAACTCGTAGGTGCGGCCGGCCCGTACGTCGACGGTGAGCTGTCGGCCCGCGGTGGTCCTGGCGGCCAGGGTGTCCCCGCCGGGCAGGACGGCGCTGTCGGCGCTGACGGGAGTGCCGGGCGCCGGGAGCAGTGCGGCCGCCTCGGTCTGACGGTGCTCGGTGCCCTCGGCGCGGACGGTGACCTCGAAGGTGTTGCCGCGGCCGGCCTCGCGCCCCTCGGCGGTGGCCCTGCGGGTGCCGGCCCCGTCCAGCAGCGCGCGGACGTCCAGGCTTCCGGACCAGCGGGGGGTGACGCGGGCGCGGACCATGCCGAGGGCCGCGCGTGAGCGGTGGCCGAGCACTTCGAAGGCGACGTCCGTGGGCCGGTCGGCCTCAGGGGTCCAGGTGAACGCGGTGGACACCGTGGCACGGCGCATGTCGAGGGACTGCCGGTAGTCGCTGATCGTCGAGGACGGTGCTCCCGGGGTGAGCGTGTGGTCCCCGACGCCCAGGGTCAGCGTCGACCAGGTGGGCAGGGCGGCGAGGAACTCGTCGTCGTCCTCGGTGTGGTGGTAGAAACCCGCGGCGAAGGCGCCGGCGTACCGCTGCTCGTACAGCGGCCAGCCCGTCCCGCCCATGTCGCCCTGGTAGCCGGTACCGGTGGCCGGGATGCGCTGACCCAGGTAGCCGTTGCCGACGAACGGCTGGCGGCGGTAGTCGGCCGGCGCGTACGTGTGCGTGGTGAGTGTCGTGGGCGCTGTGCCGGCGGCGCCCGTCGGGGACTGCGTGGACGGGATCGCGGCGGCACCGGCGGGCAGGAGAGCCAGGCTCAGGCAGAGGGCGGAGGCGAGAGTGAGCGGCCTGCGCAGCCGTCGGAGGCGGGCCATCAGTGTGGTGGGCATGACTGCAGAGGATTCGCGCCCCGGCCCGGTTCCGGCCATGGACTGGCGTCGCGGTCTCTTGGACGCAAGTGAGGACGGGAGCGCGTCGTCCGGTGATTGGTGGGACAGAGAAGTGAACATCTGGAAAGGAGGGGTGAGTTGGACGCGTCGAACCCCTCCGTGCATGCCCGCCGCAGGACGGGAGGGGCCGAACGGGCCGTCCAGTGCCGCCCATTGGAGGAGCAGGATCGTCTTGCCGTCGGCGAGGCGACCGTCGCGGGGCATCGCGAGGGCCTCGGCGAACGGGACTTCCAGGACCTCGATGTCCTCGCCGTCCTCCTCCAGTCCGCCGACGGCGCCGTTGCCGCGGTCGTACGTCTCGCGGGCAAGCGACTCCCCACGCCCGTCGCGGCGGCGGTCACCTGCGGCGCCGCGACGGGCGTGGCGGCGCAGAACGTCTCCGCCGACCTCTGCCTCCTCGGCGTCGCCGGTGTGCACCCCGAGGCGGGACTCACCACCGGGGGCGCCGAGGAGGCGGCGAAGAAGCGGGCGGTCGCCGCGGAGGCCTACGTCCTCGCGGCCTCCGAGAAACTCGGCACCGGTGCCCGGTTCCAAGTCCTGCCCTGACCGTGCCGGTCAGCCGATCGGCGCGGCCGTGAAGGTGTGCGTCCCCGCGCCGAGGGACGTCACGGTGACCCGCCCCTGCTCGACCCGGGCGGCGTGCGCGCCCGCCTTCCGCCCGTCCCACAGCACGCGGCGCCCCTGCCGCACGGCCAGCCGCCCGGGCTCGCCGGGCAGCGCCACCGAGCCCTGGGTTCCGCGGGGCACCCGCACCGTCAGCGTGAAACCGGAGCGGGACGTGTGCCACTCCACCCCCAACGGGCCGCGCGGAGTGGGCAGTTGCCCCTGCGCCCAGTCCACGTCGCCGGGGTTCGGCCGCACCTGCCAGGTGGCGTAGCCGGGGGAGAGCGGCAGCGCGCCGAGCAGCTGATGGGTGAGCGCGGGCAGGACACCGGTCGACCAGCCGTGCGCCATGCTCGTGTACGCGTCCTCGTACAGCGAGCCGCCCGGACCGATGCCCTCCCAGTGCGTGATGCCGGGGTCGTGGCGGTCCATCCAGCCGTACGTGCGCCGGATCTGGTCCAGCGCGGAGTCGGCCCGCCCCGTGTCGAAGCGGGCGACGATCTCCGGGTACGACGTGAAGGCGTACACCCGCTGCGCGGCGCCGTCGAAGATCGTGTCGTTGTCCATGAACGCGTTGCCGTACGGCTGTCGTGTGGTGGCGTCGAGGTGGGCGAGGGCCGATGCGGCCCGCTCGGCGTCCGCGACGCCTGCGGTGACGGCGATCGCGTTGCCGTCCTGGGCGTGCCGTACAGGACCCGTCGAGGAGTCGAGGTAGGCGCCCGCCTTCTCGTCCCACAGGTGCGCGTTGACCGCGTCGGCGACCTGCCCGGCCCGCTTCTCCCAGCGGTCCGCGTCGTCCGCGTGCCCCAGCCAGCGCGCGAGTCGGGCGGCGTCGCCCAGCGCCTGGACGTAGTTGGCGTTGTAGTACGTGATGCGCCCGGTGCGGTTCAAGAACGCGTAGTCCCCGTACCCGCTCGTGCCGTTGAGGCCCTTGCTCAGCAGCCCCGCGTCGTCCGTGACGCTCGGGTACCAGGTGTCGAGCACCTTCACCAGGTTCGGGTAGTAGCGCGTGGCGTAGGCGCGGTCGCCGGTGTACAGCACGTAGTCCCAGCTGCACGTCACCCACCACAGCGGGTAGTCGAACAGCGGGAGCGTGTAGTTGTTGATCGAGGCCGGGGGGATCCAGCCGTCGGCGCGCTGGTGCTCGGCCAGGTCGGCGAGGACGTTGCGGGCGGCGGCCGCTGCGTCGTCGTGCGTGAGGTAGAGCGTGCGGGCGGACACCGCGAGGTCGCCCACATAGGGGTCGCGGTCGCGCTTGGGGCCGTCGTGCAGGACCAGCTTGCCCTCCAGGCCCGCGTTCCAGGCGTCCCGCGGATCGACGTCGTCGCGCCGGAAGGTGTCGGTGACGAGTTCGTTCGTGTACGAGGCCCCGTACCAGTAGCGGTTGAGGTCGTCGTCGGAGCACAGGAACCAGCCACGGTAGGTGCCCGGGGTGCCGAGGTACGCGGTGAACTCCAGGCTCACGCTGTCCACTTCGACCGTGCCCCAGGGCCGGGCGGCCGGCGCGTCCGACGGCAGCGCGTCCAGCGTGATCTTGAGGTAGCGGAAGCCGTGCAGCCCGTCCGCGAAGACCTTGTCCCCGGCCTGGAAGCCCTTGTGGTCGCGCCAGTCGGCGCCGCGCTCCGGCACCGCGAACTGGTCCGTGCCCCGGCTCGCCCCGCCCGCCTGGTCGTTGCGCGTGAAGTCGCTGCGGTCGGTGAGGAACTGCTGGGTCTCGGAGAACGCGACGCGCACGCCGGGGGAGTTGTCCGAGGCGCCGGCGAACCGGATGCGCGGGTGGCCGACGACGACCTTGCCGAAGTCGACGGTCACGCTGGGCGGTGCGACGGCCTCGACCGCCTGCGGCCACACCTCGTTGATGCGGGTGAACGCGCCGCTCTGGGTGTCCTGCACCCCGGTCACGGTGATGCGGACCTTGGCAGCCGGGAGCGGCGCGGCGAACGGCACCGCACACTGGATGACATCGTTGTCGGACCGTGTGGCGGCCTGCTTCCACGCACCGTCGTGCCACACGTCGACCGTGAAGTCGGTCGGTACGCCGTCGCTGTTGGAGACGACGGTGATGCCGGACAGCTCCTGCTCGGCGGGCAGCGTCACGGTGAGGGTGTCCGGAAAGACGCCCTGGGTGTCGTCGTTCCAGAACGTGTCCGGGTCCCCGTCCACCGCGTGGGAGGCGTCGTACGTCCGGGGCTGCCCGTCGCCCCCGCTGTTGCCGGCGTGGGTGGAGGACGCCTCGGCCGTCGTCCCCTCGGGCCAGCGGGGAGCGGGCTCGGGCTCCGGCCGGCGCAGGACCGTCACGCCGCCGCCCGGCTTCAGCAGCGCCTCGGGCCGGGAGACGTCACCGGTGGAGGCGAGGGTGCGGACGGGGCGCACGGTGCGGGAGGCCGGTGCCTGGACGTACCGCTGCCAACCGGTTCCGGCGCGCGGCGGTGCGGGGGCGGGGTGCGAGGGGGCGGCGGGCCCGGCCTTCGTCGCCGCGGAC
>NZ_JAAGMG010000911.1 GCF_010548525.1 Streptomyces sp. SID14478
CGCCGTGCTCGCCTGGGCCGCGATCGCACTGCCGCTGCTGCCGCTGTGGGTGCCGGTGGGAGTCGCCTGCGTAGCACCGCGGCGGGCCCGCCGCCGGCTCGCGCTCCCGCTCGCGTGCGGCGTCGCGACCTCCGCCGTTCTCACGTACCTACTGGCGACGAAGTCCGTCACCGCCGAGATCCGCGGTCACACCATGGGGTACGCGATCGGCCTGCCGCACGCCGGCTGGATCCTCGCCGGGTACCTGCTGGCGACGATCGGCACACTGCTGCTGTCCGGCGAAGCGGGCCTGGTGCTGTTGGGCGGCCTGGTCGCCGTCGGCGCCGCCGTGTGCGGGGCGCTGTGGCGCTGGGAGTTCCTCTCCACCTGGTGCGCCTGCGCGGCGCTCTGTTCGGCGGTGCTGTACGGCTGGCTGGGCACCGGCCCCCGCACAGCCGACGCCGTCTGACCCCTGCGGACCGACCGCCCCCACCACCCGGCCCGACCCACTCGGGTCACCCCCCCTGCCCTGCCCCACCACAGAAGGCAGCTTCTTGCGAGCACTGCTCTCGTCAGTTACAGTCTCTAACAGAAGAGAAAGCCACTAACGAACGGTGATCCTCATGACCAGCACCCAGCCCCTGCACGCCGTCCTCGGATCCGGTCCCGCCGGAACCGCCCTCGCCGAGGAGCTCGTACGCCGCGGCCACCCCGTGCGGCTCGTCGACCGCAAGGGCGCGGGCCCGGAGCTGCCCGGCATCGAGCGGCTCTCCGCCGATGTCGGCACTCCGCAGGGCGCACGTACCGCGGTCGACGGCGCGGCCGTCGTGTACCACTGCGTCAACGTCGCCTATCACCTCCAGGTCGAGGTGATGCCGCGCGTCCAGGAGGCCGTGGTGGGCGCGGTGGCCGACAGCGGTGCGCGTCTCGTGGTCCTCGACACGCTGTACCCGTACGGAGAGACGGGCGGCGCGGTGATGACGGAGGAGACGCCCTGGAACGCCACGTCACGCAAGGGGCGGCTGCGGGCCGACCTCGACGAGAAGTATCTGGCGGCGCACCGCGCGGGCCGGGCGCGTGTGGTGCTCGGCCGGGCCGCCGACTTCTTCGGGCCCGGCGTCCTCAACTCCACGCTCGGCGGCGCCGTCTTCCCGGCCGCGCTGACCGGCGGCGAGGTCCCCGCGCTCGGCGACATCGACCTGCCGCACAGCTACACGTACATACGCGATGTCGCGGCGGGTCTCGCCACCCTCGGTGAGCGTGCCGACGGCGACGGCCGCGTCTGGCACCTGCCGACCGCCCCGACCGTCTCCACGCGCGACGTCCTCGGGATGGTCGAGGAGCGCGTGGGACGGCCGCTGAAGCTGATCGCCGTCCCCGAGCCGCGGCCGTTCGGACCGTTCGACGAGCAGTTCATGGCCGAGTACGCCGAGATGTTCTACCAGCACACCACCCCGCAGATCATGGACTCGACCGCGTTCGAGCGGCACTTCTCCGTCCGCCCGACCCCTCTCGCCGAGGCGCTGGACGCCACGGTCGCCTGGTACAGCGCCTGGCTGGCAGCGCAGGCCCCTGCCAACTAGCGCCCGAGAAGCGTCAGTTGGTGATCGTCACACAGGGCAGCCCCACGCTCTCCCCGCCCCGGAAGCCCTCGGCACACAGCCGCGTCCCGGCGGGGAACTTCCGCTGCGGATAGGCCTGGTCGCGGTAGGTGCGGAACGCGGCGACGTCCTCCGTCTTCGTCGTGGCGCTCCAGCCGTCGGTGGTCCAGACGCGGGCGCTGATGGTGTGCGGCTGGTTGATGTTGATGACGGACACCTCGACGCGGCCGAGGTAGGTGCCGGTGTCGTACGTCTCGATGCACACCGCGTTGTTGCACCACTTGCCGTCGGCCTGCGCGGACGGGCCCGCGGCGACGACGCAGCCGAGCGCGGCCGCGAACGCGCCGGTTCCGCAGAGAACTTTCCTGATGACGGCCCGCATGGTGGCCTCCCTGAACTCTTCATCGGTCTCTTCACAGGGAGCCGGGGGCCCGGCTCCGGCGGAACCAACGCCGACCAGGATCAGGAGTTACGCGGCTGCGTCCGGACGGTGCGAGCACCGCTCGTCGCTCAGCTGAAGGTGCGCCGGTACGCCTGCGGGCTGACCCCCGTCGTGCGCTTGAAGCGGTCGCGGAACGCGGTGGGCGAGCCGAATCCGACCTGGGCGGCGATCCGTTCCACCGGGTGCCGGGTGGTCTCCAGCAGGTGCTGGGCCCGGCGGATGCGGGCCCGGTGGAGCCACTGCAGGGGCGTGGTGCCGGTCTGCTCCCGGAAGCGGCGCATGAGCGTGCGGGTGCTGACCCCGGCGCGCGCGGCGATGTCGGCGAGGGTGAGCTCGCCGTCGAGGTGGTCCTGGAGCCAGCCCAGGAGCGGCTCGAAGGAGGAACCCTGCGGTGCGGGTGCATGGTCGTGGACGATGAACTGGGCCTGCCCGCCCTCCCGTTCGAGCGGCATGACGGAGAGCCGGGCCGCGTCCGCCGCCACGGCCGATCCGTAGTCGCGGCGGATCATGTGCAGGCACAGGTCGAGACCGGCTGCCGCCCCCGCGGAGGTCAGGATCTGCCCGTTGTCCACGTAGAGGACGTCCGCGTCGACGTCGATGCCGGGGTGCGTGGCGGCGAGCAGGTCCGCGGCGATCCAGTGGGTGGTGGCGCGCAGCCCGTCGAGCAGTCCGGTGGCGGCCAGCGGGAAGGTGCCCGCGCAGATCGACGCGATCCGGGTGCCGTCCGCGGCGGCCGCCCGCAGTGCGTCGCGGACGGCGGGCGGGAGCGGGGCCGTGGGTACGGCGGTGCCCGGCACGATGATCGTGTCCGCACCCTGGAGACCTTCCAGACCCCGGTGGGCGCGGATCGCGAAGGTGCCGGCGTCCACCTCGGGCTGCTCGGCGCACACCCGGACCTGGTAGCCGGGCCGCCCGTCAGGGAGCCGGGTGCGGGAGAAGACCTCGATCGGCGTGGCCAGGTCGAAGGGGATCACCTGGTCCAGCGCGAGGATCGCAACGATGTGCATGGCCGGAACATACCTTGCCCACTGGTTACCGCCAGCTCAGTGAGTCCTGTTTTGCGTTCTCGGTCGGGCGAAGTGGGAGGTGAAGAGGGATGTCGCTATTCCGTTGACAGTCGTCACTAATGCCACTGGGGCATCGGGACGCGGGTGACTAGCGTCGACGTCGATCCCGGCGCAGGCCGGGCCCGCCCCAGGTGAAGGAAGCTCCCCCGTGCACGTCCAGATCGTCCTCTTCGACGGCTTCGATCCCCTCGACGCCGTCGCCCCGTTCGAGGTGCTGCACGCCGGCGCCGCCGCTTCCGGCGGGGCGTTCGACGTCGCGCTGGTGTCCGCGGAGGGGCCGCGTGAGGTGGTCAGCGGCACCGGCGGGCTCTCGCTGCGCGCCACTGCCGCACTCGACCCCGGCCGGCCGGGACTCGTCCTGGTGCCCGGCGCCTCGGGACCCCTCGGTGAACCCGGCGCGGCACCCGACGAGGACGCGCCCGAGGCCACGGTGCCCGTCCTGCTGGGGCGCACGCTGGACACCCCCCTGCCCGCGCTGCTCGCGGACGCGATGGCCGACCCCGCGGTGACGGTCACGGCCGTCTGCGGCGGCTCGCTCGTCTTGGCGCTGGCCGGCCTCCTGGAGGGCCGCAACGCCACCACCCACCATGAGGGCCTCGATCTGCTCGACGCGACCGGTGCGCACGCCGTCCGCGCCCGGGTCGTCGACGACGGCGACCTCGTCACCGGCGCCGGTGTCACCTCCGGACTCGACCTCGCGCTGTATGTGCTGGAGCGCGAAGTGGGTCCGCGCGTCGCCCTGGCGGTCGAGGAGCTGTTCGCGTACGAGCGGCGCGGCACCGTCTGGCGCGCCCAGGGCCCGGCGCCCCTCCCGTTCTGACCGCACCCGAAGAAGAGAGAAGAACCACCGCATGTCCGTCGAAGGCATCTGGGACCTGTCCGTCGCCACTCCGCTCGGCAGTGTCGCGGCCGTGGTCGAACTGCGCCGGGGCCCCTCCGGGCTCACCGGCCTCGCGCACGGCGCGGGCGAGGAAGTACCGCTCAGGGAAGTGGAGTCGGCCGGGGACCTGCTCACCTGGAAGCAGTCCGTCACCAAGCCGCTCCGGCTGAATCTTTCCTTCTCGGTGACGGTCGAGGGCGACACCCTGCACGGCACGTCCCGCGCCGGGCGGCTGCCCGCCTCCAAGGTCAGCGGCGTCCGCCGCCCCGCCGGGCCGGGCGCGGGCCGCTGACCATGACCAAGTTCCTCCTCTCCCTGCACGTCCTGACCGCCGTCCTGGCCGTGGGACCGGTCGCCGTGGCCGCGAGCATGTTCCCCAAGTCCCTGCGTCAGGCGGCCGGTTCGCCCGGCGGGCCCGCGTCGCTCGCGACCTTGCGGACGCTGCACCGCATCTGCCGGGTCTACGCGGCCGTCGGCGTCGCCGTGCCCCTGTTCGGGTTCGCGACGGCGAGCAGCCTCGGCGTGCTCTCCAGTGCGTGGCTGATCGCCTCGATCGTGCTGACCACGGCGGCCGCCGCCGTGCTGGCCGTGTGGATCCTGCCCGCGCAGGAGGCGGCTCTCGACGCGCTCCAGGAGACCCGGCACACGCCGCTCCCCCGGTCTGCCGCCCAATTGGCCGCGTTGACAGGTGTGTTCAACCTGCTGTGGGCCACGGTCACGGTCCTGATGATCATCCGCCCCGGCTCCACCACGGGCGCCTGAGCCCCTCCAGGTGTGGGACGACATCAGCCGAACGTACAATTTACGGGTATTTCGGACGCTCGGAGCGTCCGGGACGGCGAGGTGACGTCATGGCGGGACACCCCACCCGGCGACGCAGAGCGGCCCGGGTACCCGTGGCCGCGGCCGTGGTGTGCGCGAGCTTGTTGACCGCGGGCCCCGCGCTCGCCGACGGCGGCTCCGCGGACCCGAGCGCGCGGCAGCTGGCCGACGACGCGAAGAAGGAGCTCCTCGACGCGCGCTCGCTGCACCTGGCCGTGACGAACCGGGCGGACGACGACCGGGACGCGCGCACCCCTGGCGCTTTCGACCTGCGCCTCGACCAGGACGGGAACTGCACCGGGTCGCTGCGCATGGGCACCGGCGGCGCCGACGGCGGCAGCGTCGACCTCGTGAAGCGGGGTGACGAGGTCTGGATGAAACCGGACGCGACCTTCTGGAAGACGCAGGTGTCCGGCGGCTCCGGCGCCCTCGCGGCGCAGGTGTTCAAGGACCGGTACGTGCACGGCACCACGGACGATCCGATGCTGGCCGGGCTCGCGGACGTCTGCGACCTCGACGCGTTGCGCGCACAGCTGGACAAGGGCGCGGGGCGCCCGACCCAAAAGCCGCTCGACAAGGGGGACGCGACGACCGTCGACGACACCCGTGTCGTTCCGCTGACCGGCCGGGACGACGACAGCCGCCTCACCCTGTACGTCACCGAGGACGCGCCGCACCGGCTGGTGCGGGCCACCGAGAAGAGCCCGGACGAGACCGTCACGATGACCTTCACCGACTACGGCGCCCCGGTGCCGACGAGCACGCCGTCCGCGGACGAATCCGTGGACATCTCCCAGCTGCACGACGTGGACCCGGACGGCACTCCGCCGCAGGTCTAGCCGGTCAGGCTCCGGCGTCAGGCCTGCTGCCGGTGGTGAGCCATTCCGCGCGCACCGCGGCGGGCGTGCTGTTGATCGCGGCGAGTGCCTGCGCACAGACCTTGGTGAGGGTCTCGTCGGGCACCCCGTTGGCCTTGAGCGCGTCGATCATCGCGTCCCATGTGACGGGGTCGAGTTCGCACGTGCCGTCACTGCTCAGCGCGTCCATGAAGCCTCCGAACTGCCTGCTGCCGGAACCGGTCGTCGCCCCACGATCACGCATGCGTGAGGGTGGTGCCACTCGGCAGGGGCGTCGGGTGACGCGACGCTCAGGGCCCGTCGGCCGGGGCCTGTCCGCTCCTCGGGTAGCGCACGAAGAGGATGCCGTGGACCTCGCCGTCCAGGGCGCGGTAGACGTGCGGGACGTCGGCCCGCCAGTGGGCGTGCCCGCCGGGACCGACGGTCTGCGGCGCATCCGGCAGGCCGACGACCGCGGTGCCCGCCAGGATCATCAGGCTCTCGGTGGTGTGGGGCACATGGGCGGCCGAGTCCTGGACGGCTCCTGCGGCGATGGTGACGCGAAAGACGTCGGTGGCGGCGCCGTCGTCCTCGAACCGCTCCAGGAGCGCCGCGGTGACAGCGCTCCCGGAGACGCCGCCCGCCTGCTCGGCCACGCCCCGCGGGGGATCGTCGAGCACGACGCTGAGCGGGCTGCCGAGTGCGGTGGTCAGGGCGTAGAGGGTCTCCAGGGTGGGATTGCGCAGGCCGCTCTCGAGTTCCGAGAGGGTGCCCTTGCCGACACCGGAGCGGCGGGCGAGTTCGGACAGGGACAGGCCGCGTTCCATGCGCCGCAGCTTCAGCCTGCGGCCCACCTCGTCGTTGAGGCCCATCTCGCGACTCCCGTCCGTTGCGTCGCCCTCCGCCACGTCCGTTCCCCGGACTGTTGACGCTTCACCGACCGCTTCCCTAGTGTTCCACAAACAGAACGTTCCGTATATGGAACACCTGGCACCCGGTTCGGAAGTGATGCCCCATGTCCCGCCTCTCCCGCATACACGCCGTCGCCCCGCCCTCCGCCGTGGTCGCGGGCCTCATCGCCGTCACCGTCGGCGTGACCAGTTCGGCGGCGCTCGTCTTCACCGCGGCGCGGGCCGCAGGGGCGGACGCGCGGGAGATCTCGTCGTGGATGCTCGCCCTCGGCATCGGCCTCGCGGTCACGTGCACGGGCCTGTCGTTGCGCTTCCGGGCACCGGTGATGACCGCCTGGTCGACACCGGGCGCGGCACTGCTGGCCACCTCCCTGAGCGGGGTGTCGATGGGCAAGGCGGTCGGCGCGTTCGTCCTCAGCGGTGTGCTGATCCTGGTGAGCGGGCTGACCGGATGGTTCGCCCGCGTCATGGACCGGATCCCGGTGCCGCTCGCGGCGGCGCTGCTGGCCGGGGTGCTGCTGGAGTTCGGCACCGGGCTCTTCGCCGAGATGGACGGCAGTTTCGCCGTCGCGTTCCCGATGTTCGTGCTCTACCTGCTGGGACGCCGGCTGCTGCCCCGGTACGCCGTCCTGCTCGCCCTGGGCGGCGGGGTCGCCGCCTCCGTCCTCGTCGGGGGCTGGCACCTGGAGAAGGTCCGACTGTCGCTCGCCCAGCCCGTGTTCACCACTCCCGAGTTCGACTGGAAGGTGCTCGTCAGCGTCGGCGTGCCGCTCTTCGTGGTGACCATGGCCTCGCAGAACCTGCCGGGTGTGGCGGTGCTGCGCGGCGCAGGGTACGAGGTGCCCGTCTCGCCGCTGCTGACCTGGACCGGCGCCGTGCAGACGGTGCTCGCCCCGTTCGGTGCGTTCGGCATCAACCTGGCGGCGATCACCGCCGCGATCTGCACCGGGGAGGAGGCCCACCCCGCTCGCGAGCGGCGCTTCCTGGCGACCGTGTGGGCCGGCGCCTTCTACCTGTGCGCGGGGCTGCTCGGCGCCACCGTCGCCTCCCTGCTGGCGGCGATGCCGCACGCCCTGGTCCTGGCGATCGCCGGCATCGGTCTGCTCGCCACCATCGAGGCGTCACTGGCCTCCGCCCTGTCCGACCCCGGCTCCCGGGAGGCCGCGCTCGTCACCTTCCTCGCCACGGCGTCCGGGGTCACCCTGCTCGGCATCGGCTCGGCGTTCTGGGGCTTGCTCGCCGGGGTGCTCACGAGCGTGGTCGCCTCGCTCGGACGGCGCACGAAGGCCGCGCCGCGGGCCGCGGTCAACCCGCCGCCCGGCACACCCGTGCGAACCGGCGGGTGAACACCGACCACGCCGCGGCCGCAGCGCCTTCGT
>NZ_JAAGMG010000951.1 GCF_010548525.1 Streptomyces sp. SID14478
GGGGCCGCCGGTCCGGCGGGGGCGTGCTGTTCCTGGCCGGCCCGGCCGTCGCCCCATCGCGGTGACGGCCGGTGCGCGTCGAGGTCTGATCCGGAGGCGGGGAAGGCGGCATGCCCGTGCCGCTGAGAGCGTGCTGATGCCGCTCCGCCCGGCCGTCGCCTCACCCCGGTGACAGCCGGTACGCGTCGAGGGCCAGGGTCATCTCCATCAGGTCCCGGGGGCGGGACAGCGAGCGGGACGTCAACTGCTCCAGTCTGCGCAGGCGGTTGAAGACCGTGTTGCGGTGACAGTAGAGCCGCCCGGCCGCGCGGCCCGCCGAACCCTCGCAGGCCAGCCACGCGTCCAGCGTCTCCAACAGCACGGCCCGGTCGGCCGGTTCGAGGGAGAGCAGCTCGCCGAAGACGCCCGAGACGAGGCGCTGCGCCAGGTCCGGCTGGCTCACCACCAGGGCCGTCGGCATGCGCTGGTCGAGGCGGACGACCCCGGTGGTGTCCGACGGGCAGGTACGCAGGGCGAGTTCGGCGAGACGGCGCGCGTGCCCCAGCTCGGTGAGGCCGACGACGACCGGGCTGAGTCCGCCGGGACCCGGGCAGCGCCCGTCGAGCAGCCCCGCCAGATCGTCCAGCGTGCGGCCCGCGCCGAGCGCGACCACGCCCACCTCGCAGTCCGCCCGCATCCGCCACACGAACCGGAACGCCGGATCCTGGATCCGCCGGTGGAACGCCTCCCGCCCGTCCCGCCGCTCCACCCGCAGCACCACGACCGCGTACGGGCCGTGCTCCGGCAGATCGAGCCCGGCCGCCGCGCGCGCCGCGAGCCCGGGGGCGGGACGGCCCTCCAGGAGCGCGTCGAGCAATGCCTGCATCTGCTCGTCCGTACGGCGCCGCAGCTCCAACTCCGTCGCCCGGTACGCCTCCGAGGCCGCCTCGGCCTGCGCGTCCACCGCCGCCCACACCATCGTCGCGGACCGCATCAGCGCCGACAGCCGGGCCGGTTCGCCGCCCGCGCTCTCGATCAGCGCGTCCCAGACGAGATACCCCGCGTTGCGGTAGGCGTGGATCAGCAGGTCGAGGGGGAGGCCCTGGCCCGCCCGGCGCCGGCCCGCCTCCTCCGCGTACGTCAGGTCCCTGCGCGGCGAGTCGCGCGGCGCCGAGATCGTCTCGACGCCGATCCGCATCGCCTCCTCGGCCTCCCGCCACTGCACGTCGTACGCCAGCACCCGCGCATACACGTCGGAGTGCGCGAACAGCTGGCGCAGATGCTCGTCGACGAGCTCGGGCACCCGCTCCAGGAGCTTCGTGCACGCCTCCTTGAGCAGCTTCCAGTCCTGCTCGGTGCGATGCCTGCGACCGCCCATCGTCCCTCCCCAACAGCCCGTAAAGCGACGGCAAAGGACTTTCCCGCTGATGCGGAGGATGCCACCCCGGGCCGCTCCCCGGCAGGCCCCTGACACGGGGTCTTGTGCGCGCGCACAACCGAGGGGCGCGGGCGCTGGTCCCGGGCAGCGATTCCCGGGCCGCCCGTGGACGGGCCGCCCGCACGGTGCTGTCGTGAGCGCCACCGGTCGCGACGGGGCGTGCCCGGTGTCACCGGTCCAGGGAGGGACGCACACAGTGACCGACGCAAGTGAACCAGGGCTCGACGTCGACGACCTGTCCGTCGGCTACGGTCCCGTACGCGCACTGCGCGGCGTGACGCTGACGGTGCCGCGGGGCTCCGTCGTCGCCGTGCTCGGCGGCAACGGCGCGGGCAAGTCGACCCTGCTGCGCGCCGTCTCGCGCACGCTGGGATTCCACGGCGGGACCGTCACCTCCGGCGCGGTGCGCCACGGCGGGCGCCGGATCAGCGTGCTGTCCGCCGACCGGGTCGTGGCCGCCGGGATCTGCCAAGTACCGGAAGGGCGAAGGGTGTTCGCCCGGATGACCGTCGCCGACAACCTGCGGGCCGGCGCGCTCGGCTCGACCGGTTCGCGCGCCGACAAGGCGGCCGCGCTGCGCCGGGTGCACGAACTGTTCCCGGTCCTCGCCGACCGGGCGCAGCAGCGGGCCGGTCTGCTGTCGGGCGGCGAACAGCAGATGCTGGCCCTCGCCCGCGCCCTGATGGCGGGCCCGCGCCTGCTCCTGCTCGACGAACCCTCCCTGGGCCTCGCCCCGTTGATGGCTTCCCGCATCGCCGAGACGATCACCGAGATCAACGCCCAGGGCGTCTCCGTGCTGCTCGTCGAACAGAACGCGGCGCTCGCCCTGCGGCTCGCCTCGTACGCGTACGTCCTGGAGGTCGGCGAGGTCACCCTGCACGGCCCCGCGGCCGAGCTGGCCGGCTCCGACGAGGTGCGCCGCCGCTATCTGGGCGTGGTCGACGAGACGGCCGCCGCGGACGCCTCCGGCGGCGCCTCGCACGCCCCGGTCCTGCGGCGCTGGGGAGGCACCCGATGACGAACGTCGCCGCCGACGTACTGCCGCTCGAAGTACGGGAGTTGACCGTGCGGTTCGCCGGTCTCACCGCCCTCGACGCGATCAGTCTCACCGTCGCCCCCGGCACCGTGCACGCCGTCATCGGCCCCAACGGCGCGGGCAAGTCCACCTGCTTCAACGTACTGTCCGGCGTCTACCGGGCCACCTCGGGCAGCGTCCGCCTCGGCGAGCGCGAACTCACCGGGCTGCCCCCGCACCGCATCGCCGGACTCGGCGTGGCCCGCATCTTCCAGAACCTCGCCCTGCCGCCGCGCACCACCGTCGCCGACAGCCTGCTGCTCGGCCGCCACCGGCTGACCCGCACGGGCTTCCTCGCCGCCGGGCTGCGGCTGCCCTCGGCCGTCCACGAGGAGCGCCGGCACCGCGAACGGGTCCGGGAGATCGCGGAGTTCGTCGGCATCGCCGACCAACTCGCCGTCCCCACCGGAGCGTTGTCCTACGGACAGCAGAAACTCGCCGAACTCGCCCGCGCCCTGTGCATGGAGCCCCGCGTCCTGCTGCTCGACGAACCCGTCGCAGGAATGACGGCGGACGAGCGGCGCCGCACCGCGGCCGTCATCGCGGGCGTCCGCGACAGCCTCGGCATCTCCATCGTCCTGGTCGAACACGACATGGGAGTCGTCATGCGCCTCGCCGACGAGGTCACGGTCCTCGACTTCGGCCGCCGGATCGCCGGCGGCCCGCCGGACCGCGTCCAGAACGACCCGGCGGTGATCCGGGCGTACCTGGGCGCACCCGCCGAGGGCGGCACGAACGGGGAGGTCCCGGCATGACCACCCTGCTCGAACTCCTCCTCAACGGCCTCTCGATGGGCTCCGTGTACGCGCTCATCGCGCTCGGCTTCGTCGTCATCTTCCGCGCGACCGAGGTCGTCAACTTCGCCCACGCCTCGCTGCTGCTGGCCGGCGGCTACGTCACCGCCTCGCTCCACGACGACCTCGGCTTCTGGCCCGCGCTCGGCGTCGGCATCGCGGCCGCCGCGGTCGTCGGCTCCGCCGTCGAGTTCTTCGTGATGCGGCGCTACCGCGGCCACGACCACAGCGTCCTCGCCATCGTCACCATCGGCGTCGACATCCTGCTCACCACCGAACTCACCCGGCGCCTGGGGACCGACGTCCTGTCGATGGGCGACCCGTGGGGCGACGACGTGCTCACCGTCGGCGGCGTGTCCGTCGCGCACACCCGGATCGCCGCGTTCGTCACCGCGGCCGTCCTCATCACCGGCTTCCTCCTCGTCTTCCGCTACACGTCGTGGGGCGTGGCGATGCGCGCCGCCGCGGAGAGCGGCGAGACGGCCGCGCTGATGGGCGTACGCCTGGGGAGGGTGTCGCTCAGCGCCTGGGCCGTGGCCGGGGGACTCGCCGCCGTCGCCGCCCTGTTCCTCACCGTGTTCCCGACGCCGGGCCTCGAACGGGCCACCTCGCTCGCCGCCCTGAAGGCCTTCCCGGCCGCGATCCTCGGCGGGCTCGACTCCACCACGGGCGCGCTCGTCGGCGGCCTCGTCGTCGGCGTCACCGAGTCTCTCGCCACCGGTTACCAGAGCGAACTCGCCTTCATGGGCAGGGGACTCGGCGACCTCGCGCCCTATCTCGTGATGACCGTGATCCTCCTGCTGCGGCCCGCCGGGCTCTTCGGTACGAAGGAGCTCGCCCGTGTCTGACGCCGTCGCCGCCACCGACACCGCCCCCAAGTCCCCCTCCTCGTACGGGAACACGGTGCGGACCCTGCTGACGCGCCGCCGCACCTACGCCGCCGCCGTCTGCGCCGTGCTGCTGGTCGCCCTGCCCTTCTACCTCGACCGGTTCTGGCTGCAGGCGGGCCTGTTCGCCATGGCCGCCGCCATCGGTGCCATCGGCCTCAACCTCCTCACCGGCGCGACCGGGCAGCTCTCCATGGGCCACGCCTTCTTCCTCGCCGTCGGCGCGTACGGGTACTGCGTGTTCGCGGGGGAGAGCGGGCAGGGCCTGAACGGGCTCGGGCTGCCGCCCTGGCTCGCCGCCGTGCTCGCGGTCGGCGTCGCCGGGGTCGCGGGCGGCCTGTTCAGCCCCATCGCGGGCCGGCTGCAGGGCGCGTACCTCGGCATCGCGACGCTCGCGCTGATCTTCATCGGGCAGCACGTCCTGTTCAACGCCGAGGACCTGACCGGCGGCTCCAACGGCCGCGACGTGCCCGTCATGAGCCTGTTCGGCCTGACCTTCGACGACAGTGCGCTCAACGTCGCCAACGTGCCGTTCGGATCGGCCGAGAAGCTCTGGTACCTCGGGCTCGTACTCACCCTCGGCTGCGGCCTGTTCGCCCGCGGAGTGCTGCGCGGGCGGCCGGGACGCGCCATGAACGCGATCCGCGACCACCGCATCGCCGCCGGCGTCCTCGGTGTGCCGGTCGCCCGCTACCGCGGCGCCGTCTTCGTCATGTCGTCGATGTACGCGGGGCTCGCGGGGGTGCTGCTCGCGCTCGTCTTCCAGCGCACCGTGCCCGACTACTTCGGCATCACGCTCTCCCTCGAATACCTCGCCATGATCGTTATCGGCGGGCTCGGCTCGGTGGCGGGCGCCGTCGTGGGCGCCGCGTTCGTCTCGCTGCTGCCGCAGATCCTGACCCGCTACAGCGACGCCCTGCCCCTGGTCTCGGCCCCCGGTACCGGTGGCGTCGCCCCCGGCGAGGCCGCCCGCTACCTCTACGGCGCCGCCGTCGTGGCGGTGGTCCTGTTCCTGCCCGGCGGACTTGTGCAGCTCGCCGCCCGGCGCGCCCGGAAACACCCTCAGGAGGAGTCATGACCACCCGCACACGCACGCTCACGGTGACCGCCGTGGCCGCGCTGCTCGCGCTGACCGCCGCGTGCAGCTCCAAGGCCGAGGACGGGGACGGGAAGGACGACAAGCAGAGCGCGGGCGGGGTGAAGACCGGTCAGGGCATCTCCGGCAAGACCATCGACCTCGGCGTCCTCACCGACATGACCGGCGTCTACGCCACCCTCGGCAAGAGCGTCACCCAGGCCCAGCAGTTGTACGTGAAGCAGACCAACGCCGACGGCGGGATCTGCGGCTACCAGCTGAAGCTCTCCGTCCGCGACCACGGCTACGACCCGCAGCGGGCCGTCTCCGGGTACACGGAGCTCTCCCCGAAGGTGCTCGGTTTCACCCAGTTCATCGGCTCGCCGTTCGTCGCCGCGGTCGAGCAGCGCATCGGCAAGGACAAGGCCCTCGTCCTGCCGCAGGCCTGGTCGGCGAACCTGCTCGGCAACCCGTACGTCCGCGTCATCGGCGCGACGTACGACATCGAGACCATCAACGCCGTCGACTTCCTGCTCAAGGAGAAGGGCCTGAAGAAGGGCGACAAGCTCGGCCACGTCTACTTCGAGGGCGACTACGGCGAGAACGCGCTCAAGGGGTCCGAGTTCATCGCGGACAAGGCCGGGCTCACCGTCGTCGAGCAGAAGATCAAACCGACCGACAACGACATGACCGCCCAGGTCGCCGCCCTGAAGAAGGCGGGCGTCAAGGGCATCGTGATCAGTGCGGGCCCGCGCCAGGCGGCCTCGCTCGTCGGCGTCGCGGCCGCCGCGAAGCTGAACGTGCCGGTCATCGGCAACAACTCGGCGTTCGCCCCGCAGCTCCTCGGCACGCAGGCCGGTCCCGCGCTGCTCGCCAACTACTACGTCGCCAACCCGTCGCTGCCCATCGGCGCCGACACCCCCGAGGCGAAGAAGCTCGTCGCCGACTACCAGAAGGAGTACCCGAAGGACGGTCTCGACAACGGCGTCGTCGCCGGCTGGACCGCGGCGTCCGTCTTCGGCGAGGCCCTGAAGAAGGCCTGCGACAACAAGGACCTCACCCGCGAGGGCGTCGACAAGGCGCTGCTCTCCCTCAGCGCCTACGACATGGGCTTCGGGGTGAGCCAGGACTTCAGCGACCCGAAGGCCCCCTCCTCGCACAGCTCGGTGATCCTGCGGCCCGACAAGTCGGCCGTCGGCGGTCTGAAGGTGGTCCGCGAGGCGGGCGAGTCCGCGGAGGCCAAGGCCTACACCCCGTCCGCCAGTTGATGCCAGTACGCGTCGGCGGGTGAGCGCAGCGCCCGCCACGCGTCGACGAACAGCCGGGTCGCGTCGCGGCCCGGCCAGTCGGGCGCCAGCAGGACGTCCGGCAGCCGCGGATCGCGTTCGAACGTGCACCGCCAGGCGTGCACGAGTCGGGTCCGCGCCACGAACGCGGCCCGCGGCCCCTCGCCCGCCCGCAGGCCCGCGTCCGCGAAGCGGGCCAGGAAGCCCTCGTGCGCCTCCCGTACGCGCCCAGGTCCCAGGCCCTGCGCACCAGGGCCGCGTCGTCGCCTCCTCGACGCCGCAGGCGCCCAGGGCGCCCACGACGGCCCGCGCCCCACGTGCGCGTCGCCGGGGTGGCGCACGTACTCACCGAGCACGGTCAGCGCCAGCGTGCGCGCGCTCGGCGAACCGTGCCCGCGCCGCCGCATCCGAGGCTGCTCCAACTCCGCGCCCCTCCTTGCCTGTTGACGTCTCCGCTGCTCCCCGATAGGACGTGGGAATTCGCGAGGCAATTCATGTCCTACGTCAGACCGACGAGAGGCGTACGCGTGCAGCCATCCGACCTCCCCCAGCGCCAGGGCCCCGGGCTGCCCACGCGCTTCGGCGCGTTCATCGCCCCGTACCACGGCATCGACGAGAGCCCCTCCCTCCAGCTCCGCCAGGACCTCGACCTGGTCGGCCGGCTCGACGCGCTCGGCTTCGACGAGGCGTGGATCGGCGAGCACCACTCCGCCGGGTACGAGACGATCGCCTCGCCCGAGGTGTTCATCGCCGCCGCGGCGGAGCACACCCGGCACATCCGGCTCGGCACGGGCGTCAACTCCCTGCCGTACCACCATCCCTTGATGCTCGCCGACCGGCTCGTCCAGCTCGACCACCAGACGCGGGGCCGGGTGATGCTCGGGGCCGGTCCCGGCCAGCTGGCCTCCGACGCGGTCATGATGGGCATCGACCCGCTGCGCCAGCGCACCATGATGGCCGAGGCCCTCGACGCGATCGTCCGGCTGCTGCGCGGCGAGACGGTCACCGAGAAGACCGACTGGTACGAGCTTGCCGAGGCGCGACTCCAGATGGGCCCCTACCGGCCCGAGGGCCTGGAGCTCGCCGTCGCCTCCACCGTGTCCCCGTCCGGCGCCGTGCAGGCGGGCCGGCACGGCATCGGGCTGCTCTCCCTCACCGCCGCCGACCCGAGCGGGCGCGCGGGCCTGACCGCGAACTGGGCGACGTACGAGAAGACCTGCGCGAGCCACGGCCACACCCCGGACCGTGCGAAGTGGCGCCTCGTCGTGCCCATGCACCTCTCGGAGAGCCGCGAGCAGGCCCGCGAGGAGGCCGAGTACGGGGTGCTCCACATGGTCCGGTACCTGGAGGGCCTGTCCGGCATCCCGCTGCCGTGGGGCCGCACCGCGGCGGGCGCCGTCGAGCGCTGGACGACCGAGGGGTTCCCGATCTTCGGCATCGCCACCATCGGCACCCCGGCCGACGTCATCGACCGCATCGAGGCCCTGGCGCAGGACTCCGGCGGCTTCGGCACCCTGCTCCTGCTCGACCTGCCCACGGCCGCCCCGGCCGCCAAGCTGCGCTCGTACGACCTGTTCGCCCGGCACGTCGTCCCGCACTGCACCGGAGCGGCCCGACGCCGGGCCGCCTCCATGGAGTGGGCCCAGGCGAACAGCGACCGCCTGGTCGGCGCGATGCGCACCGCGGTAGAGGCCGCGTTCCACGACAACACCCCCTGACCCCCACCACCGCCCCGCTCAGGGGCGCGGGGAACTGCGCCCCCAGCTCCCCACCGGCCTGAAACCCACCCACAACGCCCACCGGCCCCCACGCCCCAGACGGCCCCGCCCCTCCCATCACCGCCCCGCCGGGACCCCGCTCAGGGGCGCGGGGAACTGCGCGCCCAGCCCCCACCGGACCCGAGCCCACCCACAAACGCCCGACGCCCGGCGCCCGAGGCCCGAGGCCCGACGCCCGCCACCCGACGAGGGCAGAAGCTCCGACACAGCAGAAGGGGCCCGAACCTCAATGGTTCGGGCCCCTTCAACGACGTACAAGCCGAGCGCAGCGTTACGGCTGTGTGGCCCGCGCCTCACGCCGATTGTCCCGGAAGTTGTTCACCCGGCGGGCCGTGGCGAACAGCGGGATCACCGCGCCGAGGACGAGCTGCAGGGCGCAGCCGGTCTGCAGCAGCAGCTGGCCACCGGGGGCGTCGAACGCCCACGCGGCCAGGAGCCCCATGCTCAGCACGATCCAGGCCAGCATCGCCACCGCGAGGCGCCCCCGCGGCTTCGGGTACTCGACCCGGCTCACCATCAGCCAGGCGGTGCCGATGATCGCGAGGAGCGTCGCCACGAAGGGCAGCTCCAGGAGCACGATCGAGACGACGGTCAGCGCGCCGAACGGCGAGGGCATGCCCTGGAACGTGCCGTCCTTCACGGTCACGCACGAGAACCGCGCAAGCCGCAGCACCACCGCCAGCAGCACCACGATGGCGCCCACCGCCGCGACTCTCTGGTGCGCGTCGTTGGCGACCATGCCGTAGACGAGCACGAAGTAGGCGGGGGCGAGGCCGAAGCTGATCAGGTCGGACAGGTTGTCCAGCTCGGCGCCCATCGGCGACGAGCGCAGCTTGCGGGCCACCAGACCGTCGAACAGGTCGAAGATCGCGGCGGCGAGCATCAGGATCACGGCCGTGGCCGCGCTGCTGCGGGCCATGCCCGAGTCGTTGCTGCCCTGGATGTGCGGGATCAGGATCCCGGTCGTCGTGAAGTAGACGGCCATGAAGCCGCACGTCGCGTTACCGAGAGTGAGGGTGTCCGCTATCGACAGGCGCAACGAGAGGGGCATCTCCTCCGCGTCGTCCGCCCGGTCGGTCTCCGGCACCCAGCCTGCCTGGGTCTCGGGGTCAGTCACGGTCAAGTCGAGTCACCCCAGCCGTCGTCTTCTGGCCGACCTCCACGTCGATCTCCACGCCCTCGGGCAGGTAGATGTCGACGCGCGAGCCGAACCGGATGAGTCCGATGCGTTCGCCCTGCTCCACCTTCGTGCCCTGGGGGATGTACGGCACGATGCGGCGGGCGACGGCTCCGGCGATCTGGATCATCTCGATGTCGCCGAGCTCGGTGTCGAAGTGCCACACGACGCGCTCGTTGTTCTCGCTCTCCTTGTTGAACGCCGGGACGTAGCCGCCCGGGATGTGTTCAACGGACGTCACGGTGCCCGCGAGGGGAGCGCGGTTCACGTGGACGTTCAGCGGGCTCATGAAGATCGCGACGCGGGTGCGGCCGTCCTTCCACGGCATGATGCTCTGCACCACGCCGTCGGCCGGGGAGATGACCCGGCCGGGAGCGATCTCGCGCTCGGGGTCGCGGAAGAACCACAGCATGCCGGCCGCCAGAGCGGTGGTCGGGACGGCGAGTGCTGCTGCCTTCTTGGAACGGCGCGAACGGGCCAGGCTGAGGGCAGCCGTGGCGACGGTCGGGAGAAGCCACGGCGATGCTCCGCGCGCAAGGCGACCACCGAGGAAGCCGTCGCGTGGTGCAGAGGTTTGGCTGTGGGGCATGGATGACCTTCGTAGCGGATGAGGCCGCGCTGGTTACGGGGGGACGGCGGCTTTTCCGGGGATGCTATCGGTTGCGAGCCACAACTGGGCAAGCCAGGAAGCCGAGTCGACGGCCGAAGAGCGTTGACGGGGTGTGATCTTCTTCGCGAAGAAAACACCCCGTAACAGGACATCTCGCCCAGGCTCAGCCCTGGAACCGATACTCTTCGAGCAGTCGACGACCAATGATCATTTTCTGGATTTCGGCGGTACCTTCACCGATCAGCAGCATCGGCGCCTCGCGGTACAGACGCTCGATCTCGTACTCCTTGGAGAACCCGTATCCCCCGTGGATCCGGAACGCGTCCTCCACGACTTCTTTGCAGTATTCGGAGGCCAGGTACTTGGCCATTCCTGCTTCGAGGTCGTTTCGCTCCCCGGAGTCCTTTTTGCGTGCCGCATTGACCATCATCGCATGGGCGGCCTCGACCTTGGTAGCCATCTCGGCCAACTTGAACTGGATCGCCTGGTGCTGCGCGATGGGCTTCCCGAAAGTGTGGCGTTGCTGGGCATAAGAGACGCCCAGTTCGAAGGCACGCTGTGCGACACCGCAGCCACGCGCTGCCACATTCACCCGCCCGACCTCGACTCCGTCCATCATTTGGTAAAACCCTCGGCCGGTATCGCCGCCGAGCACGCGATTGGCCGGAATGCGTAGCCCGTCCATGATCAACTCGGTGGTGTCGACGCCCTTGTAACCCATCTTGTCGATCTTCCCGGGGATGGTCAGACCCGGCCGGACCTCACCGAATCCGGGCTCCTTCTCCACGAGGAACGTCGTCATCGACTTGTGCGGGGCCGTCCCCTCGGGGTGGCCTTCATCACTCCGCGTGAGAACCGCCACAAGCGTTGACGTGCCGCCGTTCGTCAGCCACATCTTCTGGCCGTTCAGCACGTACTCGTCGCCGTCCCGCACCGCCTTCGACGTGATCGCCGACACGTCCGAGCCCAGCGCCGGCTCGGACATGGAGAACGCGCCGCGCACCTCACCGAGCGCCATCCGCGGAAGGAAGTGCTCCTTCTGCTCCTGCGTCCCGTGCTGCTTGAGCATGTACGCCACGATGAAGTGCGTGTTGATGATGCCGGAGACCGACATCCAGCCGCGCGCTATCTCCTCCACGCACAGCGCGTACGTGAGCAACGACTCGCCCAGCCCCCCGTACTCCTCGGGGATCATCAGCCCGAACAGGCCCAACTCCTTGAGCCCGTCGACGATGGCCTGCGGGTACTCGTCGCGGTGCTCCAGCTCCGTGGCTACCGGGATGATCTCCTTGTCCACGAAGTCCCGGACGGTGGACAGGATTTCCCGCTGGACGTCGGTGAGGCCAGCGGTCTGGGCGAGTCGGCTCATGGCTACTTCTCCTGCGACTTCGGTTCGGGGCGGCCGGGCTGCTCGCCGCCGCGCTCCTTGATGTACGTCTCGGTGGGCACCATCACCTTGCGGCGGAAGACGCAGACGAGCGTGCCGTCCTGCTTGTAGCCCTTGGTCTCGACGTGGACGATCCCGCGGTCCGTCTTGGACCTCGAGGGCGTCTTGTCGAGGACCGTCGTCTCGCCGTAGATGGTGTCGCCGTGGAAGGTCGGCGCCACGTGCTTGAGCGATTCGACCTCCAGGTTGGCGATCGCCTTGCCGGAGACGTCGGGCACGGATATGCCGAGCAGGAGCGAGTAGATGTAGTTCCCGACGACGACGTTCTTGCCGAAGTCCGTCGTGCTCTGCGCGTAGTTGGCGTCCATGTGGAGGGGGTGGTGGTTCATCGTCAGGAGGCAGAAGAGGTGGTCGTCGTACTCGGTGACCGTCTTCCCGGGCCAGTGCTTGTAGACGTCGCCGACGGTGAACTCTTCGTAAGTGCGGCCGAATTGCATGGTGCTACGCCTCCGGGGCTTCGAACTTCGACGTGCGCTGCATGCCGGCCGCACGCCCCTTGCCGGAGATGACCAGCGCCATCTTCCGCGAGGCCTCGTCGATCATCTCGTCGCCGAGCATCGCCGAGCCCTTCTTGCCGCCCGCCTCGGACGTGCAGTAGTCGTACGCGTCCAGGATCAGCTCGGCGTGGTCGAAGTCCTCCTGCGACGGGGAGAAGACCTCGTTGGCCGCCTCGACCTGGCCGGGGTGCAGCACCCACTTGCCGTCGAAGCCGAGGGCGGCGGCGCGGCCCGCGACCTCGCGGAAACCGTCCACGTTCTTGATCTGGAGGTAGGGGCCGTCGATCGCCTGGAGGTCGTTGGCGCGGGCCGCCATCAGGATCTTCATCAGGATGTAGTGGTAGGCGTCGGCGCCGTAGCCGGGCGGCTGCTCGCCGACGACCAGCGACTTCATGTTGATGGACGCCATGAAGTCGGCCGGGCCGAAGATGATCGTCTCGATGCGGGGCGAGGCCTCGGCGATCGCGTTGACGTTGTTCAGGCCCTTGGCGTTCTCGATCTGCGCCTCGATGCCGATCTTGCCGACCTCGAAGCCCATCGTCTTCTCGATCTGCGTGAGCAGCAGGTCCAGGGCCACCACCTGGTCGGCCGTCTGGACCTTCGGCAGCATGATGCAGTCGAGGTTCGGGCCCGCGCCCTCGACGACGGTCACGACGTCGCGGTACGTCCACTCGGTCGTCCAGTCGTTGACCCGCACGACACGGGTCTTGCCCGTCCAGTCGCCCTCGTTGAGGAACTTGACGATGGTGTGCCGGGCCTCCGGCTTGGCGAGCGGCGCGCAGGCGTCCTCCAGGTCCAGGAAGACCTGGTCGGCTGCCAGGCCCTGGGCCTTCTCCAGGAAGCGCGGGTTCGAGCCGGGCACGGCCAGGCACGAGCGGCGCGGGCGGAGACGGTTCACAGGACTGGTCATGCGGGAACCTCCAGAGGGTCGAGCTTGTTCGCTAGCCGGATCTCGTCGACGATACGGCCGATGATCTCCGTGATGCCGAAGTCCTTGGGGGTGAAGACGGCGGCGACACCCGCCCGCTTCAGCGCCTCGGCGTCCGCATGCGGAATGATGCCGCCGACGATCACGGGGATGTCGGGAGCGCCCGCCTCGCGCAGCCGCTCCAGGACGTCCGGCACCAGTTCGGCGTGCGACCCGGACAGGATCGACAGGCCGACGCAGTGCACGTCCTCGGCGAGCGCGGCGGACACGATCTGCTCCGGGGTGAGCCGGATGCCCTGGTAGACCACCTCGAACCCGGCGTCGCGGGCCCGCACGGCGATCTGCTCGGCGCCGTTGGAGTGGCCGTCCAGGCCGGGCTTGCCGACCAGGAGCCGGAGCCTGCCGCCGAGTGCGTCACCGGTGCGGCGGACCTTCTCGCGCACGAGGGCGAGCGGCGTGCCCTCCTCGGCGGTGACGGCGACCGGCGCCGAGGACACGCCCGTCGGCGCCCGGAACTCGCCGAACACCTCGCGCAGCGCCTCGGACCACTCGCCGGTCGTGACCCCGGCGCGGGCGCACTCGAGGGTGGCCTCCATGAGGTTCTCGGTGCCGGCCGCGGCCTCCTTCAGGCGTTCCAGGGCCTGCTGGGTGGTCGGGTAGAGGAACGGGTCGCCCATGCCCTGCCGCTCCGTCGACTCCTGACGGGTGGTGCGCCAGTCGCCGATGGCCCGCACCACCCGCGCCTCGACCTGGTGGTCGACCGTCATGATCGCGGTGTCCAGGTCGGCGGTGAGCGGATTCGGCTCGGTCGACTCGTAGATGTTGACACCGACGATCTTCTCGTCGCCGCCCTCGATCCGGGCCCGCCGCTCGGCGTGCGAGGAGACGAGCTGCGACTTGAGGTAGCCGGACTCGACGGCGGCCATCGCGCCGCCCATCTCCTGGATGCGTTCGATCTCGGCGAGCGAGTCGGCGACCAGCGCGTCGACCTTCTTCTCGATGACGTGCGAGCCCGCGAAGATGTCCTCGTACTCCAACAGGTCGCTCTCGTGCGCGAGGACCTGCTGGATGCGCAGCGACCACTGCTGGTCCCAGGGCCGGGGAAGCCCCAACGCCTCGTTCCAGGCCGGGAGTTGGACGGCACGGGCGCGCGCGTCCTTGGAGAGCGTCACGGCCAGCATCTCCAGGACGATGCGCTGGACGTTGTTCTCCGGCTGCGCCTCGGTCAGGCCGAGGGAGTTGACCTGCACCCCGTAGCGGAAGCGGCGCTGCTTCGCGTTCTCGATGCCGTACCGCTCGCGCGTGATCTGGTCCCAGATCCGCCCGAACGCCCGCATCTTGCACATCTCCTCGACGAAGCGGACACCCGCGTTCACGAAGAAGGAGATGCGGGCCACGACGTCCCCGAACTTCTCGGCGGGGACCTGCCCTGAGTCGCGTACGGCATCGAGAACGGCGACGGCGGTGGACATCGCGTACGCGATCTCCTGGACCGGTGTGGCCCCCGCCTCCTGGAGGTGGTAGCTGCAGATGTTGATCGGGTTCCACTTGGGCATGTGCGCGACCGTGTACGTGATCATGTCCGTGGTCAGTCGCAGGGAGGGGCCCGGCGGGAAGACGTGCGTCCCCCGGGACAGGTACTCCTTGACGATGTCGTTCTGCGTCGTGCCCTGGAGCAGGCCGATGTCCGCGCCCTGCTCCTCCGCGACGACCTGGTAGAGCGCCAGGAGCCACATGGCGGTGGCGTTGATGGTCATCGAGGTGTTCATCTGTTCCAGGGGGATGTCCTGGAACAGGCGCCGCATGTCGCCGAGATGGGACACCGGGACGCCGACCCGGCCGACCTCACCCCGCGCGAGGATGTGGTCGGGGTCGTAGCCCGTCTGGGTCGGCAGGTCGAAGGCGACCGACAGCCCCGTCTGTCCCTTGGCGAGGTTGCGCCGGTACAGCTCGTTGGACGCCTCCGCCGTGGAGTGACCGGCGTAGGTCCGCATCAGCCACGGCCGGTCCTTCTGACGCTCAGTCATCTGCTCGTGCTCCCCTGGGAGTTCAGACGTTCCGGAAGCGGTTGATGGCGTCGATGTGCCGGGCGCGCTTGTCCTGGTCGCGCACGCCCAGGCCCTCCTTCGGCGCGAGCGCGAGGACGCCGACCTTGCCCTGGTGGAGGTTGCGGTGCACGTCGTAGGCGGCCTGGCCGGTGTCTTCCAGGGAGTACACCTTCGACAGCGTCGGGTGGATCTTTCCCTTGGCGATCAGGCGGTTGGCCTCCCACGCCTCGCGGTAGTTGGCGAAGTGCGAGCCGATGATGCGCTTCAGCGACATCCACAGGTAGCGGTTGTCGTACTCGTGCATGTAGCCCGAGGTGGAGGCGCAGGTGGTGATGGTGCCGCCCTTGCGGGTGACGTAGACGCTGGCGCCGAAGGTCTCGCGGCCGGGGTGCTCGAAGACGATGTCGATGTCCTCGCCGCCGGTGAACTCGCGGATGCGCTTGCCGAAGCGCTTCCACTCCTTGGGGTCCTGGGTGCGCTCGTCCTTCCAGAACCTGTAGCCCTCGGCGCTGCGGTCGATGATCGCCTCGGCGCCCATGGCCCGGCAGATGTCGGCCTTCTGCTCGCTGGAGACGACACAGATCGGGTTGGCGCCGCCGGCGAGCGCGAACTGCGTGGCGTAGCTGCCGAGTCCGCCGCTGGCGCCCCAGATGAGGACGTTGTCGCCCTGCTTCATGCCGGCGCCGTTCTTCGACACCAGCTGCCGGTACGCGGTCGAGTTGACGAGGCCGGGCGCGGCGGCCTCCTCCCAGCTGAGGTGGTCGGGCTTGGGCATCAGCTGGTTGGACTTGACGAGCGCGATCTCGGCGAGGCCGCCGAAGTTGGTCTCGAAGCCCCAGATCCGCTGTTCGGGGTCGAGCATCGTGTCGTTGTGGCCGTCGCTCGACTCCAGTTCGACGCTGAGGCAGTGCGCGACGACCTCGTCGCCGGGGTGCCAGGCGTTGACCCCGGGCCCGGTGCGCAGCACGACGCCCGCCAGGTCGGAGCCGATGATGTGGTACGGCAGGTCGTGGCGCTTGGTCAGCTCGCTCAGCTTGCCGTAGCGCTCCAGGAACCCGAAGGTCGCCATCGGCTCGAAGATCGAGGTCCACACGGAGTTGTAGTTGACCGAGGAGGCCATGACCGCCACCAGGGCCTCGCCCGGGCCGAGTTCGGGCACCGGCACGTCGTCCAGGTGGATCGACTTGCGCGGGTCCTTGTCGCGGGTCTCCAGGCCCGCGAACATCTCCGTCTCGTCCTTGTGCACGGTGATCGCACGGTACGAGTCGGGCAGCGGCAGAGCGGCGAAGTCGGCAGACGTGGCGGTCTGCGACTGAATCGCGTCCAGGATTTCCTTCACGGTGGTGCCTCCGGCGGTGAGCGTCGAGGGAAACGCTGAGTCGGGGTGTGGGTGGCTGCGAGGTGCTGGTGGTGCGTGCCGTCGGTTCGGCGGGGTGGAGCGGTGGCAGCGCTTGGTGTGGCGCGGAAGGTTGCCTGTGACGCAGGCGTCCGGGCGCGCAGGCCGTGGCTTGCGGGGACAGCCGACGTACGGAAGTTCTCTGCACGCCGGCCGCCCGGACTCCTTCAACGTATGGCACACCGTGACAGCTGACAAGGCACTGCGTGCCATCAATTTCGCTCAGGTGAAATATTTACGCAACAGGTGAGCGATGATCGATCGTTGGTGGTCACAGGTGGTTACCCATGCGTAGAAAGGATCGATGATCGATCACCGCCTCGTCGTGGCGGCTCTCCGCGGTGCGGGGAAGACCTCCGCCCTGGCACGCAGTGCCAGGGCGGAGTGTTCACGGGTTCCGGCCGCCGGGCCGAGCAGAGCCGAGCCGAGCCGAGCCGAGTCGTGGGGGTGCGCGGCGGAGCGTCGTGTTCGTGGGGGAGGGGTACGCGACGCCGGTGGAGTGCGGTTACCGGCTCTGACGGCGCGGCACGGCAGGGCACTGCGCGCATGACACGGCGCCGCGTACGGGAGTCAACTCCCTTGCGGGACGCGGCACGTGGGAAGCGGCACAGGGGACGGGGGAGCGGGGCGGGGCAGAGCGGAGGGGGCTGGCCGCCCCCGGCGGTCAGCGGTTCCTCAGGGCTTCCTCGATGGTGCGCATGACTTCCGGAAGCGGGGCGTCGGTGCGGGCGACCGTGACCAGGACCTCGCCCGAGTAGGAGACCTGCGCGGCGCTCTGTCCCGCGGCGGTCCGGCCGGCCCCGATGCCGGAGCCGAACGTGCGCCGCACGATGGCGAAGGCGCGGTCGAGCTGGGTCTCCACGTCGCCCTGGCCGCCGGCCCGCAGCCAGCGGCGCAGCACGTGGTTGTGGGCGGTGACGACGGCGGAGGCGGCGACCTCGGCGAGCAGCGGGTCGTCGTTGCCGTCGTGGTGCGCCTGCTCGTCGAAGTGGCCGAGCAGATAGCGGGTGAACAGCCGCTCGTAGCGGGCGACCGAGGCGATCTCGCGCTCGCGCAGCGTGGGCACCTCGCGGGTCAGGTGGTAGCGCTCCACGGACACCGCGGGCGAGGAGGCGTACATCTTCATGACTTCCTTGATGCCGCGGCAGACCGTGTCGAGAGGGTGCTCGTGCGGCGCGGCCGCGTTCAGCACGGCCTCGACGCGCACCAGGGTGTCGTCGTGGTCCGGGAAGATCGCCTCTTCCTTGGAGCGGAAGTGACGGAAGAAGGTCCGGCGGGCGACGCCTGCCGTCGCGGCGATCTCGTCGACCGTCGTCGCTTCGTACCCCTTCGTGGCGAAGAGTTCCATCGCCGCGGCCGCGAGCTCGCGGCGCATCTTGAGCCGCTGGGCCGCGGCCCGGTTGCCCGCGGCGCTCTCCGGAGCGTCGGGCGTGGCGGGGGTACGGGAGGTCGGGTCGGCCTTATGAGCGGGCGTCATGCCCTGAACGTACTGCATGTACGTTCCCCGACGCTCCCCGGTAAGCGGGCCGCCCGCATGCCCGAGCAGCCCGCCCCAGTCTCCCTCGGCGCCCGACCCCGGCCCGGAGCCCGGTGACGAACCCGTCGCCGGGCCCGAGGGCTTCGTCACCGGACCGTCAGCGCCGGGCATACTCGCGGAAGCCACGGCCCGTCTTGCGGCCGAGGCAGCCCGCGGCCACCAGGTGCTCCAGGAGCGGCGCGGGCGCGAGGCCCGGGTCGCGGAACTCGCGGTGCAGCACCTTCTCGATCGCCAGCGAGACGTCCAGGCCGACCACGTCGAGCAGTTCGAAGGGGCCCATCGGGTAGCCGCCGCCGAGCTTCATCGCGGCGTCGATGTCGTCGAGCGAGGCGTAGTGCTCCTGCACCATCTTGATCGCGTTGTTCAGGTACGGGAAAAGCAGCGCGTTCACGATGAACCCGGCCCGGTCCCCGCAGTCCACCGGGTGCTTGCGGACCCGCAGCGTGAGGTCCCGGACGGATGCGTGCACGTCGTCGCCCGTCAGCACGGTCCGCACGACCTCGACGAGCTTCATCGCCGGTGCCGGGTTGAAGAAGTGCATGCCGATCACGTCCTGCGGGCGGGAGGTGGCCCGGGCGCAGGCGACGACGGGCAGCGACGAGGTCGTGGTGGCGAGGATCGCTCCGGGCCTGCAGACCTTGTCGAACGTCGCGAACAGCTGACGCTTGACCTCCAGGTCCTCGGCGACCGCCTCCAGGGCGAGGTCGACGTCGGCGAAGGCGTCGTAGGAACCGGCGGGCGAGATGCGCGCGAGGGTGCCGGCGGCGGCCTCGGCGGTCATCCGCCCCTTGGCGACGGAGCGCTGCAGCGACGTGCCGATACGGGACTTGGCCGCCTCCGCCTTCTCCTCGCTGCGCGCGGCGAGGACGACGTCGTAACCGGCCTTCGCGAAGACCTCGGCGATCCCGGACGCCATGGTCCCCGAGCCCGCGACCCCGACCGAGCGGATCGGGCGGGCGGGCGCCGCGCTCTCCTCGGGCGGCGGGGTCAGCGCGTCCCGCACCACGACCGCGCTGCCCGGCTCCTCGTACGTGTAGAAGCCGCGGCCCGCCTTGCGCCCGGTCAGGCCCGCCTCGCTGAGCTGCTTGAGGACGGGGGCCGGCGCGTGCAGCCGGTCGTGGGACTCGGCGTACATGGCGTCCAGGACGGTGCGCGCGGTGTCGACGCCGATGAGGTCGAGCAGTGCGAGCGGCCCCATGGGCAGGCCGCAGCCCAGCTTCATCGCGGCGTCGATGTCCTCGCGCGAGGCGTACCTGGCCTCGTACATGGCCGCGGCCTGGTTGAGGTAGCCGAACAGGAGGCCGTCGGCGACGAACCCGGGCCGGTCGCCGACCGCGACGGGCTCCTTGCCCAGCTCCAGGGCGAGGTCGGTGACGGCGGCGACCGCGGTGGGCGCGGTCAGCACGCTGGAGACCACCTCGACGAGCTTCATCGCGGGCGCGGGGTTGAAGAAGTGCAGTCCGAGGACGCGTTCGGGCCGGGCGGAGTCGGCGGCGAGCCGGGTCACCGACAGGGCGTTGGTCCCGGTCGCGAGGACGGTTTCGGGTCGCACGATGCTGTCCAGGGCCCGGAAGATCTGCTGCTTGGTCTCGTACGACTCGGGGGCGACCTCGATCACGAGGTCGGCGTCGGCCGCGGCCTGCAGGTCCGTGAACGTGCGGAACCGGGCGAGGAGTTCGATCCGCTCCTGCTCGGTGAGGTGCTCGCGGCGCACCGCACGCGCCGTCGAGGCCTCCAGGGACGCGACGGCCCCGGCGGTGGCGGCCTCGCTGATGTCGATGCCGACGACCTCGCGGCCGGCGCGGGCGAGCACCTCGGCGATGCCGGTGCCCATGGTGCCGAGACCGACGACGGCCACGGTAGAGATGCGGGACAGGGGAGCGTCCATCCGGGAACTCCAGAAGTGAGGGTGACGACTGAGGGGCGTACGCGAGATCGCCAAAGGGCGTGCGGCGTACGGGGGTTGAACGGGCAGCGAGCTGCCGTGCACGGAAAGGCCGACCGGCTCTGTCCCGGAGCCAGGGTCGTACTGCGCGAACTTCGGTAGCGCGTACCGAACCGACGTGCACTCACGGCGGCTGCGTCACCAGGCCGCCAAGAGTGGTGCTGCGGGAAGTGTGCCCCGCTCACTTGAGATTAACCGGCGAGTAACGAGCGCGCCAGCCCCCGGTGTTGCGGAGTCCGTGTGATCTACGTCGCCGCAGGCCCGGCGCGTCTACCCTCGACACATGGACGAAGAGTCGCGAACGGTGACGGAACGCATCCGGAAGGAATCCGGCGGTACGCCCGCCTTCGAGCAGCTCGCCGCCACGCGCGACCCGGACGAACTGGCGGCGGTGCTCACCGCGCCGCAGCAGCCCTTGTGGGCACGGGAGTTGGCGGCGTACCGGCTGGGCGTCGCGGGTGACGGCCGCGCCTTCGAGTCCCTCGTCCTCCTGCTCAACCACCGTGATCCGGAGCGCTGCGCGGCCGCGGCCCAGGCCCTTGCGCTGCTCGGCGACCCGCGCACGGCCCGCGCCGCGGCGGCCCTC
>NZ_JAAGMG010000990.1 GCF_010548525.1 Streptomyces sp. SID14478
GCCACCGTTGCCGGAGCCGCCGCCGCGCGAGCGGCGCGAACGGCGCGGCTTGGCGGCGGACGACGGTGCGGCCGGCTCGGGAACGGCGATGACCACGGCGACCCCGGACGGCTCACGAGCTCCGGTGATCTTCACCAACTCCTCGTCCGTGGAACGGACTTGGGTGGTACGGGGCTGCACCTTGGCATCGCGCATCAGTCGCTGCACGTCGCGCTTCTGCTCGGGCAGCACGAGCGTGACGACGCTGCCGGACTCGCCGGCGCGGGCCGTGCGGCCGCCGCGGTGCAGGTAGTCCTTGTGCTCGGTGGGCGGGTCCACGTTCACCACGAGGTCGAGGTCGTCGACGTGGATGCCGCGCGCCGCGACGTTGGTGGCGACCAGGGCAGTGACCCGGCCGTCCTTGAACTGCTCCAGGGTGCGGTTGCGCTGCGGCTGGCTGCGGCCGCCGTGCAGCGGCGCGGCGAGCACGCCGCTGGCCAGCAGCCGCTTGGCGAGCCGGTCGGCGGAGCGCTTGGTGTCGACGAAGAGGATGACGCGGCCTTCGCGGGCGGCGATGCGCGCGGTGACGGCCTTCTTGTCGGTCTCGTCGAGCACGTGCAGGACGTGGTGCTCCATGGTCGTGACGGCGCCCGCGGACGGGTCGACCGAGTGCACGACGGGGTCGGTGAGGAACTGGCGCACCAGCCGGTCCACGTTCCGGTCCAGCGTCGCGGAGAACAGCATGGTCTGACCGCCCGGCGCGACCTGCTTGAGCAGCGCGGTGACCTGCGGCATGAAGCCCATGTCGGCCATCTGGTCGGCCTCGTCCAGGACGGTGATCCGGACCTGTCCGAGGGCGCAGTCGCCGCGCTCGATGAGGTCCTTGAGGCGTCCGGGGGTGGCGACGACGACCTCGGCACCGCGGCGCAGCTGGCCCGCCTGCCGGGAGATCGACATGCCGCCGACGACGGTGGCCATCCGCAGGTGGAGCGAGGTGGCGTACGGGGTGAGGGCGTCGGTGACCTGCTGGGCGAGCTCGCGCGTGGGGACGAGGACGAGCGCCAGCGGCGTCCTGGGCTCGGCCTTGGCACCGGCGGTGCGGGCGAGCATGGACAGCCCGAAGGCGAGGGTCTTGCCGGAGCCGGTGCGGCCGCGGCCGAGGAGGTCACGTCCGGCCAGCGAGTTGGGCAGCGTCGCGGCCTGGATCGGGAAGGGCTCGGTGACGCCCTGCGCCGCGAGGGTCTTCAACAGGGCGGCGGGCATGTCGAGTTCGGCGAAGGCGTCGACCGGGGGCAGCGCGGGAGTGGTGTTCTCCGGCATGGTGAACTCGCGCGGCGGCGTGGGCTGTTGCCTGCGCTGCTGCTCGGGGGCGCGTCGCTGCCCTGCTGCTGCGGGACGGGCGGGGCGACGGCGGGACGGGCGGGCTGAGCTGGCCATGCGGCATGCCTCTTCCGGGGACGGGGACAGCATGAGCCGGGGCCCGCACCGTGAAGGTGCGGGCCCCGGCCCGGTGATGCTGGATCAGGCGGGGAGGATGTTCTCCGCCTGCGGGCCCTTCTGGCCCTGCGTCACGTCGAACGTGACCTTCTGGCCCTCCTGGAGCTCGCGGAAGCCCGAGGTGGCGATGTTCGAGTAGTGGGCGAAGACGTCGGCGCCGCCGCCGTCCTGCTCAATGAAGCCGAAGCCCTTTTCCGAGTTGAACCACTTAACGGTACCGGTGGCCATGAAATTCTCCTTGAAACAGGTAGCAGCCCCCCATTCCGAGAACGCCCCGGCAAAACAATAATGCGCCTGAGGAACATTCCCGTCAGGCGCACATAAAGTCTATGGGTACCAAAACTGCAACATCACGATCGTAGCATGACCCTTCACCGTGCCGCGATCCCGTCCAGCACCATGGTCAGGTACTGCCGCGCGATCTCCTCGGGACGGTGCTGCCCGCCGGGGCGGTACCAGGACGCGGCCACCCATACGGTGTCGCGCACGAACCGGTAGGTGAGGCGGATGTCGAGGTCGGCGCGGAACTCCTGGTCGGCGACCCCGCGCTCCAGCGTCGTCAGCCACGTCTCCTTGAAGCGGCGCTGCGACTGTGCGAGGAAGTCGAACCGGTCCTGCGCGACGAGGTGCCGGGACTCCTTCTGGTAGATCGCGACGGCGGCGCGGTGCCGGTCGATCTCCCGGAAGGACTCGGTGACGAGCGCCTCCAGGGTCGGGCGCGGGCCAAGCCCGGCCGCCAGGACGGCGTCGTAGCCGGACCAGAGCTCGTCGAGGAAGGTCCGCAGGATCTCCTCCAGCATCGATTCCTTGGAGTCGAAGTGGTAGTAGAGGCTGCCGGCGAGCATGCCCGCGTGGTCCGCGATCTTACGGACGGTGGTGGCGTTGTAGCCCTGGGCGGCGAAGACCTCCGCGGCGGTGTCCAGGATCTCGCGGCGCCGCTCGGGCGAGGCGCCGGCCTGGGACTTCTTGGCTGCCTGGGGCTTCTTCGTCGCCGGGGGCGTCTTCTTCGTAGGCACGCGCCCATTGTGGTCCGTGCGGTCACGGTCCGTGCGGGGTGTCACCGGGTCACCGCCAGGATGCCGGCGAGGGAGGCCCGCGAGCCCTCCAGGGCCTCGATGCGTTCCTCGATGTCCCGCAGTTGGTCGCGGAGCATCGGCGTCAGGCACGGCTCGACCTCGGCCTCGCTGCCGCACACGCAGTCCAGGACCTCGCGGATGACCCGGGTGGGCAGGCCGGCGGCGAGGAACGCGCGGATGCGGCGCACGGTCGCCACCAAGGTCGGCCTCCTGCGGCCCTCCTCGCAGGACTGGGTGGTGCACGGCCATCCCGCCTACCTGCGCCAGCAGGCCGAGCTGAGCCTGCGCCGGCTGCGCACCGAACGGATCGACCTGCTCCAGCTGCACCGGCTCGACCCCGACTATCCGGTGGCCGACCAGATCGGCGCGCTCCGGCAGCTCCGGGACGAGGGCAAGGTCCGCCACATCGGCCTGTCCGAGGTCACCGTCGACCAGTTGCGGCAGGCCCGGGAGGTCGCCCCGATCGCGAGCGTGCAGAACCACTACAACCTCGGCGCCCGCGACCACGACGACGTCGTCGACCACACCGCCGCGCACGGCATCGCGTTCCTGCCGTTCTTCCCGATCGCCGCGGGTGGGCACGCCGGGCCCGACAGTCCGGTCGCCGAGGTGGCCCGTGCGGTGGGCGCCACCGCCGCCCAGACGTCCCTGGCCTGGCTGCTGCACCGCGCCCCGAACGTGATCCCGATCCCCGGTACGACGTCCGTCGCGCACCTGGAGGAGAACGTGGCGGCGCTCGACGTCACCCTGACCGAGGAGCAGTTCAAGCAGCTCGGCGGGGGAAGCTGACGACGGCGGTGGGCCCTGCGGCGTACACCTCGCACGCTTCCGTGACGTGGGCGGCGTCGTACCTGCCGAGGGGCCGTCCCGCGACCCGGGCGCCGGCCGTGCCGAGCGCGACGACGAGCGCCGGGGACGCGAGTGACAGCCGTCCGCGGACCACGGCCACGGACGGGGGTACGGGGAGGGCGTCCCGTCGCCACATGACGTTGAAGTTGACGACGGGCCCGCCGAGCAGCCGGCAGTCGGTGGGCACGTCGCCCGCGAAGTCCCCGGGGACGTAAGGGGTGTCGACGAGGTGCGGGACCCCTGCGACGGTCAGTTCCATGCCGTCGCCCTCGGCCATCGTGAGGGTGCGCTCCACGCCGGGGAACGCGGAGAACGGGCCGTCGGCCGCCACCTCCGCGAGGCTGACCCGCCACTGGAAGGTGTCCATGCCCGCACCCTGCGGGAACCCGGCGATCTCCCGCGTGACGCCGCCGCCGTTCTTCCAGGCGACGGCGGCGCGGTCGGCGGCGGGCAGCAGGCGTACGGCGGTGTCGATCATGAGCGCCGAGGTTACGCCGGCGGGCCCGCTCCGACCAGCCGTCTCAGGTGTGGCCAGGTCGTGCGCCGCAGTACGGGGTGGCGGCGCCGGCGGTCGCCTTCGGCGGGCGGGGCCCGTAACGATGGCTCAGGCGCCGCCCGCGTCATGGAACGCCGGCAACGAGAACACCCGCTCCTTGCCCTCCTCCGGCATCAACTCCACCAGCGGCAGCACCAGTTCCCACAGGTCCTGCTTGTCGACCTCCCGGGCCAGGGCGTCCAGGTCGGCCTCCGGCAAGGAGCCCGCGGCCCCGGCGACGACGACCCGCGACTCCTGCGGAAGCACGTCCACCAGCGGCAGGAACTCGCCCCACAGCCCGGTCGCCACCACGGCCCGCACCACGGCGGCGAGCACCTCGGCGTCCCGGAGCGAGGGCAGCGCGGCCACCGCGCGGCGCCGGTCGTCGTCCAGCAGGGCGACGAGCGGCAGCAGCGACTCCCACAGGCCCTGCTCCGCGACGGCGCCCACGAGCGACTCCAGGCGCTCCTCGGACTGGTCCGCGGCGAGCTCGGCGATCCGGCCGCGCTGTGCGCCGGTGACCATCCCGGCCACGGCGAGCGCCTCCGCCCACAGTCCGTCCCCGGCGGCGGAGCCGATGACCCGGGCCAGCCGTTCGTCGCCCATCAACTCGACGACCCGGCCGAGCCGTTCGGGCCGGTCGATCAGGAACCCGGTGCGCAGGACGGCGGCGTCGTCGACCTGCGGCAGGATCCGGCCGAGGGCCGAGTCCCGCAGGTGCCCGACGAACCGGCCCATCGTCACGTGGTCGCCACGCGCGGCCAGTTCGACCGCGATGCGCACCAGGAGGTCCTCGTCGAGCCGGTCGACGATCCCGGGGATGCGGCGCGGGTCGAGGTGCGCGCAGGCCTCGGCGGTGAAGGCGACGGGCAACTTCTCGATGATGTCGGCGGCGCGCTGCGGGTCCAGGCGCCCGGCGACGGCGGCGGCCAGGCGGGGCCCGAGGGCCTTCTGCGAGATCGCGGCGGCGACCCCGGCCGGCACGAGTTTCGTGGCGGCGGCGATCCGGTCGAGCATGTCGGGTGCGCGGTCGAAGAGCGCGGCGACGCACTGCGCGCGAAAGGCCCTCAGCTCCTCGACGGGCAGGGCGCCGAGGAAGCCGAGCCGCTCGGGCTCGACGCCCAGCGCCCGTGCGGTCTTGAGGACTTCGGCCCGGTTCTTCAAGGTGTCCGCGGTCACGGTGTCCACGGTCGGGTCTTCTCCCACGGTCGGGTCATCTCCCACGGTCGGGTCTCCTAACGGAACAGAATCCGGCGGACGGGCCCGCGCGCGAGTGCGGGCACCAGCTTGAGTGCTTCCTCGGCCGCCTCGTTGAGCCCCGCGGCGCGGCTGTCGTGCTCGCGGCGCAGCGCGTCGGCGAGTACGGCGCTCTGCTCGTTGGTCAACTCCCGGAAGGATGCGGGGGGTTGGGCGCCGAGCTCCTGGTCCAGTCGTGCCGGTGCTGCGTCGCTCACGGGGCCTCCCGGGTCGTGACGGCGGTGGGTGCGGCGGTGGGACGGTGACTCGGCCCGAGACTGGCCCTCGTTTGACTTTTAGTCAATAGCGGGCGCAGGCATCCACCCCGCGCGGGCGCCCGCTTACTCTTTCCCGCATGAAACGCGCAGGCTGCCTGGTCCTCTCGCTCCTCGCCGTGGCCCCCGTCGCCACGGCGGCCGTCTACCTGCTGTCCCCCGACAGCAAGGACGACGGCTCCTCCGCCCTGCCCGGCCTCTCGGCCTCCTCCACGGCCGGCGGCGACGGCAGGTCGGCCGCGGAGCGCAAGGCCGACGACGAGGTGATCGCGGACCTGCCGCCGGGCCTCGCGGCGCCCAAGAAGAAGGAGCTCGCGCAGCAGATCGTCGCCAGCGCGGAGAACTCCACCCTCGACTGGCGCGGCCAGTACGGCTACATAGAGGACATAGGCGACGGCCAGGGCTACACCGCGGGCATCATCGGCTTCTGCACCGGCACCCATGACCTGCTCACCCTGGTCGAGCGCTACACCGACGACCACCCCGGCAACGGCCTGGCCCGCTACCTCCCGGCCCTGCGCAAGGTCGACGGCACGCAGTCCCACGAGGGCCTCGACCCCGGCTTCACGGCGGCCTGGAAGGCGGAGGCCGGCAAGAAGGCCTTCCGTGCCGCCCAGGACGAGGAGCGCGACCGCGTCTACTTCGACCCGGCGGTCCGCCTCGCCAAACTCGACGGACTCGGCACGCTCGGCCAGTTCGTCTACTACGACGCGATGGTCTTCCACGGCCCGGGCACCGGCCCCACCGGCTTCTACGGCCTGCGCGAGGCGGCCATGAAGGAGGCCGACACCCCCTCGCAGGGCGGCCGGGAGAAGGCGTACCTCGACATCTTCCTGGACCTGCGCCGCAAGGCCATGAAGCAGAAGAAGTCCGACATCGACACCTCCCGCATCGACACGGCCGAGCGCCGCTTCCTCTACGACGGGAACCTGTCGCTGAAGACACCGCTGACCTGGAAGGTGTACGGGGAGACGTACAAGGCGCCCTGACGCGAACGCACCGCGACGCCCACCCGGTCGTCCGGTCGGGGACAGTGGGGCAGGCGTCGCGCTCAGTTCCGTACGCCGTTGTACGGGACGTCTATTGACGGGGCGTCAGTGACGGCGCCCCACCGGATCACACCATGAGGGCGCGGTCCGTCGGCTTGATCGGCGCCGGGAGTTCCGAGACGCCGGTCAGGAAGCGGTCGACCCCGCGGGCCGCCGAGCGGCCCTCGGCGATCGCCCACACGATGAGCGACTGGCCGCGGCCCGCGTCACCGGCGACGAAGACGCCGGGGACGTTGGTCTGGAAGTCGGCGTCGCGCTCGATGTTGCCGCGCGCGTCGAGGTCCAGGCCGAACTGGGCGACGAGGCCGTTCTCCTGGTCCGTGCCGGTGAAGCCCATGGCCAGCGTCACCAGCTGGGCGGGGATCTTGCGCTCCGTGCCCGGCTTCGGCGTCAGCTTGCCGTCGATGAACTCGACCTCGGTGAGGTGCAGCCACTGGACGTTGCCGTCCTCGTCGCCCTCGAAGTGGGTCGTCGAGACGGAGTAGACCCGCTCGCCGCCCTCCTCGTGGGCCGAGGTGACCTTGTAGAGCATGGGGAAGGTCGGCCAGGGCTGACCCGCGTTCCGCTCGTCGCCCGGGCGCGGCATGATCTCCAGCTGCGTGACCGAGGCGGCGCCCTGGCGGTGGGCGGTGCCCACGCAGTCGGCGCCGGTGTCGCCGCCGCCGATCACGACGACGTGCTTGCCCTCGGCGGTGATCGGGGGCGCCACGAAGTCGCCCTCCTGCACCTTGTTGGAGAGCGGCAGGTACTCCATCGCGAAGTGGATGCCGTTCAGGTCACGGCCCGGGACCGGCAGGTCGCGCGAGATCGTGGCGCCGGCGGCGACGACCACGGCGTCGTAGCGCTTGCGCAGCTTGGCGGCGTCGGTGTCGCGGCCGACCTCCACCCCGGTGCGGAACTTGGTGCCCTCCGCGCGCATCTGCTCGATGCGGCGGTTTATGTGGCGCTTCTCCATCTTGAACTCGGGGATGCCGTACCGCAGCAGGCCGCCGATGCGGTCCGCGCGCTCGTAGACGGCGACGGTGTGACCGGCCCGCGTCAGCTGCTGGGCGGCGGCGAGACCGGCCGGGCCCGAGCCGATGACGGCGACGGTCTTGCCCGACAGGCGCTCGGGGATCTGCGGGGCGACGTCGCCCCGGTCCCACGCCTGGTCGATGATCGAGACCTCGACGTTCTTGATGGTCACGGCCGGCTGGTTGATGCCGAGCACGCAGGCCGACTCGCACGGGGCCGGGCAGAGCCGGCCGGTGAACTCGGGGAAGTTGTTCGTCGCGTGCAGGCGCTCCTGCGCGGCCGACCAGTCCTCGCGGTACGCGAAGTCGTTCCACTCGGGGATCAGGTTCCCGAGCGGGCAGCCGTTGTGGCAGAACGGGATGCCGCAGTCCATGCAGCGCGAGGCCTGCTTGCTGATGATGGGGAGCAGGGAGCCGGGAACGTAGACCTCGTTCCAGTCCTGCACGCGCTCGCCGACGGGGCGGGTCGTGGCGACCTCGCGCCCGTGGTTGAGAAAGCCCTTGGGATCAGCCATTGGTCGCCGCCTCCATCATCTTCTCGGTGATCTCGGTCTCGGTCAGACCGTCTCGCTCGGCGGCGTCCTTGGCGGCGAGCACTGCCTTGTACGTACTGGGGATGATCTTGCTGAAGCGCTCCACGGCGCTGGTCCACTCGGCGAGCAGCTTCTCGGCCACCGTCGATCCGGTCTCCTCCGCGTGGCGGCGCACCACGTCGTGCAGCCACTGCCGGTCGGTGTCGTCCAGGGGCTCGACAGCGCCCTGGCTGGTGACGTTGACGTTGTGGAGGTCCAGGTCGATGACGTACGCGATGCCGCCCGACATGCCGGCCGCGAAGTTGCGGCCCGTCTCGCCGAGGACGACCGCGTGGCCGCCGGTCATGTACTCGCAGCCGTGGTCGCCCACGCCCTCCGAGACGACCGTGGCACCGGAGTTGCGGACGCAGAAGCGCTCGCCGGTGCGGCCGCGCAGGAACAGCTCGCCGCCCGTCGCGCCGTACGCGATGGTGTTGCCGGCGATCGTCGAGTACTCGGCGAGGTGGTCGGCGCCGCGGTCCGGGCGGACGATGATCCGGCCGCCGGACAGGCCCTTGCCGACGTAGTCGTTGGCGTCGCCCTCCAGGCGCAGCGTCACGCCGCGCGGCACGAAGGCGCCGAAGGACTGGCCGGCCGAGCCGGTGAAGGTGATGTCGACGGTGTCGTCGGGCAGGCCCGCGCCACCGAACTTCTTCGTCACCTCGTGGCCCAGCATGGTGCCGACCGTGCGGTTGATGTTGCGGATGGCGACCTGGGCGCGCACCGGCTGGGCGTCCGCCTGGTCGTTCGCGGCCAGCGCGTCCGCCGCGAGCTTGATCAGCTCGTTGTCCAGGGCCTTCTCCAGGCCGTGGTCCTGCGTGATCACCTGGTGGCGCGCGGCGCCGTCCGGCAGTTCGGGAACGTAGAAGAGCGGCTCCAGGTCGAGGCCCTGCGCCTTCCAGTGGTTCACGGCCCGCTCGGTGTCGAGGAGTTCGGCGTGGCCGACGGCCTCCTCGATGGTGCGGAAGCCGAGCTCGGCGAGGAGCTCGCGGACCTCTTCGGCGATGAACTCGAAGAAGTTCACGATGAACTCGGGCTTGCCGGAGAACCGGTCGCGCAGCGTCGGGTTCTGGGTGGCGATGCCGACCGGGCAGGTGTCCAGGTGGCAGACGCGCATCATGACGCAGCCGGAGACGACGAGCGGCGCGGTCGCGAAACCGAACTCCTCGGCGCCCAGCAGCGCGGCGATGAGGACGTCGCGGCCGGTCTTCAGCTGACCGTCGGTCTGCACGACGATGCGGTCGCGCAGGCCGTTGAGCAGCAGCGTCTGCTGCGTCTCGGCGAGGCCGAGCTCCCAGGGACCGCCGGCGTGCTTGAGCGAGGTGAGCGGCGAGGCGCCCGTACCGCCGTCGTGGCCGGAGATCAGGACGACGTCCGCGTGCGCCTTGGACACACCGGCCGCGACCGTGCCGACGCCGACCTCGGAGACCAGCTTCACGTGGATGCGGGCCTGCGGGTTGGCGTTCTTGAGGTCGTGGATCAGCTGAGCCAGGTCCTCGATGGAGTAGATGTCGTGGTGCGGCGGCGGGGAGATCAGGCCCACGCCCGGCGTCGAGTGACGCGTCTTGGCGACCCACGGGTAGACCTTGTGGCCGGGCAGCTGACCGCCCTCGCCGGGCTTGGCGCCCTGGGCCATCTTGATCTGGATGTCGTCGGCGTTGACCAGGTACTCGCTCGTCACGCCGAAGCGGCCGGAGGCGACCTGCTTGATGGAGGAGCGGCGTGCCGGGTCGTACAGCCGGTCGGCGTCCTCGCCGCCCTCACCGGTGTTGGACTTGCCGCCCAGCTGGTTCATGGCGATGGCGAGGGTCTCGTGGGCCTCGCGCGAGATGGAGCCGTACGACATGGCGCCGGTCGAGAACCGCTTGACGATCTCGGAGACCGGCTCGACCTCGTCGATCGGGATCGGCTGACGGTCCGCGGACTTGAAGCCGAACAGGCCGCGCAGCGTCATCAGGCGCTCCGACTGCTCGTTCACCCGGCCCGTGTACTTCTTGAAGATGTCGTAGCGGCGCGAGCGCGTCGCGTGCTGGAGGCGGAAGACCGTCTCCGGGTCGAACAGGTGCGGCTCGCCCTCGCGGCGCCACTGGTACTCGCCGCCGATCTCCAGCGCACGGTGCGCGGGCGCGATGCCGCTCGCCGGGTACGCCTTGGCGTGGCGGGCGGCGACCTCTTCGGCGACGACGTCGAGGCCGGCGCCGCCGATCTTGGTGGCGGTGCCGTTGAAGTACTTCTCGACGAAGGCCTCCTGGAGGCCGACGGCCTCGAAGACCTGGGCGCCGCGGTAGGAGGCGACGGTCGAGATGCCCATCTTGGACATGACCTTCAGGACGCCCTTGCCGAGCGCGTAGATGAGGTTGCGGATGGCCTGCTCGGCCCCGCCGTCCTCGTCGGCGTCGAGGAACGTGCCGGCGCGGACCAGGTCCTCGACCGACTCCATGGCCAGGTACGGGTTGACGGCCGCGGCGCCGAAGCCGATCAGCAGCGCGACGTGGTGGACCTCGCGCACGTCACCGGCCTCGACGAGCAGACCCACCTGGGTGCGCTGCTTCGTGCGGATGAGGTGGTGGTGGACGGCGGCGGTGAGCAGCAGCGACGGGATCGGCGCGTGCTCGGCGTCGGAGTGCCGGTCGGAGAGCACGATCAGGCGGGCGCCGGCCTCGATGGCGGCGTCGGCCTCGGTGCAGATCTCGTCGATGCGGGCGGCCAGCGCGTCGCCGCCGCCGGAGACCCGGTAGAGGCCGGACAGGGTCGCGGCCTTCATGCCGGGCATGTCGCCGTCGGCGTTGATGTGTATGAGCTTGGCCAGCTCGTCGTTGTCGATCACCGGGAAGGGCAGGGTGACCGAACGGCAGGAGGCGGCGGTGGGCTCCAGCAGGTTGCCGGCCGGGCCGAGCGAGGAGCGCAGCGAGGTGACGAGCTCCTCGCGGATGGCGTCCAGCGGCGGGTTCGTGACCTGCGCGAACAGCTGGGTGAAGTAGTCGAAGAGCAGACGCGGGCGCTGTGAGAGGGCCGCGATCGGGGTGTCGGTGCCCATCGAGCCGATCGGCTCGGCGCCGGCCTTGGCCATCGGGGCGACGAGGATGCGCAGCTCTTCCTCGGTGTAGCCGAAGGTCTGCTGGCGGCGCGTGACGGAGGCGTGCGTGTGCACGATGTGCTCGCGCTCGGGCAGGTCGGAGAGCTCGATCTCGCCGGTCTCCAGCCACTCGCCGTAGGGCTTCTCGGCGGCGAGACCGGCCTTGATCTCGTCGTCCTCGATGATGCGGTGCTCGGCGGTGTCGACGAGGAACATCCGGCCGGGCTGCAGCCGGCCCTTCTTGACGACCTTCGCGGGGTCGATGTCGAGGACGCCGACCTCGGAGCCGAGGACGACGAGGCCGTCGTCGGTGACCCAGTAGCGGCCGGGGCGCAGACCGTTGCGGTCGAGAACGGCGCCCACCTGGACACCGTCGGTGAAGGTGACGCAGGCCGGGCCGTCCCAGGGCTCCATCATGGAGGCGTGGTACTGGTAGAACGCCCGGCGGGCCGGGTCCATGGAGTCGTGGTTCTCCCACGCCTCCGGGATCATCATCAGGACGCTGTGCGGAAGCGAACGTCCACCGAGGTGCAGCAGTTCGAGCACCTCGTCGAAGGACGCGGAGTCCGAGGCGTCCGGCGTACAGATCGGGAAGATCCGCTCCAGCTTCTCCGTACCGAAGAGCTCGGAGGCGAGCTGCGACTCGCGGGCGCGCATCCAGTTGCGGTTGCCCTTGACGGTGTTGATCTCACCGTTGTGCGCGACGAAGCGGTACGGGTGCGCGAGCGGCCACGACGGGAAGGTGTTCGTGGAGAAGCGCGAGTGGACGAGCGCGATCGCGGACGCGAAGCGGCGGTCGGACAGGTCCGGGAAGAAGGGCTCCAGCTGGCCGGTGGTCAGCATGCCCTTGTAGACGATGGTGCGGGCGGAGAGCGACGGGAAGTACACGCCGGCCTCGCGCTCGGCGCGCTTGCGCAGCACGAACGCCTTGCGGTCGAGCGCGATGTCCTTGTTGGTGCCGTCCGCGACGAAGATCTGCCGGAAGACCGGCATCGTCGAGCGGGCGGTGGCGCCCAGCAGCTGCGGGGCGACGGGGACCTCACGCCACCCGAGGACGTTCAGGCCCTCTTCGCCGGCGATCGTCTCGAGCTGCGCGACGAAGGTCTCGGGGTCGGCCTCCGGCAGGAAGGCGATGCCTACGGCGTACGAACCCGCTGCGGGCAGGTCGAAGTCGACCGCCTCGCGCAGGAAGGCGTCCGGAACCTGGGACAGGATGCCCGCTCCGTCGCCCGAGTCGGGCTCGGAGCCGGTGGCACCGCGGTGTTCCAGATTGCGCAGAACGGTGAGCGCCTGCTCGACCAGCGTGTGGCTCGCCTCACCGGTGAGGGTGGCCACGAAGCCGACGCCGCAGGCGTCGTGCTCGTTGCGCGGGTCGTACATGCCCTGGGCGGCAGGGCGAGCATCCATGTGCGACCAGTTCAGGCCGTTGTTGGAGTGCTGGGACGGCTGGCGCGGCGTACGCATCGGCTCTCCCGTCGTCGTCGTGGCATTTGCTGTGCCGAGGGACGACGTTGGCCCTCTGCGGAGTACTGCGAAAGTACTGCTGAATTACTGCAAAGTTCATGCGGCTGCAAAATTTCGTGCAGGTTACATGATGGAGCGAATCTCGGAAACCGGAAACTTCGTTCCAACATGCGGACACCGCGGGTGGCGGCGGAGGGAGACCCTGGCGGACAGATCGATGACCGGGGGGCCGATGAGCCGGAGGTGCGCCGCGGGCCTCATTGCCCACAGCGCTTACGGCTCATGCCCCGTGGTCAAGTAATCGAAACCGTCCAGTAACGACTACTTATGCAAGGCCTTGTATAGCCATCTTCCGGCCGTGACCGGCGAACCGTCAACCTATTGCCGTTCCGAAAAGACTGCCCAGGAGATACGTCACACCCGCCGCGGCGCCGCCCAGGGCCAACTGCCGCAATCCGCTGAACCACCACGACCGCGCCGTCACCCGGGCCACCACGGCCCCGCAGGCGAAGAGCCCGATGAGCGCGAGCACGACGGCCGGCCACAGATCGCTCGCCCCCAGCAGGTACGGCAGCACGGGAATCAGAGCGCCCAGCGCGAACGAGCCGAAGGACGAGACGGCGGCCACCATCGGTGACGGCAGATCGCCCGGGTCGATGCCGAGCTCCTCGCGGGCGTGGATCTCCAGGGCCTGCTCCGGGTCGCGCGACAGCTGCCGGGCGACCTCGCGCGCAAGGTCCGGTTCGACGCCGCGCGAGGCGTACAGCTCGGCGAGCTCGCGCTCCTCGTCGGCCGGGTGCTTCCTCAACTCGCGCCGCTCGACGTCGAGTTCGGCCTCGACCAGCTCCCGCTGGGAGGCGACGGAGGTGTACTCGCCGGCCGCCATGGAGAAGGCGCCCGCGGCGAGCCCCGACAGCCCGGTGATGATGACGGTCTGCTGCGAGACGGCCCCGCCGGCGACGCCGGCCATCAACGCGAAGTTGGACACGAGGCCGTCCATCGCACCGAACACCGCGGGGCGCAGCCAGCCCCCGTTGACATCGCGGTGGGTGTGGTTGTCCCGGTGCGCGTCGTGGAGTGTCGCCTCGGTCTCGATGATGGCCATGCCTGTGTTCCCCGCTCCCCTGCGATGCCTGTTCTACGAGCTCGAAAGTACGCGCGGAAAAACGGCCGCGCTAGCAAGGAAGGCCGTACTTACCTGCGGTTTTGCGCCCTGCGCAACGCACTCGGCGGCCGCTGACCTCGACTGCCCGACGGCTCTTCCCCCTCACCCGTGAGATGGATCACGTGAGAGGTCCGTTGACGGACCGGGAAACCTGAACGCAACATCTGTAAACGTTTCCAGTTCCCGGAAACGTTTACAGCAATCGGATTTTCGCTGACACAAGGGGGCAGAGCGGTGGCGAGGACAGCGGTGTCACCAGGGGGCGGCCAGCCCACGATCGTCTCCATCGCGGAGCGGGCGGGCGTCTCGATCGCCTCCGTCTCGCGGGTGCTGAACGGTCTCGGTGCCCGCCGCGACACCGTCGAGCGGGTCGAGCGCGCCGCCTCCGAGCTCGGCTACGTGCCGAACGCGGTGGCCCGCTCCCTCAAGGGCGGCCGCACCCGCCAGCTCACCTTCGCGATGCCCGACATCGGCAACCCGGTCTACGTGGCGATGGTCCGCGCCATCCAAGGCGTGGCGAAGGCGGCCGGATACCGCCTGCTGCTGCACTCCACGGACGCCGTCGTCGACGACGAGCTGGCCGTGCTGCGCAGCCTCGGCGACCGCACCAGCGACGGCCTCATCATCTGCCCCATCCGCATCACCGACGAGCACATCGAGGCGCTGCGCACCGCGGCCGGCCCCGTCGTGGTCATAGGCTCCCTGCCGGACGGCGTGCCCGTGGACAGCGTGCGGGCCGACTCCGTCGCGGGCGCATCGCTCGCCGTGCGCCATCTCCACGACACCGGGCGGCGCCGGATCGCCTTCGTCAACGGCCCCTGCGACACGGTCCCCGGCCGCAACCGCGAGGCGGGCTACCGGGCCGCGCTCGCCGACTGCGGCCTCGTATACGACCCGGCGCTCGTCGTGCACACCGACTTCGGCATCGAGTCGGGCGCCGAGGCCACGGACCGCCTGCTCGCCGCCGCCCCCGACGCGGTGTTCTGCGCCAACGACCAGCTCGCCCTCGGCGCCGCGCGCGCCCTGCACGCCCGCGCCCTGCGCATACCCGAGGACGTCGCCGTGGCGGGCATGGACGACAGCGTGCTCGCGCAGGCCG
>NZ_JAAGMG010001030.1 GCF_010548525.1 Streptomyces sp. SID14478
AGACCGCGGCCGGTCTCGATGGCCACCGGTATCGGGCTGGCTTCGCTGTCACCGTGCTCGGCCAACAGCTCCAGTAACTGCTGATAGCCGGCCAGCGTGTCGTCGATCCTGAGTCTGGCCGCTGGCTTCCCGCTGTCGTCAGCCAGAGCCACATCGTGGTGCCCTTCGGCCCAGTCGATCCCGCAGTAGATGGTCAACTGGCCCCCCTTTCCTCTCGTATGCGCTAGTCAGGAGCCCAAGCGGGCCACGCGGCGTTCCAATACTGGGGCTCTCCCTACGCGTTCACGCGGGACCGGCCCTCCCTCTCACTGGCCGTTCGTGGCACCAGCGCACCGCGCGGGCCTCGGTCCGTCTGAGGCGTCTGGCGCCGAGAGCTTCGAGAGGTCACCGTGCAGCGGGCTCACACCACAAACACCAACGAGAAGCACCCGTCCGGGTGATGGCAGATCCGAGAGCGCCGGGAGGCGCCGGTCCCTACAAGAGGCCTCGCGAGCCGGAAGTAGTCGAAGCGTCCACCCGGCACCCACGGACCCACCACACCCGACCGAGGACAGCAGCCACAGATCACCAAGAGGTGCCAGTCCATGCTTGGGCTTCATCGAGCCGGGAGGATACGAAGCATCCACCGGAGTCCCGCAGCCACTGCACTCGATCGAACAGCCAGCCTTCAGCAGAGACCTTTTCAAGGCTTCCCATCCGGGGCTGACACCCCGTATTGGAAGGATACGGAACCAACGAAGCCCCCCGGCCGTCGGCGTGTTGAGTGAGATCACCACACCAACGACGAGGGGCTTCGTCATGTCACCACCCCTGCTGACCAGCCCATTTCACCCCTCAACCTCAGGATGAAAGAGGTTCACTGACATTGAACTTGTGGTGTCGTTGGGGTGAGGGATAGGCCGGTGCTGGCGAGGCATCCGTCGATGAGATCGCTTCGGTATTGGATCGTGCGCAGGCTGCGTCTGACGGTCTGGACTAGGTGGTCGGGGCTGGTGAAGGCGACGTTGCTGAGCCAGCCGCGCCGTAGGAGGGACGAGATGCCCTCGACCGGGTTGAGATCGGGTGCGTAGGCGGGCAGTTGGTGGACGGTCAACCAGTCCTGGCCGGCGGTCCAGGTGCGCATCGGGGAGTCCAGGTGCACGTTCAGGATGCTCCTATGCTGCGTCAAGCCGTCGAAGATGTGGCAGCGGAGGCTGAGGGCGGTTGGCCCTGACGGTAGATCTCTCGGGCGACATAGCGTTTGAGGCAACGGATGATCTCGCGTTTCGACATGCCCTGCTTCGTGGGTCGTTCGAGGTAGAGGTGTGTGCGGGCGTCTCGGCGGAGGCGGGTCACGACGATGCTAGAGCGCAGCGTTGGCCTGGCGATTGCCTCCGTCTCGTGGTTATGAAGAACTACCCGCCGGAGTTCAAGGCGGACGCGGTCGCGCTCTACGAGTCGCGGCCGGAGGCGACGATCAGGTCGGTCGCCGCCGATCTGGGCATCAATCCGGAGACCTTGCGGAACTGGGTGAGGGCTGCTGGAGCAAGCCGTCCGCGAGGACGCCGGGCACCGGAGGCGGCCCAGCCGCCGGAACCGCTGGAGGCGGAGAACGCGGCTTTGCGGAAGAAGATCCGCGAGCTGGAGGAGGAACGCGAGATCCTGCGGAAGGCGGCCAAGTATTTCGCCGGGGAGACGCGCTGGTGAACCGCTTCCAGTGCGTCGCCGACCTGCAGCGCCGCTACGGCGTGAAGCGGCTCTGCCACGTCCTTGGCGTTGCACCAGGAGTCGGACGGTACCTACGTAGTTCCACGGATCACCGCCGGGCTCCGCGAGACCAGCGGTGAGGCGGTCAACCACAAGCGGTTCGCCCGGATCATGCGGGAGTCCGGGATCGAAGGGGTCCGGTTGCGCCGCCGGCACCGCACCACCGTCCCCGATCCGGCCCCCGCCAAGGCCCCGGACCTGATCCACCGCGACTTCACCGCCAGCACGCCGAACACGAAGTACGTCGGCGACATCACATCACCTACCTGCCCATCGACGGCGGGAAGTTCTGCCACCTGGCCACCGTCATCGACCTCGCCTCACGCCGCCTGGGCCATCGCCGACCACATGCGCACGGACCTCGTGACCGATGCCCTGGCCGCCGCCAGCCGAGGTCTTCGAAGAGCAGCTACGCTCGTTGCAACAGCCCGGTGTTGCAACGACTGATTGAACTCACCAGTACACCAGCAGGGCTTTCGCTGAAGCCTGCAGGTCAGCAGGGGTCCGGCAGAGTATGAGCGCGGTGGGGTCCAGCGCGGACAACGCACTCGCCGAGTCCTTCAACGCGGCCTTCAAACGCGGCCTTCAAACGCGAGACCCTGCAGGGCCGAAACAACTGGCCGACCGAGCGCGAGGCCCGACTCGATGCGTTCAGATGACTCCACCGCTACAACACCCGGCGCCGACACTCCCGCCTCGGACAACGATCACCCCATCGCCTTCGAGAACGCCCTCCACCCCACCCCAACTACGCTGTCACCAGCCGCATAAGCCGTGTTCAGGATTCGGGGTCAAGGCCCGCCAACAACTAACCCATTAACCACACCAGTTACACCGTTAAATTGACAACCCCCAGGAGGTCGCTTTTGCGCTCAGAGCCTGATCCCATGTCGTGGGCGAGATCCGCTATGAGGTCTTGGCTGGCGGGACGGGCCTGGGAATCTGGTCGGTGTCGAAGGTGCCCTGCGTGATGTTCAGGGCCAGTTGGGTCAGCCGGTGATGGTGAGCGCGCGCGTAGGCCCTCAGAGCGGTGAAGGCGTCGTCGACCGAGACCTGCCAGCGTTCGGCGAGGATGCCCTTGACCTGTTCGAGGATGATGCGGCTGGTGAGCGCGTACTGGAGTTGGGAGCGCTCTACTTCGCTGTGGGCCAGGGTCCGTTGCTGCAAAATGCTGATGGTGGCCATGCCCGCGAGGGCTTTGGCGAGGAGAATGTCTTCGTTGCTGAGGGGGTCCGGGTCCTTTTGGAACAGGCCGAGCGCCCCGATCACGCTTTCCCTCAGCTGCAGAGGAATGGCGTGGGTGGTGGTGAACCCGAGGGCTGTTGCGGCGGCGGCGAACTGGGGCCAGACGTTGATGACTTCGGGATCTGCCACCTTTACGTGCAGGAGCGGCTGGCCTGTGTGAAAGGTATCCACGCAGGGTCCTTGTGCATGTTGTGAGGCGAAGACCTCCAGTAGCCGGCTGTGCTCGTCGGATGCGGCAAGGAGCTGCAGGTAGCCCTGCTCGTCCGCGAGGAGGATCCCGGCTGCCTCGACGTTGAGGAGCTGGGTGCAGTGGGTGGTGAACTGCTGGAGGAATTCCAGGATGTCGAAGTCAGCGACCAGCGTGTCGGCGACTTCGAGGAAGACCTTGGACAGTTGTTGTTCGCGAGGCATGGTGTTCAGTCCTTGTCCGGCGGAGGTAATGATGTGCCCTCGTCCAGGGCAGGCAGTCGCAGCTGCCGACTGACGATGTCGTGGGCGATGTCGAGGATGGGAAGGCTCTTGCCATAGGCGTGGGCGCGTAGGCGGACAAGCGCGTCGCTCAGCGGAATGGCCAGTTGGGCGCTGACCATGCCGGTTGCCTGATGGATCACGGCATGTTGCAGGCCCGGGGGAAACGAGACAGCGTCCGGATGGTCGGATTCGTGCTCGGTACCGTTGAGGTACCAGAGCGTTAGGGCCGCAGCCAGCGCCAATGCGTCATCGCGATGCTGGGCCTTCAGAGGGCCCGCAACGAAGCGTGTTGCGCTAAGGACGCCGATTCGGATCGCGCCTATGGTCATCGGGAAGCAGAAGACAGCGCGTACCCGCAGTCTCGCTACTTCTTGCAGCAACAGGGGCCAGCGATCAGCACGTTCCCTGGCAAGGTCGGTCACGGATATTTCTGCGCTGCCGTTGAGGGCGTCGGAGGCCGGGCCCTCACCCAGCGTGAACTGGAGGTTGTCGAAGCTGCGGGCGGTCGCGCTGGAGCAGGCCACCGACTCCAGTCCCGTCGATGCCGCGTTTAACGAGACCGCCAGACCCGCGACCTGAAGGGCCGTGGCACCGGCCTGTAGCGCGTTGTCAACTCCAGTGGCCCAGTCATCCGTTTCCAACAGGACGAGTACGCGGGTCATCCCTTCGCTGACCACCAGGGCCTCCTCTCTCGGCGGTGCCGCGCTCGGCACTCGGCGCTGTACCTCTGGTACCTCTGCCTGCTGCGCCTTCGAGGCACAGCGACGGGGAGAAGGCACAGGAGCAGGTGCCTGATGGAGTGGAGTCCGGATGACGTGGTGAGCAAGACGTCGTCGCTTCCGGTGATCATGAGGAGACGCAACACCTGCGGCGAGGGCCGCCGAAGACGCAAGTGACAGTCCTGCTCAGCAGCGCGCTGTGCCGCCTCCAGAAGTACGTTCAGTCCGGTGACGTCGCAGAACGTGAGAGCGGATACATCCAGGGCGACCCGGGATCCGGGACGGCGCAGGCAGTACTCGATAACCGCACGGACCTCGTGGACGGTTTCCAGATCGGCCTCGCCTGTGAGAACGACGGTGGAATGGGACCTGCGTTCACGCCTGAGGGAAACGTCGAGCGGTACAAGGTGCACAACACCTCTTCTCACGTGGCGTGGCGAGAACCCCACAGACGCAACGCCCGGGGCGCATGACATGCCATACGTTTTATGGAGGCCGAACGCGGTGGGCGCAGCAACCGTGCACCAGAGAATCAGAGGCACCCGTCCCCTTGCTTCTGGCAACACTTCGCCGTCGGGTTGACCACGCCGGGGACTAGGACGCTTGACCAATCTACTCTCCGGCCACCGGCTGCGACAGGGCACCTTGACCGGGTTGCGGTCACGCCGGCTAGACATGGCGGGACTGTGGCGTAGCGGAAATCCGCTCTGCCGCAGCTGCATATGTCGTGCCGCGGGGTGAAGACTGGAAGGGTGGAGCGTACCGGCCGTGTTCAACTCCCCCCTGCGGCCGGTGCGGTTCCGCCGTGAGTGCTGGAGTCGCGGGAATGCGCCGGCACAAGCGGTGGGCTCGCACGTGAGGGCGACAAGTCTCGCCCAGAGAGGTCGCCTCCACATGCGGCTGTCCTCAATCGGCCACAGGGGGGAGTGCGGGAGTTCTTCCCCTGCCCTAAGAGTGCAGTACGTGAGGTAATGCCCTTGTTGGGATGGGGGTTGGGCGAGGAGTTCTGGTCGGTGGGGTGGGCCGGTGGTCAGGTGCGGGTCTGAGTGAACAGGCCGGGTTCGGGTTCGGCGAGGATGCTTCCTGTGACCAGGCATTTCAGCTTGGACCGGATGCCTTCGGTGTTCTTCGGGAGGATCGGCAGGTCGAGTGCCTCGCACAGGTCGCGGGCCCGCATCGGCCGGCCGGCGTCGGTGAAGGCGGTGAGGATCTGCTGGTAGGCCGGGTGGTCCGGCACGTCGGGGCGGGGTGTCTCCTGGACGGGATCAGGTCGGGGGATGGCAGGGAGGGGCTTGCGGGTGATGCGCAAGGTTCTCGTTCTCCGCGTCGGGTTCTCCGAGGTGGGCGGTGAGGTCCTCGATGCGGGAGCGGAGCTGTCCAGCCTCTTTGTCCAGTTCGCGCTCGCGGGCCTTGACGTTGGCCAGGACTGCGCTGATCTGCGGGTTGTCGATCACGGCGTCCTCCAGGCGAGGACGGTGGCGTCGGTGAGCCGGCGGGCCATCACGGAGGTCATCGCCCAAAAGAAACGCGAGCGGGAGCTGGCGGGTCGGTGTTTGTAGTCGCGGACCAGCCGCCGGTAGAACATCAGGATCCCATTCGTCTGCTCCACCACCCACCGCTTGGCCTGCGGGACAAAGCCCTTGTCAGCGGGGTTGCGTTCGACGATCTCGACGTCGATGCCGTACTGGTTGCCGTGGTCGACGACGCTCTTCTTGAATCCCTGGTCGACCAGGGCTTTACGCACCGTGTCGGTCTTGAAGTTGCGATCTTACACGTTCATGCCTCTGTCGAGCCCCACCGCGCGGGTGTCGGACGGCGGCGGCAAGCTAATCATGAGCGAGCCCGGATGCGGCATGGGGCAATGCGGCCCATGCCGTCCGGCAACGGCTGCAGCCCGGGCGTCTGAGGCCGATTCAACAAGTCAGGGGCGTCGGTCTCCACCGGTGCTCTCCCCCTGGCGATCGTCCGCGATGTCGGCTGCCACGTCGTCTACCTGCCCGGTCTGACCATACGGCGGATCGCCGATCTCTATCCCGGCGAGGTCAAAACCGGCGCCCCGCGACGCGTTCATCATCGCCGATGCGGCCCGCGCGATGCCGCACACGCTCTGCTCGGTCGACCTCGACGACGAGACGATCGCCGAATTCCAAATGGTCGTCGGCTTCGTCGACGACCTCGCTGGTGAGGCAAACCGTCTGGCCAATTAGGGCCTCCCGGCTGCGATCCAGGCGGCGCCGGTAGATCTCCTGCAGGAGGTACCCAGAATGACCTGCCCGACGTCACAGCACTGCGTGGACGTGGAGTCGTCGGCGTTCGGATGGCGGCGCCTCGTACGCTTTGGCTTCGTCTGGTTCATCACGGCCGAGAACCGCCGAGCTCCGGCTGCTTGACTGCGCGGGCGAGACGATGAGGGTCTGCGATGTTCTCCCAGTGCTCGACGATCAGTCCGTCACGGAATCGCCACAGCCCACAGAACGTGTCGCTGAACGGATACCCTCGGAACACGGCGTGCAAAGTGCCGTGCACGGAACCGAAGTGCTCGTCAGCGGCGATGTGGCTGATCTGCATGTCGAGTGTGCACCCCGTGGAGGTGATGAGATCACGCTCCCACTCGATGACTGCGTCGCGGCCTTCGACGGGCCGCGCGCGACGCTCGACGTCGCGCAGTGCCGGGTGCAGCACCGCATCGGGATGGAGGAAGCGTCCAATTCCGGCAAGGTCCTGATAGAGGCGTGCGAGCAGGTCCGCGTGTGGATGGTGGGTTCTGTGCGATGCCGGGGCGGCGTCAGTGGCGTTCAGGACGGTCTTCTCAGGCATGGGCTGCAATCTCGTTTGGCGGTGCCCAGGTGGTCAGCCCGGCGGCGTCGATAGTGGAGGTGAGCAGATCGAGGTCACCAGGAGTCAGGTGGATGTCGGTGGCTCGCATGTTCTGTTCGAGGTGGTGCAGGCTGGTGGTGCCGGGGATGGGCAGGGTGGCGTGGGAGACGTGTAGGAGCCAGGCCAGGGCGAGTTGGGCGGGTTTGGCGTCGAAGTGGTCCGCAAGTGGGGCCAGAGGACTGTCGCATCCGGCGAGTTGGCCGTGGCCGAGGGGGAACCAGGGGATGAACGCCAGTTGGTGGTGCTCGGCGTGGTTCAGGGTGACGGTGCCCGTTCGTTCGGCGAGGTTGTACAGGTTTTCCACGGCGGCAATGGGGGCCAGGGCACGGGCACGGTCAAGGTCGGCGACCGTGATGCCGGGCTGGCCGGACAGACCGATGTGCCGGATCTTTCCCTGGTCCTGCAAGGTGGCGAGGACGCCGATCTGTTCATCCAGGGGCACTGTGGGGTCGATGGCGTGGAGCTGGTAAAGATCGATGGTGTCCACGCCGAGGTTGGCGAGGCTGAGTTCGACTTGCTGGCGCAGGTATTCCGGGCGTCCCAGCGGCATCACGTAGGGGCTTGGTCCGGTCCAGTCGCCCGGGCCGGTGCGCAGGAGGCCGCCCTTGGTGGAGATGACCAGACCAGCAGGGTAAGGGTGCAGGGCCTTTCGGATGATGCGCTCGTTGGTCCCCGGACCGTAGGCGTCGGCAGTGTCAATAAAGGTCACGCCGAGGTCGACCGCCCTGCGCAGGATCCGGACACAGTGTTCGGGGTCGGGATGCTCTCCCCACATACCGGGACCGGTCAGGTGCATGGCCCCGAACCCCATGCGGGACACGGGCAGGTCGCCGCCGATGAGCAAGTGATCTGCAGGGCGACGGCTGGTGGGAATCACCGAGAACACTCCAAAGGGGAAGGCTGGGGTCCGCCCAATAGGCGTACGCGAAGTGGTGGGGGAGACGTGGCCCGCCCGTGCCCTGGCCTAAAGCGCGGGGGACAAGGCGGGCCGAGCTTCGGACGGTCAGTACAGTTCGATGCCGTGGGTGCCCGTGAGCTGCTTGACACCGTTGGTCTCGCAGGCGTTGGGCGCCTTGGAGTTCCCGTTGGCGACGAAATCGATGGTGCGGCCATCACGGTCCGCGTTTGTGCTGGAGACGGTGGCGCGTAGTTTGACCACGCTGTTGCCGTGTTCGCCTTCCTCCAGCAAGAACTTTCCGTTTGTGAGCTGGTCGGTGGCGATGGGGCCCGCTGTCCCGTTCAACCACTTGGCCGTTCCGGTGAACGTGCCGTCGTTGTTGCCGCTCTGCGTGCAGGCGACCGTCTGCGTGAAGTTGATCTTCGCCTGCAGGCCCGCAACCTGGCTCACGCCAGCGGGAGCATTGGGGTCCGGCTTGCAGTACGTGTTGCCCAGGACCTCGGAGATCAGGTTCGCCGATCCGTCGTTGAACGTGGCCGTGCCGTGGTGCACCGACGGTGTGTCGGTCAGAGCTTCGGTGAAGTCAACGGTGTGCGAGCCGGAACATGTCACCAGCGGCACTGTCGCACTGCGCACCGTGTCTGGAGTGGCGTGAGCGGGAGTGACCAGGAGGCCACCGGCAGCCAGCGTGGTGAGTGCGGCGGCTATGGAACGGCAAACGATCATGGACTAGCCCCTTCAGGCTGGCGCACCGAACGGCCGGTTGCCGCGGCGCTGAGAACACCGCCTATTGCAGACCCGGGCCCCTTCCCCCGCCACACAGAACGGCCAAACGGGCGCAGCAAACAGGACTACCCGCTCGCCTGCTCTACCCATTGCGCCGGTGCTGTCCGGGTATGAACTCCTGCAGGTGAGCGAGGACGCCGCCTGTCGGCCGGGACCACCTGAGTCCCGCCTCTCGGTGTTGGCTCCTGTTGAGCCGGCTGCGCCTGCGCCGGGGTGGTGCAGGCGTCGGGCGTGGGGGTTGGGGGATGCGGGTCCGTACGGCATCGCTGTCGCTGCACAGGCCGCGGGGCTTCCCGGAGGATCTGTTGTCACTCTCGGCGTCGTATACGACGGCCATTGCGAGGAGCCTTCCGTGGGGGATCGGCTCGCGGGTATCTGATGCTGCGCCGCGGACGGGACTCGGCATGGGAGAAAGACGGCGGAACATGCCTGCATCTGAAGGAGGCTGGCTGTCTGTGTGCTGTGCGTGAGGGCCCGGGGTGTGCACCACTGCCGCCGATCCGAGGGGGGCTGGCTCCGGGCCCTCACGGTGAGCTTGCTCCCGAGGAAGGAGGAACGCGCGCTCGCTGGTCTCAACGCCTGTTCCGAGGTCTGGTTACGGCTCGCGGGCGGGCAGTTGAGGGTGCCACGGCGAGTCTGCGGGTCTTTGCCTGTTAAGTGAGGAAACGTATCTGCTGCGAGGAAGCCCGCAGTGGCCGGATGTCCCCTCTTGCTTCCGTGGGGTCCGACGGCGTTCCGGGCGAGGCGGGCCAGGGCCCTGTTCTGGCGTCCCGCGTGGTGTCGCCGCGCCCATCCGGGTGCTCCGTTCGCGTAGCACGTGACAGTGTGGCCAACTGGATTCCTGGGCAGTGGGGTTGTGCGAGATGAGGGGGATCAGTGGCGGGTGTGAATGAGATGCCGCAGCGTGGGTGTGAGGAATACCGGCTCTATCTCGATCACGTGTCGGTATGCCCCGAGTGCAGCACACCGCCCGTACGGTGCCCGGTAGGCGAGGGCCTGTACCGCGTCTACCGCGCGGTCCGCCGGCCGTGACCGCTGGCTTAGCTGGCGCTCTGCTCCCGTCGTGGGCCTTCTCCGTGTCCCTCCTGCCGGCTGAGGGACACGGAGAAGGCTCTTCCACTGGGAGTGGCGTCGGGCGGTCGGCATAGGCTCGGCTAGGGGCTGTTCGAGGTCCGGATCTTGGTGAGACCAGGTGACCTGTTGGCTGTGGCTGGGAGAAGACGGGCGTGGCGCGTTTTGACGTGACGGATGCCGAATGGGCTGTGATCGAGCCGTACTTGCCGGTGGCGGCCATCGGGCCGTTGCCCCTGCGGGCGCGGGAGCAGCTCAACGGGGTGTTGTGGCGGTTTCGCATCTGTAGTGGCTGGCGTGATGTCCCGGACCGGTACGGGCTATGCTCCACGATCTACTCGCGGTTCAGCACCAGGGCGAAGGCCGGGGTGTTCTAGGACCTGATGGACGCGTTGATCACCGAGGCAGGGGGCAGGTCGGCTTGGAGTTGGCCAGCGCGGACTCCACGATCGTGTGGGCGCATCACGAATCGGCGGGACTGGCCGTGGCCGGGGAGACCCTGGATGCCCTGGAGCAGGCCCTGACCGAGGAAAAGAGTGTCCGCTTCCGAAGCAACCGCCCGTGCTGCGGGTGATCCGGCGGCTGCCGGTGCGGACACGGGTGGCACGCATGCGCCGGACCCGGAGCGGGCTGCGGTACGGCGGCGTCGCAGGGCCCGGGCGGACGCCGCCGGCCTCGGCAGATCCCGAGGCGGACTGAGCAGCAAGATCCATGCCGCGGTCGATGCCACGGGACTGCCGCTGTCGTTCGTCCTGACCCCGGACAAGCCGGGGACAGCCCTCAGTTCCAGACTGCGCTGGACAAGATCCGCATACCTGGCCCGGTCGGCCGCCCCGCACCCGACCCCAGGCCATGGCTGCGGACCGCGCCTACTCCTCCAAGGGCAACCGGGTCTACTAACGCCGGCGCCGCATCACCGCGGTCATCCCGGAGAAGATCGACCAGCAGGCCACCGGAGGAACAAGGGCTCGGCCAGCGGACGGCCAGTCACCTACGACAAGGAACGCTACAAACAACGCAACACCGTCGAACGCTGCCTCCAGAAGATCAAGACCTGGCGCGAGCTGGCCACCCGCTACGACAAGTCTCCCGACAGCTACGAGGCCGGTCTCCACCTCCGCGGATCGATCATGGGGCTGAAGCTCCTCACCTCCACATGATTCGAACCTCGAACGGTTCCTAGGGGTGCGGGTCTACGGGCGCGGGACGAAGGTCACCCGGATCTCACGATCACCCGTGCGTATGCGTAGACCGTTCGCCAGAGTGTCGGCGCTCCTGCCGCTCGTGAGCCAAAGGTTGGCAGCGCTGCCGAGTAGGACGGGGTCCAGGGACGGTTGTGGTGAGCCCCAGGGGCGTTCCGCGTGGGCCTCCAGGAGCAGGCCGCCGGTCCCCAGACGGATGAGGCAGCTCGCGTCGTCGAGCCGGGCAACGAGGACGTTCACACCGAGCAAGTCCCGGGCCTTTCGATGACACCAGTCGACTGCGGGCACCTCGGCATGAGCGACTGTACGTGCGAAGACCTCCGCTGCCTGCGACCACAGGATGTGGCGCTCTTTATCCGTGACAGCGTAAAAGCCTCTTGCCTCCTCGGGGAGTGAAGAGACCACCGGCCAGCGGCGTAGAGAGACGGAGCCGTCCGCCTGTACGGTTCCCGTGACGTCGTAGGTCGACGGGTGCGACATGCGGACCGGAGCGGGTGCGGGAACAGGGTCCGGTCCCGGCGGAGCATCGGGTGGGCGGACACCGTACTTGGCGAGGAAACTGTACATGCGGGTCTGGGTCAGTTCACCGGACTTTTCGATGTCTGCGAGCTGACCGTCGAGGATCGGTTTCAACAAGTCTGGGTCGTGGGTGAGTTCCGCTTTGATCAGTTGTTCGTGGAGATCACTGTGAGGATCGATGCGGGGTGCCGTGCGGGCGAAGGCGGCGGTGGGTGACGCCGGGTCGAGCTCGGCGAGGCCGGTGGCGGCGAGAAGGACGAGGCGTTCGGCGGCCGCCGAATAGAACGACGTGCTTCCGTGGTCGCCGATGACCCAGTCGCTGGCCACGATTGCGGCTCGCCACCCTTCCTCCGGCGGGATCACCATCAAACCGGCGTCCATTGCCGTGGCGAGCCGCTCGGAGACCGGGTGCCGTGCCCACACATTGGGGTGGAGGACCGCGGCGACAGCGAACTCGTCGACGGGTAGGGCCGTGACGAGATCGAGGGGGAGGTCGGGGTGGCGGCCGAGGAGCGAGTGCTCGCTCCAGGTGGAGTGGATGACGACTAGTCGTCGGCCGTCGGTGGCGCCGAGGCGAGCCCGGTAGTGGTCCCGCTGGTCCATGCTTTCCAAGGTCCGCTGAAAGCACCAGTCGCCGACGACATGGGCGCGGGGGACGGCTTCGGGGCAGGTCTGCGCCAGCCGGGTAAGCTGCTCGATGTGGGACAGACCGATGACGGCGGGAAGCACTTTGCCGCGGTGGACGAGTTCCTTGCGGGAGAGCCCGGTGGGTGAGGTCCGGTCACCGGTGGACTCGGTGACTAGCCGGTTGTAGCCCGCGCCGTGCGGCAGCACCATCAGTGGGGCGTCGATCTGTCGCATCGTTGGGTGGACCGAGCAGGTCACGACGAGTTGGAAGGAGAGGCGCTTGGCCTCCTTCCAGCTGACCAACTCGACGCCGGACTGGTCGAGGTAGTCAGCGAGGCCGTCACTGAACGCCGAACCGGGGCACACGGCACAGAATTTGGCGATGCCGTCCTCACTGCGGAGCAGGCGCATGATGTCGAGAACCCTGGTGGCGGAGGTGAGAGTGCGCGCCACCCCCAGGACTTTCGCCTTCTCAGGGGCGTAGGTGTCCCAACGGGGCCGGCCGCGTGAGGTGCGGCGGTTGCGCAGGATCGGCAAAGGTCTCTCCGAGTGGACAGCCGACGGGCTGGTTGGCATTGGGCAGGGGGAATAGACGTCCGGTGCCATCGCCGATGTGAGTCCGGCGAGCGGAGCGGCACAGTCACGTGATTCGCGGCAGGACACCCGTGGTTGTCGTGCGCAGCTCACGGAGACGGCGTCGACACGCGGCACGCAACCCCGGGTCGTCCACCTGCTCGCTGAGGTCGGCCAACAGGGCCAGCGCCTGGCCGAGTTTGACGTACAGCTTGAGCGCCGACGCACGTTCCGCTGCGGCGACAGCGGCATCGAGGGCTTCCTCCAGCCTGCCGAGGCCTTGCAGCGCGCGGGCTTGAACGATGCCGATGCGTGGGCACATGGCGTCGTCGTGTGTCGCCCGGGCCGTCGCTAAGGCTTCTGTGAGCGTGTCGAGGGCTCGTTCCCAGTGACCGAGAGCAGTGAGGGCCTGCCCGATGTTGTAGCCCTGCACGATGGCGCCGTGCTGATCCCCCATCTGGACGTTGGCGTCGTATGCCTGAGAGAACAGGGCCAGGGCCTTGTCATGGTGTCCGGTGGCCAGCGCGATGAGTCCCTGCGACTCCCGGACAACACCGCTCAGTCGCGGGTCGTCGATCAGACCGAACAACGCTTCGGCCGCAGCGAGTTCCTGTTCTGCCTGGGCATGGTCGCCCAATGCGTAGTGTGTGCGGGCCAGTTGGTTGCGCATGCGGACCTCTGCATCTCTGCGCCCCTCCCACTGGGCGGCTTCGATCCCCAGGCGATGCGCTTCGATGGAGTCGGCGTGGAGTGTGCGGCTGTGGTAGAGAGCCCACAAGGACTCGCACAGTCGCCACACCGTGCCGTACCACTGGTGCTCGGCCGCCAGCCGCAGCACGGACAGCAGATTGGCTTGCTCGGCATCCAGCCATTCCAGTGCTTCGGGGCCGTCAGTGAAGGGCTCCTCTGCGGGCGAGAGCTCCTCGACCGAGCCACGGGGAGGCCCCTGCAGCCGCATGCGTGAGGCTCCGAGCACCAGGACATCCGCGTGCGCCGTGGCGGCTGCGTAGTAGTCGACGACTGCCCGTCGATAGCGCACGTAGACGTCTTCCGGCAATGTTTGTGCGACCCTGCGGGCATGTCCGCGTACGGCGTCGTGCAGGCGGAAACGACGCGTTCGGTCCGGCGACTGGACCGGGACCGTGAGATGAGCCGTGAAAAGGTCACCCAGGGCGTCGTCGAACCGGACAACACCCGCCGCTGCCGCGACGCCCTGGGTGGCGGAGGTCCCGGGCAGACAGCCGAGTAGTGAGTACAACTGCTTCGTGTGGGCGGGGAAGTTCTCGTACACGGTGTCGAGGATGGTGTTCACGGAGGGGGAACCTTCCGCCGGGTGCAGTGGTCCGTTGGCGGCGAGTATGCGCACCACTTGATCGAGGCCGAGGTGCGGCCGGCTCGCCAGCCATTCGCCCGCTGTGCGCAGTGCGAGCGGAAGGCCGCCGCATAGCCTGACCAGCTCGGCTGCAGTGTCCTTGCCAGCTGCAGGCTCCCAGCTGCATACCAACTGGACGCCGGTGTGTTGGTCGAGAGGGTCGATCTTGATCCGCACGGCGCCGTCGATGGCCAGAGACGGTAGGTCGGTGCGGCTGGTGGCTACCAGCAGACCTTGGCCAGGCAGCAGGCAACGTGCTTCCGGGGCTTGACGAACGCTGTCCGCGACCACAACGACCTTCCGCACTGCAGTGATGCTGCGGAACAGAGCGGAACGCTGCTGCAGACCCGCTGGGATGAAGTCCTTGTGGACACCGAGGGACCGCAAGAAGGCTTCCAGGACTGCAGCCATGTCGACTGCTCCGTCCCGGCGGAGTGCTTCCAGGTCTACGTAGAGCTGGCCGCCGGGGTAGAGACGGTCAACAGCGTCATCGACCCACTGCGAGACCAGCTGTGTCTTTCCGACGCCGCCGAGTCCGGTGAGGAGTACCAGGCCGGGAGAGCGCTCCGCACCGTGCGTCCTCGCCAGCGACCTCAGACGTGCCAGTTCGTCGGTTCGGTTGACGAAGGAGCGCTGTGGCGAAGGGATTTGGTGAGGCACCATGGTGGGTCCTGAGGGCGGCAGTACAAGAGACTCGACGCGGCCTGCCATCACCAGTGGTCCGGTAATCACGGCGTTGCCCGACACGGAATTGTGCGTTGCCGCGTCCGTGCCGACGGTGCGCTCACTCACCTGGATCCTCCGATCGCCACCACTCGATAGCTCAGAGTAATACGTGGGGCATCGACCGCGGTTGCTATCCCGAACCACGGCCCGGTCGGTGAGGATCGCGCCGAGGTGGCCGAAGCCGGTACGACGTGCCCAGCCCGTGTGCGGTTTCGGGGGAGGTCACACTCTGTGCTCGGTGTCCCTGGCGAACAACCAGGCATAGGCCAGGAGCGGCAAGTAGAGCGCGGCAAGCGCGATACCGACCAGAGCAATGCCTGCACGTTGGCTTCTGCTCTCGGGCGTTGGGCCGCGGCCAACCGTCCATAGCCCGAAGGCTAGGACGATTCCGGCAGTGATCAGATCCGTCAGTGATGCTCCGCACTGCAGAACCAACGTGAGGCCGAGGACCGTAGTGAAGGGGCCGCGCCACTTCACGATGTTCCCGAGCTCTCCGCCGAGGTTTCGGGGGTGGGGCATGGCCAGGATTCCGAGCGTGGCAAGCGTGACCCCTAACGTGCTCAGTGCTTCGGCGCGGTCAGCAAACCAATGAGTGGCGACGGTGGTCCAGCCCGTGGGCAGGGCGAGAAAGTCGCCGAGGGAAGCTGCTGCAGCTAGCGGGCGCATGTGCTCCGCCGCGCCGTACACGGCGGTACAGCCCAGGAGGGAAACCGAGAACCGGAACAGGTTCGTTGAAATGGTCAGAGAACGGCCTTGGTGGATCACTTGCTTCGCAGAGTGGAGGGATACGAACCCGCTGACAGTTCCCGCCTGAAGTACAGGTCCTTCCGCCGCGCTGTCACTCAACTCATTGCTGATGTGGGTCTGTCCATCCATATCGCTGAAGTATGTCGGACTCGGCAGTTGGGCGGTCTGCTCCGGGGCGGTTGGCTTACCAGTGCACTTGCACGGGAGTCTCCTGGAGCCCGTCGGCGGGCCGAGCAGCCCACTGGCGTACTTGTGATCCGCTGCCTACGGTTACGTTCGAGCTCTGCTTGGATTTGCCGGGTGGCGTGGGAACAAGGAGGATCGATGGAACCTGAGTTGGCGGCCTTGGCAGCCTCGGGCGCTACAACGATGGTGACGCTCATGGTCTCGGACGCCTGGGCACAGGCGCGAAGTCGGCTCTCCCGGTTCTTCGCCCGCGGTGCCGAGGTGCAAGGGGTAGGGGCGCAACTTGATCGCTCCCGGTCCGAGTTGATCGCAGCCCGTGAGGAAGCCGACGGGGGCGCCACCGCGGATGTTGAAGAACACTGGCGCGAGCGGTTGTGCACGCTACTGCGTGATGATCCTGATGCTGCGCTGGAGCTACGCCGGATCCTCGACGAATCCGCACCTCGCACCACTCCGAATGTCGAAGTGCGCAACTCCATCAGCGGTGGCACACAGTACGGGCCGGTCGTCCAAGGCGGGAGCTTCTCCGGGCTGACCTTCGGCAGTACACAGAACCCGAATCCGCAACAAGGCGAAGACCGGTGATGAGGCACGGTGGCGACGGGGGATCCACGATCCGCGTGTGGTCCACACCGTACTCTGGGGCACGGCCGACGGGCCGGGCGTCCAGGCGGCCAGATCCGATGGCGGGATCTCCGTCATTGCGCACGTGCCCGCGATGGGCGTGGAGAGCGGGCTCACGTGCGGATCGGAATCGCAAAGGGCGACCTGAACTGCTCGCCCGGCCGCCAACTGCGGGGGAAACGCCGCGAAACTAGAGCAGTTGCACGGCTCGTTCAGGGTGGACCTCGAAATGTCTCCGCACAATGGGGACCAGGATGGCCCCCTGCCCTGACAGCCAGCCGTACGTCGCACCGCCTGCTTTTGTTGACATGTGACATTTATAAGTGGTCGGGCCGGTGAGAGAGCTTAGACGATTGCGCAACTTCTGTTCCCGACTGCTTCCCATGTCTGTATGGATAGACACGCGCGGCTCAGGGAATCCACGAGCGTGGAGCGGTCCGCACCCGGGCGCTCAGCAATGTCGACGAGGTCGAGCAGGACCTCCGCCTCGTAGACATACGCTTCAAGGCGCTTCGCTGCGCTCTACCGCATCGTCGTGACCCGCCTCCGCCGAGACGCCCGCACATATCTCTACCTCGAACGACGCGCGAAGCAGGGCATGTCGAAACGCGAGATCATCCGTTGCCTCAAACGCTACGTCGCCCGAGAGATCTACCGTCAGATCCCACCGCCCTCAGCCTCCGCTGCCACATCTTCGACGGCTTGACGCAACATAGGGGCATCCTGAACGTGCACCTGGACTTCCGGATGCGCACCTGGACCGCCGGCCGGGACTGGTTGAAGCGATCTCATCGACGGATACCTCGCCGGCACCGGCCTATCCCTCACCTCAACGACTTCACGAGTTCACGCTCAGTAACCCCCACCATCTGGCAGCAGGTTGGCGTCTTCGCGACCACCTCGATAAGGGACTGCTCCAGGGCAACCCAGTTCCTCGGTATGAGGTGCTGACGCTGTTGCTATTGCCAGTACTTCTCGTCGTCTTCGAGGCGTATTCGACGCTGGCAGTCCGCACACAAGAGCTGCCCACTGGTCTTCAAGTGCTCGTCATCCTTGAACCACGGGCAGCCGCAGCCGACGCATGTACCGAGATCGAGAGACTTGAACTCCCTGGTGCAGGACAGGCAGTAAAACGCGTCGTCATTCGATGGGTCGATGAATGCCGCGCCGCCGATGAGCGTATGCGCGCAGCAGAAGGGGCAATCCATCCCCGGGCTGCCCTGGGGGTCAGGGTCCCGCCACACGTCGGCGATCAGCTGCTCCACGGTCTGGACCGTGGAGCAGAAGTGGCATCGCCCGCCCCCAGCGTTCACCACCAAGGCGTCCTGCCGACATTCGGTGCAGTAGGCAGTGCGATGCTCCAGCCCGGCCGGCTCGTTGCCGCGCGGCCGGTTCATGCGGTGGCGGACGAAGGACTTGATATGCGACAACTGACGACGAGCCATCGACACGTCACCTTCGATCGTCTGCAGTTCCTCAGGTGAGAGCTGCGGCAAAAGTTCGACGTCGAGGAAGCGCATCAGGAAGTCCAACACCGGGGCCGCGCGTGCTTCGACCGCGCGCACGTTGTGCTGAAGGCCGTAGTGTTGCAGGGCGTTGCGGTCGCGGGCCAGATCTTTGAGGGCCTGCACCTCGGCATTGGTGATGTTCACATCGGCGATCTTGCGAAGCCGCTCGACTGCGGCTACCAAGCTCCAGTGCTCCCTCTGTAGCCGTGCCTTGAGCAGCGCCTCCACACCTGCTTGCAGGTGCAGCACCGCGTACTTCACCTATCGCTCGTTTGGACTGTGGTCCGTGCCGCGGCTGCGCGTAGCGCCTCCGAGGCGCTGAACGACGCTGGCCAGATAGTCCACTCCGTTACGGACCGGCGGATAGTCGATCGCCACAGGCGCCTGCCACTGAGTGTCACTGCTCTGCGAGGTTGCCTGTCCGGGTGCGCTGCTCTGTTCCACGCTCTCATGATCGCGCACCCGCGAGGAGCCCCAGTAACCGGCCCGGACGGCTGCGAGGGAGCGCGGTCGCCCGCTCGAGTTCTGACGTTCTCACCTGCCTCTTTCCCGCCCGGGTACCGGCGGGTGGGAGGCGAAATTGCTTGTCAGGCAGCGCCCTCACCTGTCTCGGCAGTCACCGGCGGTCGCAGCATCTCGCCCCAGTACGCGTGGTGGTCCGGATTGTCATGGGCGTCAGGGAGGTAGGTGAAACCGAGCTTCAGCCAGAGGTCGTACAGCTCGCGGTCCCACGCAGACAGTACGATCCTTTGCTCGGGAACTCGGGCAAACAGTTCAGCGACCAGGGCGCGCGCAACTCCTGCCCGTCGAAACTCCGGGGAGACGTGCATCTCGTAGAGCGCCACATAGCTGGGCTCGTCTTCGTACGCCGGCCTTTGGATGGAGTGCAGCCACCCCACCCGCACGCCGTGTGGGTCCTCAGCGATCAGGGCGTGCAACGCCTCCTCCAAAGACGTGGCGCGCTCGCCCTTGCCTTCGGTGACTTTCCAGCCCTCGGTGTTGACGCTCATCCACTCAACGTCGGCGGGGCGGGCATCACGGATCCGGATCTTCATACTGTCCAGCGTACGAAACGGCCACCTAAGCGGCTGTTCCATGGGTGTGGAGAGCGAGGCACTCAGGGATCCTGACCCGGGTGTAACAGATTCGCGTCGTGCACGTATTACGACGCGAAGACCCGATCGGGTCTCCGCTCACATGCCACGCCTCAAGGAGGAGATGCCCCTCCAATGCCTGCTGCTCTGATCGGGCCTTCGACGATGAACGTGGTGACCGGACCTGCACTTGGCCGAGACAGCCGACGGGGCGTTCTTCTTGCTCCTGCGAGACCGCTTCCGCAACGAAGCCTGCAGGGTCGTGCAGTGCCCGGCTTGCGGGCAGGGCGCGGTCGTCCGGACTTGACGCACGTACCGCCGCGTCCTCGTCTCGGGTGCGCAGTGTCCGCGCGCCCACGTCTTCGTGACGCCACCGCTGCTACCCGCCCTTCGAGGCGAGCACACGTGAATGCGCTTGCCGTTGAGGTAGCAGGGCCGGTCTGGATGGGAAGAGTGATCGTCAGGGCCGCGGTCCGCCGTGATCTGCATGTCGCCGTCAAAGGTGCCCAGCTGCCTGTTCTCCTGAAAGGCGCACGTCCGGTCTGGAGGAGCCAGGCCACGACAACCTGCCCCGAGTCCCGACCGCAATATGCCCGCACAAACGCCTCACCGCTGGTGCTCTAGCACGCGTCTGGGCTTCGGCGTGCATATTCGTGCAACTTCCGGAGTGGATGCAGGCGTGGACAACAAGTTTCAGCAAGAGTGTGGATGTCACTAATCGCGGTCGTTCAAGCTCAAACGGTCATCACTTCACGCGTGCCCCGAGGAGGGCGAATGGCCCTGCGTCTCCTGTGCAAAGACCCTGAAAGCCCCGATAACAACAGTCCAACGTTGTACTACGACGAGGAACGTAAGACTTTCCTGCTCCAATCCTGGAAGATCGACGACCCCGAGCGACTGGCTTCGATCGAGGTCCCCGACCACGAAACGGTGGTCGAGTTCCCCACGCGCCTGCTGAAGCTGTTCCCGGATGCCGCTAGTTGGCCGCAATGAACTGCAACTTTTGGCAACCAAAAGGGACTTACAGTCTCTTAGGTGCATTCATGGTGACGCATGTAACTGGCACGCCACTACGTGATCCGGCCAAACTGTCGGCATGCCCTCATCCTCCAGCGTCCAGGAAGCCCGCCGGTCACTCGGTGCCCGCTTACGCGAGTTGCGACGCCAAAACGGCCTCACAGCAGTCAAGTTGGCGCAGCGCTGCGGGTGGACCCAGTCCAAAGTCTCGCGCATCGAGAACGGTCACATCGGCATCAACCCCGCCGACATTGCGACCTGGGCCCAAGTGTGCGGCGCGGAGCACCTCAAGGAAGATCTCCTCGCCGACGCACGTGCCGCCGAAGAGACCTACGCCCTGTGGCGCACCATGGAACGCAACGGCCTGCGCCGCGCCAACGAACAGGCCACGGAGAAGTGGCAGCAGACGCGCCGTTTCAAGGCGTACTCGCAGTCCCTGATCCCCGGCCCACTACAGACCGAGAGCTATACCCGTGCCGTTCTGTCTGCCCTGCAAAAGCGCCGAGGTCTGCACGATGACGTCGATGACGCGGTGGCAGTACGGATGGAACGCCAACAACTCCTGGCGGACTCCAGCAGGATGTACGCCTTCCTGCTGGAGGAAACCGTCCTCCACCGCCGCCTGGGCGGCCGAGAGTTGATGCTCGGCCAGCTTGGACGACTCATTGAAGTCTCCGGTGCCAGCAACATCAGCATCGGCATCATCCCCCGCACCGCCGACCGCTGCGACATGTGGCCCGTGGAAGATTTCTGGGTCTTCGATGACTGCCTCGTCAACGTGGAACTCGTATCTGCCTACCTGACGGTAAAGAGGCCAGGCGAAGTCCGGCAATACACCGATGCCTTCACCCGGCTGAAAACCCTCGCCGTCTATGGCGCAGAAGCCTTCTCGCTCATTGGCGCCGCCCTGGCCCCGTTCGCACCAAGCGGCTGAACACCACGGCCCCGGGCCGCCGCGCTACCGAAACGGAGCATCGCCATGCCGTTACGCCTGCCGCCCCTGGCCCGGTGCCGCACCAGCAGATCCGACCTCGCCATTGTCGGCGCAGACGAGTACCAGCCATGGCCAAGCAAGCCGACAAGCCTGGCAAAAACTCTGGCCGTCGCTTCTGCGCTGTCTGCCATCGCCGTCCTGGGCATCGCCGCCCTCGCTACACGCCAGGAGACCAGGTCGACCCCTCCGCCTCCCCCCAGCGTTGAAGCGCAACTCCCACAGCAAATCAACGCGATGAGGCCACACAGTGAACACATAGTACGGACCGGCCATTCACGTGCAGGACGGACTACATCCGTCCACATCTCCGGAAAGCCAGGGCGTGGCGACCGCCTCTCCTTCGTGTGCAAAGGCACCGGCCACCTGGAGATCGCCGTACGGCCCACCCTCCCTTACCCGTCATTGGCCTCGGCTGAGCGCTGCGAGGGCGCCCTGGTCTCGGTGAAGCTGCCGGACCGTCACACGGTCATTTTCCGGCCTTCTGACAGCAGCTCAATAGTCGTCTGGGCGATCACGACGACGCACAAGAGCCAGAAGGAGACCAGGCAATGACGGACCGGGAGTGCGGCAATCGCAGCGGGTGGCGGGCGGTATACCCGCCATTCCTGTGGCAGTCTCCCCACAGCTCCCAGCAGACAGAAGCTGCGTCACCACAAGAGTCGGGCAAATACAGCGTCGCCGACGAACCTGCCCGTGAGGCAAAGTCACCAGGCTGCACGCCACTGCCAATCCCGACCGGCAGGCGCAGCGTGATCCGTAGCCGCCCCGAATAGACCTCCGGCTCCCGACGCCGCGGGCCGCTGCGGAGAGACGGGCGGGCGTGGCATGCGCGCCCTAACTGTATTGACCCGCAGGGTTGTTGACGCGGGTGATGGGTGGGTGGCCGCCGAGTGCGGTGTGGCAGCGGTGGTGGTTGTAGGTGTGCAGGAAGTCTGCCAGTGCTGCGGACCGCTCGTCGTTTGCCCCGTCGGACGGCCTCGAGGATGGTCCCCGCCCCGGCGACTGCCACACTGAGGTCGCCAGAGCTGAGCTGGTACCAGGGCGTGCTGGGAGTGCCGGCAAGGGTCAGGAATTCTCGACGGGTCTCGTAGTAGTGACGGGCCGGGGGCAGGATGCTGGGTACGGTCTTCATGCCAGTGGGAACGTTGCGTTCCCGAATCTGTGACACCAGTGCGGTGGAACCTCAGCGCGCGGCGCGCCATACCCCCAGCGCGGAAGAAGCGGTGACGGTCGCCGTGGACAAGGGGGCCATCACCCGCCGCAGTGCCGGCTCCCACCTTCGTTGCAGGAAGGCCGACTCAAGAGGGGCAGCAGAAAGGTTCCTTCCGCTGCTGGGAGCAAGGGCCTGCATCTGCAGGCACCAAGTACAGTCGTCGGCCTGATGGAGCGGTGAGTCCATCCAGTAGGCCCCAGTCAACTCGGCACCTGACGTCTGCTCTCCGCTCTGCTCATTCATGCCAGCACCAACGAAGCACGACGGAGAACGGTGCGTTGTCGTCACCCTGGCATGCCGCGCTCACACGACGGCGTGAAGGAGCCAGCACAGTTGATCGCGTCCTCGCCGAGTAGGAGCGCGGCGCGGAGCCGTCTGGTTTGTGGCGGTGACCTGTTCGTCAGGAGCTATCACGGTGGCCGCCTTGGATGAACAGGCGGCAGATCTCGTTGCAGGACAGAGGGATCACCAGGAAAGCCTCGACTCGCTGGTGATGCAGGCCTACACAGCTCCGGGTTCGGGGTACACCGGCAAGGTGACCATCACTTACACCCTGGGCGTCCACGGCGGCAAAGGCATCGATACCCGGGAGCAGGGCGAGGCCGAGGTGACGATCACCAGGCCCCGACAGCGGACGACACTGCTGACAGCACCACCGGGGGCGGCGACGGCGGGGGCGGCTTCTACTACGCGAACTGCACGGCCGTCCGAAATGCTGGGGCAGCGCCCATCTACCGCGGTCAGCCCGGCTACCGCTCCGGCCTGGACCGCGACGGAGACGGCATCGCCTGCGATCGGTAGGCACCCGGGAGGGCGCACCACCACGCCTGAAGTACGCGGTCCTTTGCTGGGTGGAGCGTGACTGACTTCCGAGATCTGTCGTGGGGGCATGCAGATTGACGGGGTTCTCGTACTCGCGGCGGGCCTTAAGCTGCGCTGGGGCCACCACAGGCCGTCGAGGGCCTGGCAGAGGTCGAGGAGTCGGCGGTGGATTACGGCACAGCGGTGATGTGCGAGGTGTAGCCCTGGCCGCGCCGTGTGGTCACGCTCTGGTCGAGCACGGCGTGCTCGACAGGTGCCAGACCGGCGGCGCGGAGGAAGTCGGCCACATTTCCCGGCGTGTCGAGACCACCGAGAGTTCCGGGGGCGGGGTGCCCGCGCCGACGGGCGTGTATTCGGGCAGCAATCCGTGACGGTGGTGCGGATGGCGCCGCGGCTGACGTTGTGGTCGCGGGCGAGGGTGCGATGGGGATTGGCCTTGCAGGTGCGCGGCGTGTACGCCCTCGGTCTTTCCGGCTGTGACTGCCGGGCGGCGTCCGCCCTTGTTGCCCTTATCCTCGCCAGCCCACAGTCCGTCGTACGTTGGCTCACGTTGGAGGTCCCGCTGCGGCTCGCGGGCAGCGGTGAGGGTCCGCACCATCAACTACACAGTGGAAGGAACTCTCCGGTGTGCGGGTGGCAGGCGGTGAGGTCCATGGCGAAGAACGCGCCGTCGTGGATGCGCAGGGCGGGGCGGTCGCGGTGCAGGACGTCGAGCACGTCGAGGATGTGGTGGGTGCCGTGTACGAGGCGCGACACCTCAGAGATGTGCACGGTGTCGCCCGGCCGCGGCTACGTCAGAAGGTCCCCGAACTTCGGTCGCTCCAGCGGGTGAAGGCCGCTGGAGGTCTCCCCTCTTCCTCGCAGACCACTGGCTTCTCGATGTCGGCCTCGTCCAGGACGAGGTTCTGACGGTCGGCCGGCTGCTGGTCGAACGACACCCGCTCGTCAACCAGGCTGACCACGCAGTTGTCGACGGGAGACAGGCTTCAATCCTGTCCGCGGGAGCAAGGGGGGTGTCCCTATGACTTTGGTCAAGGGGCTATCGGGGTTGGTGGTTGGTAGAAGGGTCCGTCGCGGAGCATGGCGAAGAGGACGTCGGCTCGGCGGCGGGCGAGGCAGAGGAGGGCCTGGGTGTGGTGCTTGCCCTGGGTGATCTTCTTGTCGTAGTAGGTGCGGGATGCCGGGTCGGCCAGAGCGGCGAACGCGGAGAGGAAGAAGGCCCGTTTGAGCTGCTTGTTTCCTCGTCTGGAGGGTTGTTCGCCGCGGATTGAGGAGCCCGAGTTCCTGGTCGCGGGGGCGAGGCCAGCGTAGGCCGCGAGGTGGGCGGCGCTGGGGAAACGGGTGCCGTCGCCGACGTCGATGAGGATGCGGGCTCCGGTCCTGATGCCGATGCCGGGCATGGACATCAGGACCCTGGAAAGAGGGTGGGCCTCCAGCAGTTCTTCAATCCGGTGAGCCAG
>NZ_JAAGMG010001069.1 GCF_010548525.1 Streptomyces sp. SID14478
CGCGCCCCGCGGACGGCCCCGCGAGGACGCCCGTGCCCCGCGTCCTCGTCCTCACCGACCGCGGCCGGGAGCACCGGCTGCCCGACCCGCCCGAGGGCACCCGGCTGATCCGGGTGGCACCCGGCGACGAGGCCGCGCACCTGTCCGGCGGGCCGGACGGGGACCACCTGTACTGGCTGGACCTGCGGCGCGAGGTGACGGTGGAGGCGGAACTGGCCTTCGCCAAGGCCCTCCAGGCCTGCCGCACGCCGTCCACGATCCTCGGCGTGACCCACGAGGACGACCCGGCCGAGGTGCGGGCCAGAGCCGGATTCCTGCACGGACTCGCGGAGGAGAACCCGCACATCCGCACCGTCCAGGTACGCCGCAGCGGCCCCGGGGACGCGTTCGCCGACGGCTGGGCGCCACTGCTGGACGAACTGCGGGCGGCGCGCGGCCCGCTCACCGAGGTCCAGTGGTCCCCAGGGACGCGCCGGACACGGGAGCTGACGGAGATCGGCCTCGCCGACCGCGACGTCCGGCTGCGCACCCGCGGGACGTACCTCCTCACGGGCGGCCTGGGCAAGGTCGGCCGGGCCATCGCCGAGCTCCTCACCGAGCGCTACGACGCCACGGTCGTCGCCGTCGGCCGTTCCGCGCCTGACGACGCACAGCGGCAGTGGATCGCGTCGCGGCCCGGACTCCACTACGAGCAGACGGACATCGTCTCCGCGGCCCGCACCCGGGACCTGATCGAGACGATCCGCGAACGCTTCGGCGGCCTCGACGGCGTCATCCACTCCGCGGGCGTCGTCAAGGACGCCCTGGTGCAGAACAAGTCGGCGGACGACGCGGAGGCCGTACTCGCCCCGAAGGTGCGCGGCACGCTCAACCTGGACCGGTACACCGCCGGGCTGCGGCTGGACTTCTTCTGCGTCTTCTCCTCCATCTCCAGCGTCATGGGCAACAGCGGGCAGAGCGACTACATCGCCGCCAACCGTTTCCTCGACGAGTTCGCGGCCGAGCGCGCCCGGCGCGTGGCGCAGGGCGAGCGCAGCGGTCTGAGCCTGTCGGTCAACTGGCCGCTGTGGCTGGACGCCGAGGACGAACGGCGCGAGCAGTACCAGGCGCTCGCGGCGTTCCTGCGCGGCCAGTTCGGCATGGAGCCGCTCTCCTCGCAGCGCGGCGCCGAACTCTTCCTCGACCTGCTCGACAAGCTGCCGGACACCTGCCACCAGGTCGTGCCCTGCGTCGGCGACGCCGAGCGGATGCGGCAGCGGCTGCTGCCCGCCACCACGGCCCCGGCCCCGGCCACCGCCGCCCCGGCCGCGCAGCGCCCGGCCGCGGACTCCGGCGCGACGCTGGAGGACATCGGCGAACGGCTCGTGGAGCTGGTGCGCGCCCAGACCGGCCTGCGCCCGCAGGACATCCCCGTCGACCGCACCTGGGGCGACCTCGGCTACGACTCGGTGATGCTCTCGCACCTGGCCCGCGACCTGGGCCCGCAGTTCGGCGTGGAGACCCCGCCCAACGCGCTGTTCAAATACAGCAGCATCACCACACTGAGCGCCTATCTGAGGGACCAGGGCGTACCGGCCAGGGACGCACAGGCGGTCGCCGCCGCGCCGCCGATACCCGCCGCAGTCACCGAGGACCCCAGCCCCGGACGCGGCAAGTACGCCGTGATCGGCATGAGCGGCATCATGCCCGGCGGCGAGGACCTGGCCGACTTCTGGCAGCTGCTCGTCGAGAACGGCAGCGCCGTGCGCCCCGTCACGCGCTGGAAGGACCGCGACACGCCGTACTTCGCGGGCACCATCGACGCCTTCGACGCGTTCGACCACTCCTTCTTCGGGGTCTCCGCCCGCGAGGCGATGCTCATGGACCCGCAGCACCGGATCTTCCTGCAGAACGCCTACAACGCCCTGCTGGACGCCGGCTACGCGCCCGGCACCCTGCGCGACGTGGGCGTCTTCGCCGGGGTGCAGTTCAGCGAGTACCAGACGGCGCTGCAGCACAGCGAGGACCGGGCCCACCCGTACACCGTCACGGGCAACGCGCACGCCATGCTCGCCAACCGCGTCTCCCACCTGCTCGACTTCACCGGCCCGAGCCAGACCGTCGACACCGCCTGCTCCAGTGGCCTCGTGGCGCTGAACCGCGGCGTGCTCTCGCTCGCGGCGGGGGAGTGCGACGTGGCGCTCGTCGGCGCCGTCAGCGTCCTCGTCGACCCGGCCGCCACCGACGCGGCGAGCAAACTGGGCGTGCTCTCCCCGGACTTCCGCTGCGCCACCTTCGACAAGGACGCCAACGGCTACGTACGGGCGGAGGGCGTGGGCTGCGTCGTGGTCAAGCGGCTCGACGACGCCCGGCGGGACGGGGACGCCGTGCTCGCGGTCATCGAGGCGGTCGCCGAGAACCACGACGGCCGCTCCAACTCGCTGACCGCCCCCAACCCCGAGGCGCAGGTCGCGCTGCTGCGCCGCGCCTACACACCCGAACTGGCCGCCCGCGTCTCCCACATCGAGGCGCACGGCACCGGCACCAACCTGGGCGACCCGATCGAGATCAGCGCCCTGCGCACCGCGTTCGAGACACTGGCCCCCGGCCGGGAACCGGGCAGCATCACGCTCGGCGCGGTGAAGACCAACGTGGGCCACCTGGAGCCGGCCGCCGGCATGGCCGGACTGCTCAAGCTGCTGCTGTGCCTGCGCCACGGCCGCCTGCCGGCGAACGTCAACTTCAAGGAGCGCAACCCGCTGGTGGAGCTGGCCGGTTCGCCCTTCCGGCTGCTGCTGGAGAACGAGGCCTGGGAACGCGGCACACCACGGGTGGCCGGCGTCAGCTCCTTCGGGTTCGGCGGCTCCAACGCACACGTGGTCCTGTCCGAGGCGCCCCCCGCGCCACCGGCCCGCGGGGTGGCACGGCCGCACTGGATCGTCCCGCTCAGCGCCCGCTCCGCCGCCTCGCTCACGCGGATGCGCGACAGCCTCCTGCAGTGGCTGCGCGGCCCCGAGGGCAGGCGCGCGGACCTCGCGGACCTCGCCCACACCCTGGCGGCGGGCCGCGACCACTTCGAGTACCGCACGGCCTGGATCGTGGCCGACACCGAGGAGCTGGCCCGGCGCCTGGAGGAGGCACGCCCCGGCGACGTGGCCAAGGTCCGGCTCCAGCGGCTGACCACGCACCCGGTGACCCTGCCGCCGGCCGCGGACCCCGGCCACCGCGCGGCGCTGGAGGACCTGCGGGACCGCTACGTGCAGGGGGAGGAGTTCGCATGGCAATCGATGTTCGAGGACGGGCAGTTCGGCCGGCTGCATCTGCCGGGCTACGCGTTCGAGCAGAACAGGTTCTGGTTCGAGTGACCGGCACCGGCACGGAAACGGCGCGCCACGGAAGCGGGAGTGGGCATGGACGAGCTGCTTGAGGACGACACCCCCGTCGTGGTCGGCATGGCCTGCCGGTTCGCCGGCAGCGACGGCCTGGAGGAGTACTGGGAACGCCTGCGGCTGGGCCGCAGCGCCGTGGGCACTACCGGGCGCTGGGCGGGGGAGGCGGACGGCGCGGACTTCGCCGGCGGATTCCTCGACGGGCACCAGGACTTCGACGCGCGGTTCTTCCGCATCTCGCCGAACGAGGCCCAGTGCATGGACCCGCAGCAGCGCATCCTGCTGCAGTCGGTGCAGCACGCCGTCGACGACAGCTACCTGACGCCCGCGGACCTGCGTGACCTGGACTGCGGCGTGTTCGCCGCCGGGCTGCCGGGCGACTACCGCTCGCTGGTGGCGCAGCGCAGCGACCTCGTCTACGGCACCCACAGCTTCCTCGGCAACGCGCCCTCGACGCTGTCCGGCCGCATCTCCTACTTCTACGACATCACCGGCCCCTCGATCACGCTCGACAGCGCGTGCTCCTCGTCGCTGGCGGCATTGCACGAGGCGGTGCTCAACATCCGTGCCGGTCAGTGCCGCGCCGCGGTCGTCGGCGCCGTGTCGGTCTTCAGCACCCCGGAGGTGCTGCGGTTCGCCCAGCGGTCCCGGATGAGCTCCCCCGAAGGCACGTCGCTGCCCTTCACCGACGCCGCCGACGGCTTCGTCCCCGCCGAGGGCGCCGCCTCCCTCGTCCTCATGCGCCATGACGAGGCGCGGGCCCGGGGGCTGCGGATCCACGGCGCCGTCCAGGCGACCGGCACCAACCACAACGGCACCACCAACGGCTTGATGGCGCCGAGTTCGCAGCCGCAGTCCCGGCTGATCTCCGGCCTCTACGCGCGCGAGGGCATCGACGTCTCGCAGATCGCGTACGTGGAGACGCACGGCACCGGGACACCGCTGGGCGACCCCATCGAGCTGGAAGGCCTGCGGTCCGCCTTCCGCGAGGCCGGCGGCGAGGGCTGCCACCTCGGCGCCGTGAAACCGCTCATCGGCCACACCCTGGTCGCCTCCGGCCTGGCGAGCGTCATCAAGGCGCTGCTCGCCTTCCGGCACGAGACGATCCCGCCGGTGGCCGCCGCCGAGGAGGCCGTCTCCTACCTCGACGTCGCCCCGTTCAAGGTCAACGCGCAGCCGCTGCCGTGGCCCGAGGACAAACCGCTCTGCGCCATCAGCGCGTTCGGCTTCACCGGCTCCAACGGGCACGTGGTCCTGCGCAAGCTGCCCGCCGGGCCGACGGACGAGGACGCGGTGCCGCGCCGCCCGGGGCGGGCACTGCCGTTCTGCCTGTCGGCCGCGTCGCGCGACAGCCTCGCCGCGCTGGCCGGCCGCACCCGGGACCTCGTCGCCGAGCTGGACGACGACCGGCTCTGGGACCTCTCCCAGCTGCTGCTGCGCCGCCCGCGCCACGCCCACGAGCAGGTACTCGTGGCCCGTACCCGGGACGAACTGCTCACCGCTCTGGACGCGTTGGCGCGGGGCGGCGAGGACGCCCCGGCGCCGCGCTGCGCGGACATCGACCGCATCGAGGACAGCGTGCGCGAGCTGGTCGTCCTGTGGCGGACGCAGGACAGCACCGCCTCCCTCGGCCGCCGGCTCGCCGCACCCGCCGACCTGGCACGGATCGCGCTGCCCGCCTACCCGTTCGAGAAGCGGCGCCACTGGGTGCTCGACGAAGCCCCCGCACCACGGCCCGCACCGGAATCAGAACCCGTACCCGCACCCGTACCGGAAAGGGGACCGGACCTCGTGCACGAAGGTCGCGACGACCTCGAAGCCCTGGCAGGTCTCGACGCTCTTGCCGACGAACTGTGCGCCCAGCTCACGGCCCTGCTGGGCTTCGAGGAGGGATCGGGCGAGATCGTCCCCGGCACCAGGATCGTCGCGCTCGGCCTGGACTCGCTCTCGGCCGTCCAGTTGCTCAGCCCGTACCAGAAGGCCGGAAGCACCATCAAGGCGCACGACCTGTTCCGCCACGAGACGGTGGCCGACCTCGCCGCCGCCATCGGCGGCCGCCCCGTCGGGCCGAAGGAGGACACCCCGGCCCCGGCCGCGCCCCGCCGGGCCCGGCAGGCGGCTCCGCTGACCCAGTGGACCCAGTACGGCGACACCGGACGGCCCACCCTGCTGCTCCCGCCGCTCAACTGCGACGAGCGGGCGTGGACCCAGCAGATCCCCGCGCTGCTGCGGGCGGGACGCAAGATCTACGTGCCGGAGTACCCCGGGCACAAGGGCGCCTCCTTCGACGAGGAGCGCTTCTCCTTCGAGGCGCTCGCCGACGAGGTGGCCGACTTCCTGCGGGACACCGTCGGCGGCCCCGCCGACCTGGTCGGCTGGTCCCTGGGCGGCTGCGTCGCGACGCTCACGGCCCTGCGGCACCCGGAGCGCGTGGCCTCACTGACCCTGGTCAGCTGCGCGCCCCGTTACGGCGAGGACGCCTTCGAACGCACCCTGGACCTGCGCGAGGAACTGCGCCTGCACGGGGGCCTGTTGGAGACGGTGTTCGGCGCGGACGGCGAGGGCGACGGCCTGGCGGGGAAGTTCAGCACGAACGCCTCCATGGACATCCTGCGCTGCTACTACACCGCCCTCACCGCCTTCGACGTCACCGACAGGCTCGCGGACCTCACCCCGGACTGCCTGGTGGTGCGCGGGCTCGGCGACTGCGTCCTCGACGAGGCGGCGGTCGCGCAGTACTCCGCGATCCCCGGCGTGCGGCTGCACGAGTTCCGGGACCACGGGCACTACGTGCCGCTCACGGCGGCACGGGACTTCAACAGGACCCTGACGGACTTCTGGGCCGAACGAGGCTGACCGGGCCCCGAACACACCACTCACTCCACCACCCACCACTCACCTCCCACCACTCACCTCCCACCACCCCACCTCTCACTCCTCACTCCTCACGAAACGGATCGGTTGCGGGACATGCTGGTAAACGCGGACAAGGCGGCGGTCGTCCTCTTCGACATGCAGCTGGAGCTCATCCCTCTGCTGCTGGAGGGCACCCAACTGCTGCACAACACCTGCTGGACGGCGGAGGTCGCGCGGGAGTTCGACCTCCCCGTGCTGCTGACGGAGCACAAGAAGCTGGGCGGGCTCTCCCTGTCGCTGCACGAGGCGGCCGAGGGCGCGACCCGGCTGGAGAAGGAGCACTTCGACCTGCTGCGCGAGGAGCCCATCGCGCAGTACGTCGCCGCGTCCGACCGGGACCAGTACGTGCTGGCCGGCGCGGAGACCCACGTGGTCGTCCTCCAGTCGGCGCTGAGCCTGCTGGAGCAGGGCAAGACGGTGTTCGTGCTGGCCGACACCGTCTCGGCCCGCAACCAGGCGGACCACGAGGTGGGCCTCGACCGCCTGCAGAGGCTCGGGGTGCACCTGATCACGCGGGAGATGTTCTTCTTCGAGCTGATCCGCAACTCCGAGGACACCCGTTACCTCGACCTGGCCAAGAAGTACCTGGACGGCCGGTACATCCGCTAGGCACTGCCCGGGCGCGACACCGGGAGAAGCATGCGGCGCGTCTTTGTCGTTCGAGAGGGGGACGCAGACGCGCCGCACGGGGACGCATGAACCCGCCGGGCATCAGCCACCGTCGAGATTCAGCTGCCACCGTCCAGGGTCACGGCCGCGCCAGCCGTCCGCCGGACAGTTCCAGGAGGCGGTCGCGGTGACGCTCGCGCAGGGCGCGGTCGTGGGTGACGGTCACGACCGGGCCCGTGAAGCGCTCCACCGCCTCCAGCAACTGCTCGACCAGCACCAGGCTGAGATGGTTCGTGGGCTCGTCGAGCAGCAGCAGGTGCGGCCGCTCGGCGAAGAGCAGTGCGAGGTCGAGGCGCCGCCACTGCCCGATGGAGAGCCGGTTCGCCGGGGTGGCGAAGTCCCCGGGCTCGAACAGGCCGAACCGGGTCAACTCGGCGGCGGCGTCCTCGACATGGGCCGCGCGCCGCGCGGCGAAGGCGTCGAGGAGGGGGCGGCGCTCCGCCCGGAAGTCGCTGTCCTGCGGCAGATAGCCGATGCGCAGTCCGGGTGCCCGTGCCACCTCTCCGGCGTCCGGGGCGCGCTCGCCCACCAGGACCGACAGCAGCGTCGACTTGCCCGCGCCGTTCGGACCGCTGATCAAGTACCGGCTGCCGGCGGCGAGTTCCAGGTCCGCGTCCCGCAGCACGTCACCGACGCTCACACCGGTGGCGCGCAGCAGTACGCCGTCGGCCGGATCCGGGACCGGGCCCGCCTCCTGCGCGTCGTGCGGGGGAGCGAAGTCCAGGGGCTCGGGCGGTCGCGGCACCGCTTCACCGAGGAGGCGTTGCAGGTGCAGTTGGGCGGCGCGTCCCGTCCGGGCGACGGCCCGTTCGGCGCCGCTGCCCGCGGCGTCGTAGGACAGCTTGTCGTTGTCGGCCCTGCCGCTGTAGACGCGCCCGCTCGTGGCGGCGCGCTGCACCCGCCGCCGGGCCTCGGCCGTTTCCTTGCTCCACTCGCGGTACCGCTGCCACCAGCGCTCCCGCGCCGCGGCGCGTTCGGCGAGGTAGTCGCGGTAGCCGCCGCCGTAGCGGACGGTGGCGCCGCGCGGGCCGTCCAGGTCGACGATGGCGGTGACGGCCGTGTCCAGCAGGGCCCGGTCGTGCGAGGCGATCAGGCACGGGCCCCGGTAGGCGGCGAGCCACTGGACGAGCCAGTCCACGGCCCGGTCGTCGAGGTGGTTGGTGGGTTCGTCGAGCAGCAGCCCGGCCGGTTCGTCGAGCACCAGCGCGGCCAGCGCGAGGCGGGACCGCTCGCCCCCCGACAGGGTCCGGACGGCGCGGTCCCGGCCGATCCCGGTCAGACCGAAGACGTCCAGGACCTCGCCGATGCGGGCGCCGAGCTCCCAGCCGCCGCGCCGGTCGAACTCCTCCTGGAGACGGCCGTACTCCGCGAGGACCGCGTCGAGGTCGCCCTCCTCGCCCGACATCCGCTCCTCGGCGGCCCGCATCCGCGCGGAGAGTTCCTCGAACCGCGCGGTCGCCCGGGCCAGCACGTCGTCGAGGGTGAAGTCCGCCGGGAAGTCGGGCTGTTGGGGCAGGAACCCGACCCGGCCCGTCACCGCGCGCAGCACATCGCCGCGCTGCGGCGCCAGTTCGCCGGCGAGGGCGCGCAGCAGGGTGGACTTCCCACGGCCGTTCTCCCCGATCAGGCCCACCCGCTCGCCGTGCGAGACCTTGAGCGAGACGTCGTGCAGCACGACCCGGTCGCCCAGCACGACGTGCAGGTTCTCGGCGAGCAGGTGCGCCGAGCGGTGGTCGGCGGACAGGATGTCCTGCCCGTCCGGCAGGTCCGGGGACGCGTCACTCATCGTCGGGGGCCCCCGTCTCCTGCAGGCGACCGTCGGCCATCCGCAGCCAGCGGTTCACCCCGATCTCCTTGACGAACCGTTCGTCGTGGCTGACCACGACGAACGCGCCCTCGTAGGAGTTGAGGGCGCCCTCCAACTGCTCGACGCTGTCGAGGTCGAGGTTGTTGGTCGGTTCGTCGAGCAGCAGCAGCTGCGGTGCGGGCTCGGCACCCAGCACACAGGCCAGGGTGGCGCGCAGCCGCTCGCCTCCGGACAGGGCCCTGACCGGCAGGTGCGCCGCCGTCCCGCGGAAGAGGAAGCGGGCCAGCAGGGTCAGCCGCTCCGCCTCGGGTTTGTGCGGCGCGTAGTCGGCCATGCACTGGGCGACGGTGCGGTCCAGCGGCAGCGTGTCGAGGCGCTGGGAGAGATAGGCGATTCGGCCGTCCGCCCGCTTGAACTCCCCCTGTTCCGCCTCCAGTTCACCGCTGATCACGCGCAGCAGGGTGGACTTTCCCACGCCGTTGCGGCCGGTCAGCGCGATCCGCTCCGGGCCCCGGATGGTGAGGCTGACGCCGTCGCCCGCGAAGAGGTCCCGCTCGCCGTAGCGGACGTGGATGCCTTCGCCGAGGAAGACGGTCCGCCCCGCCGGAACGTTGGTGTCGGGCAGCTCCAGCGAGATCCTGCGGTCGTCGCGCAGCTGCCGACTCGCCTCGTCCAGCCGGGTCTTGGCGTCGGCGAGGCGCTGGCCGTGCGTGTCGTTGGCCTTGGCCGCCGACTCCTGGGCGCGCCGCTTGAGCGTGCCGGCGGCCATCTTGGAGATGCTGCCCTTCGCGGCGGCCCTGGCGCCCACACCGGCCCGGCGCGCGGCCCGCTCACGGGCCTGCTGCATCTCCCGCTTCTCCCGCTTGACCTGCTGCTCGGCGGAGCGGATGTTCTTCTCGGCGGTCTCCTGCTCGCCGCGCACGGCCTCTTCGTAGTCGGTGTAGTTGCCGCCGTACCACCGCATGTCACCCGCGTCGAGTTCGGCGATGCCGTCCATGCGGTCGAGCAGCGCCCGGTCGTGGCTGACCACCAGCAGACAGCCGTTCCAGCTCTCCAGCACCTGGTAGAGCCTGTGGCGGGCGTCGAGGTCGAGGTTGTTGGTCGGTTCGTCGAGCAGCAGCA
>NZ_JAAGMG010001107.1 GCF_010548525.1 Streptomyces sp. SID14478
GCGACGGCCTCCGGGGCGGGCGGCAGGTCGACGACGACCAGGTCGTGGGGGCCCTCGGCGCTGTCCCGCAGGGCGCGCAGCAGGGCCAGCTCCGCGCTGCCGGGCAGCGGGGTGAGCTCCTCGGCGTCGAGCCGGGCCGCGCCGAGCAGGTCGAGGGCGGTGCCGGCCCGTTCCTGCAGGGCGAGGAGATCGTCCCGGAAACCGTCCGCGGGGACGAGCCGGGTGATGTCGACCCCGGGCAGGTCGCCGACGGCGTCCTCGGTGATCAGGTGCGTGCGCAGCCCGTCACGGGCGGCCTTCAGGGCGGTGGCGGCGGCGACGGTGGTGCGGCCGCTGCCGCCCGGACCGGTGACGAGAAGGGTACGCATGGGGACCGAGGCTACCTGGGCGGACAACGCCCGCCGGGGTCGGACTACTTGCCCGACTCGACCCGCTTCTTCAGCCCGGCGAGCGCCCGGTCGATGATGACCTTCTCCGCCTTGCGCTTGATCATCCCGAGCATCGGGATCTTCACGTCGACGGTCAGCGAGTACGTGACCTGGGTCCCCGTACCGGCCGGCTTCAGCAGGTACGACCCGTCGAGCGAGCGCAGCATCTGGGACTTGACGAGGGTCCAGGACACCTCGTCGGCCCCGGTCCACGTGTACTGCAGGGTCTGGTCGTCCTTGATCGCGCCGGCGTCCATGACGAGGCGGACCTGCTCGGCGCGGCCGGCGTCGTCGGTCTTGAGGACCTCGGCCTCCTTCACCTCGCCCGTCCAGTCCGGGTAGCGGGCGAAGTCGGCGATCACGCCCATGACATCGGCCGGTGCCGCCTCGATCGTGATGCTCGAGCTGGTGTGTTCCGCCATCGCGGGGGCTCCTCCAGATGCGGTCCGGCGTACATACGGGTGTCTCGCGTGAAGGCTATCGCGCGCGGACGGCCGCGCCGTCACCACTCCAGGGCCCAGGGCCGGCCGGTGCGCGCGAAGTGGCCGACGTTCACGCATTCCGTGGCGCCGATCCGTGCGCGCCGGGCGAGCGGCTGGTGGACGTGGCCGAACAGCGCGTAGCGGGGCCGGGTGCGGCGGATCGCGTCCAGGACGGCCCGGCTGCCCCGTTCGAAGCGGCGCGCGACGGTGTCGTAGACCAGCTCGGGGACCTCCGGCGGGATGTGCGTGCACAGCACGTCGACCTCGCCCACGGCCTCGATCTTGGCGGCGTACTCGTCGTCGTCGATCTCGTAGGGGGTGCGCATCGGCGTCCGCAGGCCGCCCCCGACGAAGCCGAAGACCCGGCCGCCGATCTCCACCCGCTCCCCGTCGAGGACGGTCGTGCCCGGGCCGGCGTACTCACTCCACAGCTGCGGCATGTCGACGTTGCCGTACGTGGCGTACGTAGGAGAGGGGAAGGCGGCGAACAGCTCCGCGTACTGCTTGCGCACCGCTTTTTCGATGGCGGGGCGCCGGTCGATGCCCGCCCACAGCTGCGCGCCGAGGTCGCGCGCCTCCTCGAAGCGGCGGGCGGTGCGCAGCTCCACGAGGCGGTGTGCGTTCTCGGCTCCGAACAAGTCGGGAAAAATGCCGCGCGAGTGGTCCGCGTAGTCGAGGAAGAGCACCAGGTCACCGAGGCAGACGAGGGCGTCGGCGCCCTCGCCGGCCCGTGCGAGGTCGGTGGAGTTTCCGTGCACATCGCTGACTACATGTACGCGCATGCCGATCACCCTAGGACGATGGGTCAAAGGTGGGTAGAGGGGGCCGGACCTGCAGTTACTTCCGAGTCGGGAAACACGTGGACTACTGTGCGCAGAGCACCGCCATGACGTGTGACGCAGCGAACATCTGGCCTGGACCCCCTACCGAAAAAGCGGTACCGGTGGGTAACGTCCGGGCAGTCCGGTCGTGCTCAGTTCAATTGTCGAGATGTCAAGGGCCTGAGCACCTGCCCGATCTTGGACCGTACCGACGCAGCACACACAGAGTCGTGGCGCCGGCGCCCTATGAGGAGCAGCAGTCTTGCGCGAGTTCAGCCTTCCGGCTTTGTACGAGGTCCCTGCGGACGGCAATCTGACCGACATCGTCCGCAGAAACGCCGCGCAGCATCCCGATGTCGCCGTCATCGGCCGCAAGGTCGACGGCACCTGGCAGGACGTGACGTCCGTCCGGTTCCTCGCCGAGGTGCTCTCCGCCGCCAAGGGCCTGATCGCGTCCGGCGTGCAGCCGGGCGACCGGGTCGCCCTGATGTCGCGTACGCGCTACGAGTGGACGCTGCTCGACTTCGCGATCTGGAGCGCAGGCGCGGTCACCGTCCCGGTGTACGAGACGAGTTCGGCCGAGCAGATCCAGTGGATACTCGGCGACTCCGGAGCGGTCGCGATCCTCGTCGAGTCGGACGCCCACGCCGCTGCCGTCGCCTCCGTGCGCGACCGGCTGCCGGAGCTGCGGCACATCTGGCAGATCGACGCGGGGGGTGTGGACGAGCTGAACCGCTCCGGTGCCGCGGTCCCCGACGAGACGGTGGACGAGCGCAGCGCCTCGGCGAAGGCCGACGACCCGGCGACGATCGTCTACACCTCGGGCACGACCGGGCGCCCCAAGGGCTGCGTCCTCACCCACCGCAGCTTCTTCGCGGAGTGCGGCAACGTGGTGGAGCGCCTCAAACCCCTCTTCCGTACGGGTGAGTGTTCGGTCCTCCTCTTCCTCCCGGTGGCGCACGTCTTCGGCCGCCTGGTCGAGGTGGCCTCGCTGATGGCCCCCATCAAGCTCGGCCACGCCCCCGACATCAAGAACCTCACGGACGAACTCGCCGCGTTCAGGCCCACGTTGATCCTGGGCGTCCCGCGCGTCTTCGAGAAGGTCTACAACTCGGCGCGGGCCAAGGCGCAGGCCGACGGCAAGGGCAAGATCTTCGACAAGGCCGCCGACACGGCGATCGAGTACAGCCGCGCGCTCGACACCCCCAAGGGCCCGTCCCTCGCCCTCAAGGTCAAGTACAAGACCTTCGACAAGCTGGTCTACAGCAAGCTGCGCGCGGTGCTCGGCGGCCGCGGCGAGTACGCGATCTCCGGCGGCGCCCCGCTGGGCGAGCGCCTCGGCCACTTCTTCCGCGGCATCGGCTTCACCGTCCTGGAGGGCTACGGCCTGACCGAGTCCTGTGCGGCGACGGCCTTCAACCCGTGGGACCGCCAGAAGATCGGCACGGTCGGCCAGCCCCTGCCGGGCTCCGTCGTGCGCATCGCGGACGACGGCGAGGTCCTGCTGCACGGCGAGCACCTGTTCACCGGCTACTGGAACAACGAGGGCGCGACGCAGGAGGCGCTCGCCGACGGCTGGTTCCACACCGGCGACATCGGCACGCTCGACGAGGACGGCTACCTCCGGATCACCGGGCGCAAGAAGGAGATCATCGTGACGGCGGGCGGCAAGAACGTCGCCCCGGCCGTCATCGAGGACCGCATCCGCGCGCACGCGCTGGTCGCCGAGTGCATGGTGGTCGGCGACGGCCGCCCGTTCGTCGGCGCCCTCGTCACCATCGACGAGGAGTTCCTCGGCAAGTGGGCCGAGGACCACGGCAAGCCCTCAGGGGTGACGACGGCCGCCCTGCTCGACGACCCGGATCTGCTGGCCGCGATCCAGTCGGCCGTGGACGACGGCAACGCGGCGGTGTCGAAGGCGGAGTCGGTCCGCAAGTTCCGCATCCTGGGCACGCAGTTCACCGAGGACTCGGGGCACTTGACCCCGTCGCTGAAGCTGAAGCGCAACGTCGTGGCGAAGGACTACGCCGACGAGATCGAGGCGATCTACCGGGGCTGAGGCGCCCCGGCGCCATGGAGCTTCTTCGCCGTCGGCGGGTGCACGTTTCGTCGTGGCTGAGCGCGCAGTTCCCCGCGCCCCTGGAAGGCCTGCTGCCTTCCAGGGGCGCGGGGAACTGCGCGAGAAGCCCCACCGGGCCGCGGTCGCGAACGAGACACCGGCCCGGCAGACGCGACGGCGCTACAACAGCCCCCGCAGCCTCTCGGCCAGCAGGTCCCAGCGCCACCGCTCCTCCACCCACTCGCGCCCCCGCTCCCCCATGCGGCGCCGCAGCTCGGGGTCGTTCAAGAGCGCCACGATCCGGTCGGCCGCGTCCTCGGGGGACCCGCCCCGCACGACCCAGCCGGTCTCCCCGTCGAGGACCGCGTCGGGCGCCCCGCCGGAGTCCCCCGCGACGACCGGCAGGCCCGTCGCGGAAGCCTCCAGGTAGACGATGCCGAGGCCCTCGACGTCGAGGCCCCCGCGGCGGGTGCGGCAGGGCATGGCGAAGACGTCACCGGCCCCGTAGTGCGCGGGCAGTTCCTCCCACGGCACGGCCCCCGTGAAGCGCACGGAGTCCGCGACCCCGGTCTCCTCGGCCAGCTTGCGCAGCTCCTTCTCGTACGGGCCGCCGCCCACGATCAGCAGCACCGCGTCCGGTACCGCGGCGAGGATGCGCGGCATGGCCAGGATCAGCGTGTCCTGTCCCTTGCGCGGGACGAGCCGCGAGACGCACACGACCACCGGGCGCTGCGAGAGTCCGAGGCGGGCGCGCACCGCGTCGCCGCCCGACCCCGGGTGGAACGTCTTCTCGTCGACCCCCGGCGGGAGTTGCGTCATCCGCGCGGCCGCCGCGGGCGTCAGCGCGGACGCGATCCGCGACCGCGTGTACTCGCCGAGGTAGGTGATCGTGTCCGTCGACTCGCCGATCCGGCGCAGCAGTTGGCGCGAGGCGGGCAGCTGGGCCCAGCCGGCCTCGTGCCCGTGCGTCGTCGCCACCAGCCGCCGCGCGCCGGCCTTGCGCAGCGCGGGCGCCATCAGGCCGAGCGGTGCGGCCGCCCCGAACCACACCGACGTACAGCCGTGCTCCTTCAGCAGGCCCACTGCGCGCCGGGTCACGCGCGGCGTCGGAAGGAGCATCGTCGTCCGGTCGCGTACGACGGTGAACGGCTGCTCCGCGTCGAATGCCGCGGTCGCCTCGGCCCCCTCCGTGCCGCGCTTCCACGTGGACGCGTAGACGACGAGCTGCTCGGGGTCCAGGCGCAGCGCCATGTTGTGCAGGAAGGCCTGGATGCCGCCGGGCCGGGGCGGGAAGTCGTTGGTCACGACCAGCGTCTTGTTTGTCTTGTGCATCGCCGCAGACAGTACCGAACCCGTCCGAAGGACGCGCCACGCCGCTTCGGTCCATGGCCACCACACGGTTCGTCCCGGCATGATGGTTCGAATGAAGACGCGAAATCCCGCCGCGGTCCTGATCACCTGGGCGCTGACCAGGGCGCTGCTGCTGCTGTGCGTCTTCAAGGTCCTCGTCGTCCCCGGACCGGACGTGACCAGCGACGTCTCCGTCATCTACCACGGCTGGTCCGACATCCTGCGGACAGGAACGTTCCCTCTGGACGACGTCACCTGGCAGTACCCGCCGGCCGCGGCGGTCGCGATCCTCTCCCCGGCGGTGCTCTCCTTCCTCGACTACACCTCGGCCTTCTTCCTGATGGCGTTCCTCGCGGACGCCGCCGTCTTCCTGATGCTCCTGTACGTCGCCGAGCGCCAGGGCAAGTCGCGGCGCGGTGTGTGGGTGTGGGTCGCGGGCCTGCCGCTGCTCGGGCAGACGGTGTACGCGCGCTACGACGTGATGGTCACCGCCGTCGCGGTCGCGGCGCTGCTCGCGGCGGCCCGGCACCCGAGGGCGGCGGGCGTCGTCGCCGGGATCGGCGCGATGCTCAAGGTGTGGCCGGTGCTGCTGCTGGCCGGTGTCCGCCGC
>NZ_JAAGMG010001144.1 GCF_010548525.1 Streptomyces sp. SID14478
CTGCGCCGCACCCGCACCGAGTGCGCCCACCGCCACGCCCTCTTCGTCGCCGCGGCCCGGGCGGGTCTCGCGGGACCGGTGGCCGATGTCCTCGCCGAACAGGCGCCGGACGGTGCCGTACGCGCCGTCGTCGACCGCGGGGACGGGCCGCGCACCCCGGTCGAGCGGCTCGGGGACGGCGAGTTGAGGTACCTGGCGCTCGCCCTCGTGCTGCTCACCGGGCCGGGCATCCTGGAGGTGGACGCGGCGGCCGAGGTACCCGCGGCGTACCAGAGCCTCACGGTCCTCGCGGACGGTCTCGACCGGGGCCTCGACCCCGTCCAGAGCGCCGAACTCACCGCACTGGCCGCCCGGATGTGCGCCCGCGGGCACATCCGGCTGGTCGCGGCGGTGGGCGAGGCAGGCCCCGCGGACGAGGCGGCACGGGCGCACGGCGCGACGGTGGTAGACCTGGGGCCGTGACAGACGGAACCGACGACACGACCGGCACGACCGGCACGACCGATGCGACCGATGCGACCGATGCGCCCGAGATGACTGAGGCGACCGAGGTGACCGAGCCGGAGGGCGCGGGCGGCGCGACCGATAGGACGGGCGCCAGAGGCACCACGGGCGCTCCAGGCACTGCGGGTACGACCGGCACTGCGGGTATGGACGGCACCGCGGGTATGGCCGGCACTACGGGTACGGTCGCCACGCCCCTCGACGTGGCGACCCTGCAGACCCGGCTCGCGCACTTCGCCGCCTCCCGCCGCTGGGAGCCCTTCCACACCCCGAAGAACCTCGCGATGGCGCTCAGCGTCGAGGCCTCCGAACTGGTCGAGATCTTCCAGTGGCTGACCCCGGAGCAGGCGGCCCGGGTGATGGACGACCCGGAGTCGGCGCACCGCGTCGAGGACGAGGTGGCCGACGTCCTCGCGTACCTGCTGCAGCTGTGTGAGGTGCTCGGGATCGACGCGCTGGCCGCGCTCGCGGCGAAGATCGACCGGAACGAGAGCCGCTTTCCGGCCCCGGGTGCCTGAAACCGCCGTCGCGGGGGTCGCGGCATCGCCGATTGTCACTCTCCGGAGTCATTGAGATATCCACATCGGCCTTGGTGTCCACAGATTTCGGGCTTCCTCTGGCTTTTCGTCTCGCAGGCCCTCACTCTGGGTAGTGGACAAGGGAGTTCAGGCGGTACGGACGGGGACGCGGATGGATGCGGTGCGGCTCATCGGGGTCGGCCGACGGGCCCTGGCGCAGAGCCAGGACGCGCCGGACATCATGAGGGAGGCGTGGCAGGCACAAGCACTGGCACTGGCGATCGGCAGTCGGCTCGCTATGCAGGGGCCGCCTGAGTTACGGGGTGAGGCGCGCGCCCTGACAGAGGCGGGGACGCGCGGCAGCGGCGGTTCGGCGGTCCCGATCGTGGGGGCCGGCGGCATACGCGCGGCGCAGCTGACCGAACTGGGCGATGTGCGCGAGGCGTTGGTCGGCCTCGGCGTCCTGCTCGGCGACGTCGGCATCGCGCTCGTCGCGGTGGCGAGCGCGTCCTTCGAGGAGGGGGCCTATTGGCAGTGCATGGAAGCGATCGACGCGGCGGACGAGTCCCGGGACCGCGTCCTGGAGATACTGCGGCGGCTGCCGGAGTGGGACGGCCGGCTGCGCAGACCGGAGAGGGAGCCGGGCTCGGACTCGGCGGCCTGAGCGGCAGTGTGTGCGCCGGTGCGCGCTCCCGGCACGGGGTGGGGGAGCGCAGCGGCCCGTCGGCGAGGGCTGCGGGTGTCAGACGTCCTCGGCGGGCGGTCGCGCGGTGCCCGGGGGCTGTTGGAGGTCGGCGTCGAGCTGCGACAGATCGGCGTTGAGCGCCGCCATCAGCTCCTCCATCTGCTGCAGCAGGCCCTTCGGCGCCCCCTGCTGCTCCGGCACGGTGGTCTCGTGCACGGCCTGTTCGGGCACGGCTTCCTGGGACATGACGGCCTCCTCGGCCCTTGCCTTCCCGCGAGGGGAGGGGCAGTTGACGCAAGTGACGCCCGGCAGCGACCGCCGGCGCGGGTGCCGGGCGGTCCGGCACCGCCCGAGCCAACGATCACGCGCCGCGCCGGGTCACTGGGGAGGTCCGCCCCCGCACGCCGCGTTGACGCATTTTCACCCGACCGTGGGGGCGGGGGACCGGCGGGACCAGTGGGGTTGACGCACGTTCGAGCGTGCAGGATGGAGGCATGGATCTGCGAATCTTCACGGAGCCCCAGCAAGGGGCCACCTACGACACGTTGCTGACCGTTGCCAAGGCCACCGAGGACCTCGGTTTCGACGCCTTCTTCCGGTCGGACCACTACCTGCGCATGGGCTCGTCCGACGGGCTGCCGGGCCCCACGGACGCCTGGGTCACGCTCGCCGGGCTCGCCCGCGAGACCAAGCGGATCAGGCTCGGCACGCTGATGACCGCGGGCACCTTCCGGCTGCCCGGTGTGCTCGCGATCCAGGTGGCACAGGTCGACCAGATGTCGGGCGGCCGGGTCGAGCTGGGCCTGGGCGGCGCGGCGATGTTCGCGACGACGCTGCCGATCATCGGCTCCGTCTACCAGGGGCGGCAGCGGTCCGTCGCGCTCGGCGTGTTCGGCGCCGTGAGCGGGGGCGCGGCCGCGATCGGCCCGGTGCTCGGCGGGCTGCTCACCGAGGGGCCCGGCTGGCGGTGGATCTTCTGGGTCAATCTGCCGGTGAGCGTGGTCGCGGTGTGGCTGACGCTGCGGGCCGTACCGGAGTCGCGCGGGCCGAAGGGTCGGAAGATCGACTGGGCGGGGACCGTGTCGTTCGCGGCCTTCGCGGGCGGGGCGACGTACGCCGTCATCCGGGCCGGGGAGGAGGGCTGGGGCGAGCGGGGCGCGCTGCTCGCGTTCGCCGTCGCGGCCGTGGCGCTGGTGGCGTTCGTGCTCGTGGAGCGGCGTTCGGCGCACCCGATGCTGGATCTGGGGCTGCTGCGCAGGCCCGCGTTCGTGGGCGTGATGCTGGGGGCGTTCGCGTTCAACGCGGCCGCGTTCGGCGTGCTGCCGTATCTGTCGCTGTGGCTGCAGACGCTGCTGGGGATGAGCCCGGTCCGCGGCGGTCTGGTGTTCCTGTCGCTGTCGGGGGTGTCGATGCTGGTGTCGATCGCGGGCGGGAAGCTGCTGCACGGGGTGCCCGCGCGGATCACGGTCGGCGGCGGGCTCGTCCTCATCGGGGTCGGCGTCTGCTGCCAGGGCGTGCTCGACGCCGGGTCCTCGTGGGGCGCGCTGGTGCCGGGTCTGGTGCTGACCGGTGTCGGCGTGGGCCTGGTGGCCCCGGGGATCGCGGGCGCCGCCCTCGCCACGGTGGAGCCGGCCCGGGCCGGCATGGCGGGCGGCTCGCTCAACACGTTCCGCCAGCTCGGGTACGCGCTCGGCATCGCGGTCTTCGGCACCGTACTGATCTCGCGGATGCAGGACACCCTGCCGCGTGGCGCCGCGCATGCCCTCGCCGGGGGCGGGGCAGGGGCCCTGCGGCAGCGGCTTCCGGAGCAGAGCCTGCGGACGGCGTTCGCGCAGGGCCTCAACTCGGCCTCGGTCCTTGCCGGTTGTGTGGCGCTCGGCGCGGGCTTCCTGGTCCTCGTCCTGGTACGGTCACCCAAGACGCCCGTACCGGAACCGACCACTCCGCCCAAAGAATCGCTCGGTGCACCCCGGTGACCTCCGCGTACAGATTCGGTGGAGACCGATGAGGAACGGTGAAGAGGGGCGGGAGATTACGCCACCGAAACTTACTCAAGCGTAAGAATTCTGTCCCGCCCCTTCCCTTGTGGCCGTATTTAACCGGCTGACCTGTGCATATTCCGCGCGTTCGCGGTGACTGGAGACCCCTCCCGCCGCGGCGCGCGGTCGGGTACCGTCACCGACGCTGTGCGGAGCGCCACAAGGAGCAACTTTGCGTGAGTTCACGAATCCCGCTCTGGCGTCGGCGCCGCCGGTGGGCGGCCTGGCCGACGCCGTCTTCGACCGTGCCCTGGAGGATCCGGGCCACATCGCCTTCGGGCGCAAGGACAAGGAGGGCACGTGGCACGACGTCACCTCGGCCCAGTTCCGTGACGAGGTGATGGGCCTCGCCAAGGGTCTGCTGGCGCAGGGCATCCGGTTCGGCGACCGGGTCGCGATCATGTCGCCCACCCGCTACGAGTGGACGCTCTTCGACTTCGCGCTGTGGACGATCGGCGCCCAGGTCGTCCCGCTGTACCCCACCTCGTCGGCGGAACAGGTCTTCTGGATGCTGTACGACTCCCAGGTGACGGCGGCGGTCGTGGAGCACGAGGACCACGCGATGACCATCGCCACGGTCATCGACCGGCTGCCGCATCTGCACCGGCTGTGGCAGCTCGACTCGGACGCGGTCGCCGAGGTCACGGCGTCCGGCGCCCACATCGACGACGAGACGGTGCACCGCCACCGGCGCGCGGTCACCCCGGACTCGGTCGCCACGGTCATCTACACGTCGGGCACGACCGGCCGCCCCAAGGGCTGCGTGATCTCGCACGCGAACTTCATGTTCGAGGCCGACACGATGGTCAGACGCTGGGAGCCGGTGTTCTCCTCCAAGCGCGACAACGTGGCCTCCACGCTGCTGTTCCTGCCGCTGGCGCACGTCTTCGGGCGGATGGTGCAGATCGCGGCGGTGCGCGGCGGCGTCAAGATGGGACACCAGCCGCAGCTCAACGCGGCCGCCCTGCTGCCCGACCTGCAGGCGTTCCGGCCCACCTTCATCCTCGCGGTGCCGTACATCTTCGAGAAGGTCTTCAACGCGGCCCGCAGGAAGGCGGAGAAGGACGGCAAGTCGGGGCCCTTCGACAAGGCCGTGGAGTGCGCGGTGAAGTACGCGGACTCGCAGGAGGCCAAGGCCTTCGGCACCGGCCCCGGCCCGTCCGCGTCGCTGCGCATGCAGCACTCGCTCTTCGACAAGCTCGTCTACTCCAAGGTGCGCGAGGCGATGGGCGGCAGGGTGCGGCACGCCATGTCGGGCGGCTCGGGCATGGACCGGCGGCTCGGCCTGTTCTTCGCGGGCGCCGGCGTCACGATCTACGAGGGTTACGGGCTGACCGAGTCGACGGCCGCCGCGACCGCGAACCCGCCGGAGCAGACCCGCTACGGCACGGTCGGCAAGGCCATCCCCGGTACGACGGTGCACATCGCGGACGACGGCGAGGTGTGGCTGCACGGCGAGAACGTCTTCCAGGGGTACCTCAACGACCCGAAGGCGACGGACTCCGCCCTGCACGACGGCTGGCTCGCCACCGGCGACCTGGGCGTCCTCGACGAGGACGGCTATCTCACGATCACCGGGCGCAAGAAGGAGATCCTGGTGACCTCCGGCGGCAAGAGCGTCTCGCCGCAGCAACTGGAGGAGCGGGTCCGCGACCATCCGCTGATCGCGCAGTGCATCGTTGTGGGCAACGACCGCCCGTACATCGCGGCCCTCGTCACCCTCGACTCCGAGGCCGTCGAGCACTGGCTCGGCATGCGCGGCAAGCAGTTGATGACCCCGGCCGACCTGGTGCGCGACCCGGATCTGGAGATGGAGGTGCGGCGCGCGGTGGTGGCCGCCAACACCCTCGTCTCGCAGGCCGAGTCGATCCGTACGTTCCGGATACTGGCCCACCAGTTCAGCGAGGAGCACGGGCTCCTGACGCCGTCCCTGAAGCTGAAGCGGAAGGCGATCGAGGGGGCCTACTCGGCGGAGGTCGACGCGCTGTACCGCGGCTGAGCCCACGCACACAGCGTTTCTGACGGTTCATCAATTACCGATGCGTCAGTTATTGACGGTTCATCAGGTCGGACACAGAATCACCCTCACTTCGACGGAGGGGGCCCGACCGTGTCGCGACCGATCCGCGCCATCACCGCCACCGTGGCGGCGCTCCTGCTCGCCACCGCCTGCAACTCCACCGCCACCGACAACTCCCCTGACACCAAAGGGAGTGCGGCGCGAGGAGTGAGCGCTGACGCCATCAAGGTGGGCGGCATCGTCTCCATGACCACCGCGAGCGGCTACAGCAAGAAGGACACCGACCTGGGCGCCAGGGCCCGCTTCGCGCGGGCCAACGCCGAGGGCGGGGTCAACGGCCGGAAGATCGACTACCTGGGCGCGGAGGACGACGGCCAGGACCCCGCGAAGAACCTCGCCGCGGCCCGCAAACTCGTCCAGCAGGACAAGGTGTTCGCGATCGCGCCGATGAGCTCGGTGACCTTCTCGGGCGCCGACTTCCTGCAGAAACAGCAGGTGCCGACGTTCGGCTGGGGCACGATCCCGTCGTTCTGCGGGCCGACGTACATCTACGGATTCGGCGGCTGCATGGTGCCGATGCCCGGCGGCACGATCTCGCAGACGTGGCCGGAGGGGCTGAAGAACGTCACGGGCGGCGCCAAGGGCCGGACCGTCGCGATCCTCGCCAACGACAACGACGCGGGCACCTTCGCCATCCGCACCTACAAGCAGTCGTTCGCGTCGGCCGGCTACAAGGTGACGTACGCCAAGTCCTCCGTGCCCGCGACCTCGGTGCCCAGTGACTGGTCGGCGTACACCAAGGAGCTGTTGCGCAGCGACGGCGGCAAGGCCCCCGACGTCGTCGTGTCCGTGATGCAGACCCCGTACAACATCGGGCTGTTCACCGCCGTCAAGCGCACCGGCTTCAAGGGAGTGCTCACCGATCCGACGGACTACGACCCGGCCCTGCTCGCCAAGAGCACGACCAAGCAGGCGCTCGACGGGGTGCACGTGCTGCTGTCCTTCGAGCCGTTCGAGGCGCCGACGCCCGCGATGAAGCAGTTCAAGGCGGACATCAAGAAGGCGGCGGGCGGCAAGGACGTTCCGCTCAACATGCACATGATGACCGGCTACATGAGTGCGGACCTCTTCCTCGCCATCGCCGAGAAGGCGGGCAAGGACCTCACCGTCGCCTCGTTCCAGAAGGCCGCGAACGGCTTCTCGGACTCCGGGACCATGGTCGGGGACCGGGAACTGCCGCGCGGACAGAAGGAGTCGTTCGGCTGCGGCGCACTCGTGCAGCTCAAGGGCGGCTCGTACCGGGTGTCGTCCCCGTTCACGTGCTACGCGCCGATCCCGTTCAAGTAGGCGAGCAGGTCTGCCCGCAGCGTTCGTGAAGGGGACTTCTGAGGGGATCCGTCATGGCTGACCTGCTTGCCTTCGTGCTGAGCGGGCTGGTGTCGGGCGCGCTGTACGCGCTGCTCGCCACCGGTCTCGTACTGTCCTACTCGGCCTCCGGACTGTTCAACTTCGCGCACGGCGCGACGGCCTATCTGTGTGCGCTCACCTTCTACGAACTGCACTCGGGCTTCGGATGGCCCGCCGTGCCGACGGCGCTGTTGCTGGTCCTCGTCGTCTCCCCCCTGCTGGGCTGGGGACTCGACCGGCTGATGTTCCGCAAACTGGCGCGCGTCGGGGAGAGCGCACAGATCGTGGCGACGATCGGGCTGCTGGTCGCGCTGCCCGCGCTCGGCCTGTGGATCGTGGAACTCCTCGACGACGCGGGCGCGTCGGTGAAGCCCGCGGAGAACCAGTTCGGGCTGCCGGGGCTCGGGCCGAGCCCGGCGAAGAACTGGCAGCTGATGGACGGCGTCGGCATCGACTCCGACCAGCTGATCACCTGGGTGACGACGGCCGTCGTGGCACTGGGTCTGTGGATCCTCCTGCGCCACACGGCACTCGGGCTCAAGCTGCGGGCGAGCGTCGACAACCGTTCGCTGGTCGAACTGCGCGGGATGAGCGCGGACCGGCTGTCGTCGGTGGCGTGGATGCTGTCGTCGGGGCTCGCGGGCCTCGCGGGCGTCCTCGCCACTCCCCTGCTCGGGCTCTCCTCCCACGACTTCACCCTCTTCCTGTTCGTGTCGGCGACGGCCGCGGTGCTCGGCCGTTTCCTGTCCGTCCCCCTCGCCTTCGCGGGCGGGCTGGGGCTGGGCGTGCTGCAGAACCTGGTCGCGGGGTACGCCTCGTTCGCGGAGAAGATCACCGGGTTCCGTACGGCCGTGCCGTTCCTGATCCTGTTCGCCGGGCTGCTGCTGCTCACCCGGCGCCGGCGCACGGCGGGCACGGCCGCGGCGGACGCGCCGCCCGTGGACTATCTGGCGGGCCGCTCGTGGCTGCGGCGGTG
>NZ_JAAGMG010001188.1 GCF_010548525.1 Streptomyces sp. SID14478
GAGCCGGGCAGGGCGTCCTGCGCGGCGCGCTCGGCGAAGGCGAAGCACTCGGCGTGCGAGCCGTACCAGGCGGCCGACAGGTACTGCAGCGCCGCCACGTGGCAGCCGTAGTGGTGCGGGGAACGGCGCACCGCCTGCGCCCACAGCTCCTCGAAGTCGGTGTGCGGGGCGTTCGTGCCGCGGGCGTGGTCCAGCGCCACACGCCAGGGGACCGGGTCGCCGGGCTCGGCCTCGGCCGCGGCCAGGATCAGCGGGGTGACCTCGCGCAGCAGCTCGGCGCGGGCCGGGGAGCCGAAGGCGCGGCCGACCGCCAGCTGCGCCTTGACCAGGAGCAGGTCCGGGTCGTGCGGGGAGGCTGCCTGCCAGGCCTCGAACCACTCGGCGCGGAACGCGGCGAACGCGGCGAGGCGCAGCACGTAGCGGTCCCGGTTCTCCCACTCGCCCGCCTCCCGGGTGTCGGCGAGGACCTGGGCGACCGGGCCGTACTCCCCGCGTCCCGCGGCGACCAGGGCGGGGGCGAGGCGCTCGTCGGGGGTGTCGAGGAGGACCTCGTCGTCCGGGGGCAGGCCCGCGGCGAGGCCGCCGGTGTGCCGGATCATGCGGACGGTCCGCACGAGGGCGCGCAGGAACGGCACGGTGCCTCCTCTGCGGGCCGGACGGTCGGGACGGTGCTGCGACGGTGATTGCCCTGGGATGACGGTCGAACCGGGCCGAAGGTTGCCTGACCTGGCGGAAATCCTTCTGATCGCAGCTCTGGCACTCGCTCGGACACCCGCTTCCGCGTCGCTCCTGGTTGCCGCGCAGAAGGTACCGGCTTCTGTGGAGCAACTAGCGCTTCTGTGGAGCTACTAGCTTCTGCGCAGCAGCCGCGTCGCGCCCGCCGCCACCGTCGTCGCCAGGATCCAGCCGAGTATCACCAGCGCGGCCGCCGCCCACTGCCAGCCGCCCCGCAGCTGCCAGGCGCTGGACTGGCCGAGGTCGATCACCGGCAGGAGGAGGTCGAGGGCGAACAGGGCCGGGTCCCAGTGCGGGCCCTCGCCGGGCTTCATCGGCGGGTGCGAGGCATGGCCGAAGGCGAACGCGCCGACCGCCCACAGCACCGCCATCCAGACCGCGGCGCGGCCCGGCCGGTAGCCGTACGCCACCGTCCAGTCCTGGATGTAGCCCCACACCTTCGCGGCCGGCGGCAGGGTGTCGCGGCGGCGGCGCTGCTTGGCGAGGAGCACCTCGCGGGCGTCGGCGTCCTCACCGCTGTTGCGCAGCACCGTGGCCAGGCGCTCGTACGGCTCCGGGCTGTACTCGGGGGTCGCCGCGGCCAGCCAGTTCAGGCGCAGACCGAGCGGGAACGGGCCGAACGGGATCAGGTTCTCGTACGCGAACCCGCCCATCCGCAGCTGCCCGCCGGGCGGTCCGGGCCAGCTCGCCGCCCTGTCGACCAGGTTGACGACCTTGGCGCCGGACAGCACGATCCGCCCGCGCAGCGGTCTCTCGCCGAGGAAGCGCAGCTCCGGGGTCTGGATGCGGCGCAGCGAGACCTCCTGGTCGTTCTCCAGCGCGAAGCGCGCCGACTCCAGGTCGACCGCGTCGCCGAACCGCCCGTCGTCGAGCCGGACCCCGCCCACGCACTCGAAGCGCTGGACGCGGGTGCCGCGGGCCGGGGTGCCGCCGGACTGGAGCGGATTGCCGAGGCCCGCGGGGGTCAGGTACAAGGTGCGTTCGACCGTCATCTGCGGGGCGTTCAGGGCCCGCCGCCCCTGGGTGTTGCTCAGCCGGCTGCCGCGCAGCGACAGCGAGACGCCGACCGTGGCGCCGCGCAGGCTGACCTCGCCGTGCGTCTCCAGCATCTCGGCCTGCAGGTCCTGCCCGACCGACAGGCCGTCCGCCAGGATCGACTTGCCGCGCCGGTCGCGGAACACGACGGCCTGGTTGAGCAGCAGGTCGGTGCCGATCTGCGCGTCGGTCAGCCGCACGCCGCTGTGGAAGCGGCAGCGCGGCAGGTGCAGATCGCCCTCGGTGTGCACCCGCGCCGCCTCCAGGCGCGGCACCGAGCAGTCGACGAGTCGCAGCGTCGTGAAGTGCGCCTCGGGCAGCAGCACCTCCTTCTCGAAGCGGCACTGCTTCATCTCCACGTACGGGACGACCGTGCCGCCCGCGAGGTCCAGCACGTCCGTGATCTGCAGGCCCTGCAGCTTGAGCGAGGAGACCCGTCCGTCCAGGGCGGGCGGCCCGTCGAGCAGCAGCCACGCCACGATCCGCGCCCGCACACTGCGCTCCGGGCCCCAGGGGCGCCCGCCGTGCGGATCGTCCACTTCCCGGTCCCCGGCGCGCGCGTCGAAGACACTTCCGTTGCGGAACGCCTGCCACATGCCGGCCTCGGTGGCGGTCAGCCAGTCCGGTACGTCACCGTCGCCGTTACCGGGCGTCACGTCGACCACGCCTGATCTTCCTCCCCGTACCGCCGTGCAACCCACTGACCTCGTCGTCATCAGCTACTCGTGGGTTTCGTACAACCGTTCATGCCCGCTGAGTGACCGTCTGAACGCTCGTGGTGAAGGTCGTCCTCCGGTGCCGGAACAACGGCTGAAACCGGACGTGTATCAGTCATTGATACGGGCCACCGGTGGCAAACCCGCGTCTGAGAGAATTGGGACGTGATCTCTCGAATCGATCTGCGCGGCACCGCCCTCCCCGAGGGTCAGGCCCTGCGCTCCCTGCTGCCCCGAGCCGACTTCGACGTCTCGGCCGCCCTGGAGAAGGTGCGTCCGATCTGCGAGGACGTGCATCATCGTGGCGACGCGGCGCTGATCGAGTACGCGGAGAAGTTCGACGGCGTCGAGCTGGCGCAGGTCAAGGTCCCGGCCGAGGCGCTGAAGAGCGCGCTGGAGGACCTCGACCCGCAGATTCGAGCCGCCCTGGAGGAGTCGATCCGGCGCGCCCGCATCGTCCACCGCGCCCAGCGCCGCACCACCGAGACCACCCAGGTCGTGCCCGGCGGCACGGTCACCGAGCGGTGGGTGCCGGTGGACCGGGTCGGGCTCTACGCACCCGGCGGCCGGGCCGTCTACCCGTCGTCCGTGATCATGGACGTGGTGCCCGCCCAGGAGGCCGAGGTGCCCTCGATCGCGCTCGCCTCGCCGGCCCAGAAGGAGTTCGGCGGGCTGCCGCACCCCACGATCCTGGCCGCCTGCGCCCTGCTCGGCATCGACGAGGTGTACGCGGCCGGCGGCGCCACCGCCGTCGCGATGTTCGCCCACGGCACCGAGTCCTGCCCGCCCGCGCCGATGGTGATGGGCCCCGGCAACATCTGGGTGGCCGCCGCCAAGCGCTACTTCACCGGCGTCATCGGCATCGACTCCGAGGCCGGACCCACCGAGATCGCGGTCCTCGCCGACGACTCCGCGGACCCGGTGCACGTCGCCGCCGACCTGATCAGCCAGGCCGAGCACGACCCACTGGCCGCCTCCGTCCTCGTCACCACCAGCGAGGAACTGGCCGCCGGCGTGGAGAAGGAACTCACCGCCCAGGTCGCCGTCGCCCGGCACCGCGAGGAGCGGATCGAGCCCGCGCTGCGCGGCGAGCAGTCCGCGATCGTCCTCGTCGACACCCTGGAGGACGGCCTCGCGGTCGTGAACGCCTACGGCGCCGAGCACCTGGAGATCCAGACCCGCGACGCGGCCGAGGTGGCCGGCCAGGTACGCAACGCCGGAGCGGTGTTCGTCGGACCGTGGTCGCCCGTCTCGCTCGGCGACTACGCCGCTGGCTCCAACCACGTACTGCCCACCGGCGGCTGCGCCTGCCACTCCTCGGGCCTGTCGGTCCAGTCCTTCCTGCGCGGCATCCACGTCGTCGACTACTCGCGCGACGCGCTCGCCGAGATCACCGCCCACGTGGTCACCCTGGCGAACGCCGAGGACCTTCCCGCGCACGGCGAGGCCCTCAAGGCCCGCTTCGAGTGGAAGGTACCGAACACCAAGTGACCGGCATCGACGACCTCCCCGTACGCGACGAACTGAAGGGCAAGTCCCCTTACGGCGCGCCCCAGTTGGACGTCCCCGTCCGGCTGAACACGAACGAGAACCCGTACCCGCTGCCCGAGCCGCTCGTCGCGCGGATCGCCGAGCGGGTCGCCGAGGCGGCCCGGAACCTCAACCGCTACCCGGACCGCGACGCGGTCGAACTGCGCACCGAGCTCGCCACCTACCTGACGCGGACCACCGGCTACCGGGTCGGCGCCGACCAGGTGTGGGCGGCCAACGGGTCGAACGAGGTGCTCCAGCAGCTGCTCCAGGCGTTCGGCGGCCCCGGCCGCACCGCCCTCGGCTTCGAGCCCTCGTACTCGATGCACCCACTGCTCGCCCGGGGCACCAACACCGGCTGGATCAGCGCCCCGCGCCGCGCGGACTTCTCCCTCGACGTGCCCGCGGCCGTCGAGGCGATCCGCGCGCACAAGCCGCACGTCGTCTTCGTCACCAGCCCGAACAACCCCACCGGCAACGCGGTCGCGGCCGAGGACGTCCTCGCGCTGTACGAGGCGGCCGGGCGCGACGCGATGGTGATCGTCGACGAGGCGTACACCGAGTTCAGCCACGGCGCCTCGCTGCTGTCGCTGATCGAGGGCAGGCCGAACCTCGTCATCTCGCGCACCATGTCCAAGGCGTTCGGCGCCGCCGGACTGCGCCTCGGCTACCTCGCCGCCCACCCGGCCGTGGTCGACGCCGTCCAACTGGTGCGCCTGCCCTACCACTTGTCGGCCGTCAACCAGGCCACGGCGCTCGCCGCCCTGGAGTACACCGACACCCTGCTCGGCTACGTCGAGCAGCTGAAGAGCGAACGCGACCGTGTGGTCGCGGAGTTGGTGGACCTCGGCTTCGACGTCACCGTCGCCGACGCCAACTTCCTCCAGTTCGGCGTCTTCCAAGACCCGCACGCCGTCTGGCAGTTCATCCTCGACCGCGGCGTCCTCATCCGTGACAACGGCGTGCCGGGACGCCTGCGGATGTCCGTCGGCACCCCCGAAGAGAACGACGCGTTCCTGGACGCGGCCCGCGAAGTGAAAAAGGAGTTCGGCGCATGAGCCGCGTAGGACGAGTGGAACGCACGACGAAGGAGACCTCGGTCCTCGTCGAGATCGACCTGGACGGCAAGGGCGAGGTGGCCGTGTCGACAGGCGTCGGCTTCTACGACCACATGCTCGACCAGCTGGGCCGCCACGGCCTCTTCGACCTCACGGTCAAGACCGAGGGCGACCTGCACATCGACTCGCACCACACCATCGAGGACACCGCCCTCGCCCTCGGCGCCGCCTTCAAGCAGGCGCTCGGCGACAAGGTCGGCATCTACCGCTTCGGCAACTGCACGGTGCCCCTCGACGAGTCCCTCGCCCAGGTCACCGTCGACCTCTCCGGCCGCCCGTACCTCGTGCACACCGAGCCCGAGAACATGGCGCCGATGATCGGCGAGTACGACACGACGATGACCCGGCACATCCTGGAGTCCTTCGTCGCCCAGGCGCAGATCGCCCTGCACGTGCACGTGCCGTACGGGCGCAACGCGCACCACATCGTGGAGTGCCAGTTCAAGGCCCTCGCCCGCGCGCTGCGCTACGCCTCCGAGCGCGACCCGCGTGCCGCCGGCATCCTCCCCTCCACGAAGGGCGCCCTCTAGCCATGAACGGCCTCGCGACCGTCCTCATCCTCGTCGGCCTGTTCCTGCTCGGCGGCGTCTACTCGTTCGTCAAGCAGGGCATGGGCAAGAGCCTCATCGCGCTCCTCTCGATCAGCGCCGCCATGTGCCTGGTCGCGGGCGTGCTGCGGCTCGACTACTGGAACTGACATGACTGACAAGAAAGTTGTCGTCTTCGACTACGGCTTCGGCAACGTGCGCTCCGCCGAGCGCGCCCTCGCCCGCGCGGGCGCCGACGTCGAGATAACGCGCGACTACGACAAGGCCATGAACGCCGACGGGCTGCTCGTGCCCGGCGTCGGCGCGTTCGCCGCCTGCATGAAGGGGCTCGTCGAGGCCCGCGGCGACTGGATCGTGGGCCGCCGGCTGGCCGGCGGGCGCCCCGTCATGGGCATCTGCGTCGGCATGCAGATCCTGTTCGCGCGCGGCATCGAGCACGGCGTCGAGGCGGAAGGCCTGGACGAGTGGCCCGGCACCGTCGAGCCGCTGAAGGCCGACGTCGTCCCGCACATGGGCTGGAACACCGTGGACGCCCCGCGGGACTCCCGGCTGTTCGCGGGCGTCGACGCCGACGAGCGCTTCTACTTCGTGCACTCCTACGCCGTTCAGCGCTGGGAGCTCGAAGTGCTCAACCCCACGATGCGCGCGCCCCAGGTCACCTGGTCCACGCACGGCGAACCGTTCGTGGCCGCCGTCGAGAACGGCGCGCTGTGGGCGACGCAGTTCCACCCCGAGAAGTCCGGCGACGCCGGAGCCCAGCTGCTGAAGAACTGGATCGGAACCCTTTAGCCATGAGCAAGCTCGAACTCCTCCCCGCCGTGGACGTCCGTGACGGCCAGGCCGTCCGCCTCGTGCACGGCGAGTCCGGCAGCGAGACCTCCTACGGCTCCCCGCTCCAGGCCGCCCTCGCCTGGCAGGGCTCCGGCGCCGAGTGGCTGCACCTGGTCGACCTGGACGCCGCGTTCGGCACCGGCGACAACCGCGCCCTGATCCGCGAGGTCACCGAGGCCATGGAGATCAAGGTGGAGCTGTCCGGCGGCATCCGCGACGACGACACCCTCGCCGCCGCCCTCGCGACCGGCTGCACCCGGGTGAACCTCGGCACCGCCGCCCTGGAGACCCCCGAGTGGGTCGCCAAGGTCATCGCCGAGCACGGCGACAAGATCGCGGTCGGCCTCGACGTGCGCGGCACGACGCTGCGCGGCCGCGGCTGGACCCGCGACGGCGGCGACCTCTACGAGACGCTGGAGCGCCTCGACTCCGAGGGCTGCACCCGCTACGTCGTCACCGACATCGCCAAGGACGGCACGCTGCAGGGTCCGAACCTGGAGCTGCTGCGGGGCGTCTGCGCGGCCACCGACCGCCCGGTCGTCGCCTCCGGCGGCGTCTCCTCGCTCGACGACCTGCGCGCCATCGCCGCGCTCGTCCCGCAGGGCGTCGAGGGCTCCATCGTCGGCAAGGCGCTGTACGCCAAGGCGTTCACGCTGGAAGAGGCGCTGGAGGCCGTGTCCCGATGACGGAGAGCGGCGCAGCGGCGCGAGGCACCTCGTCCGGGGGCGGCGACGGGGGACACGGGGCCGTACGACGGGTACAGAGCGGGAGCCCCTGGGAGGAGTCCTTCGGGTTCGCGCGCGCCGTCGCCGCGGGGGACCGCGTCGTCGTCGGCGGGACCACGTCCTTCAAGGGCAGCGTCCTGCACGGCGAGGGCGACCCGTACGAGCAGACGCGGGTCGCGATCGCGAGCGCCCTGGAGGCGATCGGGGAGTTCGGGCTCACGGCCGACTCCGTGATCCGCACCCGCCTGTTCCTGACCCACGCGCGCGACGTCGACGCCGTCGGCCGCGCCCACCACGAGGTCTTCGGACCGGTGCGCCCCGTGACGACGATGGCGATCGTCTCCGGTTTCGTCGACCCGCGCATCCTGGTCGAAGTCGAACTCGAAGCCTTCCGAGGAGCCACGTCGTGACGCTCGCCGTCCGAGTCATCCCCTGCCTCGACGTGGACAACGGCCGCGTCGTCAAGGGCGTCAACTTCCAGAACCTGCGCGACGCGGGCGACCCCGTCGAGATGGCGAAGGTCTACGACGCCGAGGGTGCGGACGAGCTGACGTTCCTCGACATCACCGCGTCCTCCGGCAACCGCGAGACGACGTACGACGTGGTCCGCCGCACCGCCGAGCAGGTCTTCATCCCGCTCACGGTCGGCGGCGGCGTGCGCACCGCCGAGGACGTGGACAAGCTGCTGCGGGCCGGCGCGGACAAGGTCGGGGTCAACACCGCGGCCCTTGCCCGCCCGGAGCTGATCCGCGAGATCGCCGAGCGCTTCGGCCGCCAGGTGCTCGTGCTGTCCGTGGACGCGCGCCGCACCGCGACGGGCTCCTTCGAGGTGACGACGCACGGCGGGCGCCGCTCCGCCGGCGTCGACGCGGTCGAATGGGCGCACCGGGCCGCCGAGTTGGGCGCGGGCGAGATCCTGCTCAACTCGATGGACGCGGACGGCACCAAGGACGGCTACGACATCGAGATGATCGAAGCCGTGCGCAAGCACGTGACCGTTCCGGTGATCGCGTCGGGCGGCGCGGGACGGCTGGAGCACTTCGCCCCTGCGGTCGGGGCGGGGGCCGACGCGGTGCTGGCCGCGTCCGTCTTCCACTTCGGGGACCTGCGGATCGGGGACGTGAAGGGGACGTTGCGCGCCGCGGGCTATCCGGTGCGGTAGCGCGCTTTCGCCGGGGCTCCGTCTTGTCGGCGTGCGGGGTGCGCCGTGGCCGGTCGCGCTCTTCTGCGCGCCCCTGAAGGCTCGCGGCTTCGCCGCCTGCCTTCGTCCCGCGGTCGCGCGTGGCGCGTAACCCACCCCCGTGACCGGTGATTTCGCCGATGCGCAAGGAGCCCGCCACCCCCCACTGTGGTCGCTGTCAGTGACCACGGTGGCGCTCAGGGACGGGCGCCGCCCTCCCCGAGAGGAACGCATCCGTGCTGAAGATGCGCATCCGAACCCGCCTGCTCCGTACGGGACTTGCCGCCCTCCTCGCCGCCGGCGGCCTCGTCACCTCGCAGAGCCTGACCGCTCACGCGGCCGAGAACCCCTACGAACGAGGCCCGGCACCGACCCAGTCCAGCATCGAGGCATCGCGCGGCTCGTACGTGGTGTCGCAGACCAGCGTGTCCGCGCTGAGCGTCTCCGGGTTCGGCGGGGGCACGATCTACTACCCGTCGTCGACGGCCGACGGCACGTTCGGCGCCGTCGCGGTCTCGCCCGGCTACACGGCGTACCAGTCGTCCATCGCCTGGCTCGGCCCGCGCCTGGCCTCGCAGGGCTTCGTCGTCTTCACCATCGACACGAACACCACGCTCGACCAGCCCGACAGCCGGGGCCGCCAACTCCTCGCCGCTCTCGACTACTTGACGCAGCGCAGCTCGGTGCGCAGCCGCATCGACACCAGCAGGCTCGGCGTGATGGGGCACTCCATGGGCGGCGGCGGCACCCTCGAAGCCGCCAAGAGCCGGCCCTCGCTCCAGGCCGCGATACCCCTCACCGGCTGGAACCTCGACAAGACCTGGCCCGAGATCAAGACGCCGACGCTCGTGGTGGGCGCCGACGGTGACACCATCGCGCCGGTCGCCACGCACTCCGAGCCGTTCTACGGGAGCCTGCCGAGCTCGCTCGACAAGGCCTATCTGGAGCTGCGGGGCGCCACGCACTTCACCCCGAACTCCTCCAACACCACGATCGCGAAGTACAGCATTTCGTGGCTGAAGCGCTTCATCGACAACGACACCCGCTACGAGCAGTTCCTGTGCCCGCTGCCGAGCGCGAGCCTGACCATCGCCGAGTACCGGGGCAACTGCCCGCACACCCCCTGACACCACTGTGCGGCCGTACAACGTCGCGCGGCGCCGGCTGGGTGAGAGCCCAACCGGCCCTGCGCGCGCGGCAGTTCGTCCCTACCGTGACGAGAGTGACCACAAGAGCGCTCCTCGTGCTGACCGCCGCCGCGTACGAAGCGGACCCCGAGGGTCCGGGGGTCGACGCGGGCCTCGTGCTGCGGGCCGCGGCGGCGGCCGGGCTCGGCGCGGACGCCTTGGACGGCGCCGAGCGGGCGGGCCT
>NZ_JAAGMG010001222.1 GCF_010548525.1 Streptomyces sp. SID14478
GAGGCCGCCCGCGGTGCCGCGCCTGCGGTGCAGTTCCATGGCCCGGACCGTGGCCGCGCGGCGCAGTTCGAGCGGCCTGCGCGGGTCGTCGGCGCCGCCCACCCACGAGGCGAGCCAGCCCACGAAGTCCGCCGGGGCCACCCGCGGATCGAGGTAGGCGGGCAGGTTGTCGAGCGTGGCGAACACCGGCGCCAGGACCGTGTCGAGCCCGGCCGTGAACCGCTGCGCGAAGTCGTCCTCGGCGTACAGGGCGGGCAGTTGCTCACCGATGGGATGCCGGCTGGGCAGACCGGGCACGGACGCGCGGCTCATCCGCGGGCCTCCGGCTGCGCCGCGGTGACGACCACCTGGTGCTGGTACGAGAAGACGAGGGTGCCCGCGCCGATGTCGATGCGGTCGGCGGGCGAGCCGCGCCGTCCGGTGACCGGGTCGGCAGCGAACAGCCGGATGTCCTCCACCAGGACGTCGCCGACGGCGCGTTGCAGCACCCCGAACACCTCGCCGTACTGCACCGGCCGCCCGAACGGCCAGCCCGTCCCGTCGGGTCCGCCGTGCAGCGGGTTGAGATGGCGGAACAGCGCCGCGAGGGCCGCCTCGCGGACCCGGTCGGTGTCGCCGCCCGGCGCGGTGAGCCGGGCCACGACGGTGACGCCCTGGTACACGGGCGGCTCCACGACGAGCCGGGTGCCGATCAGCCGCCGCTCGTCGAGGGCCGCGGTGACCGTCGCGAGGACCTGGTCGGAGGGGATCAACTGCTCGAAGCGCAGCCGGTCGTCGCCCTCGTCGGCGACCGCGTCCGGCACCACGAGGACCCGCACCGCACCGGGTTCCTCCGCGGCGGGCAGGCACCGTACCCGGCGCACCGAGGGCGCCGCCTGGCGGGCGATGATCTCGTGGTCCTCGGCGGTCACCGCCCGTTCCTGCATGCGCAGGGCCTGCGGGGCACGCAGCTTGGCGTTGGCGACGGACTCGCCGGCGACACCGCCGTGCGCCGCCTCCCGGTTGCCGACGCGTGCCACGTACGGGACGGAGCTGCGCAGCACGTTGATCGCGCCCCGCGCGACATTGCCGTCCGGGCCGCCGCCGGTGCGGTAGCGGGCCACCCGCACCTGGGCCCCCTTGGGCGGTACGGCGCCGCAGGCGCGCAGCGTCCCGTCGGCCTCGCGCAGCACCGGCGGGAACGTGAACTCCCCGGTGGAGGCGTTGACTCGTACGTGCCGGTCCGCGGGGCCCGAGCGGCCGAAGTGGTCCACGACGTCCCAGCGCAGCCACCCCTCGGCCGAGGACACCTCCACCTGCGGTGGCTCCCCGTCGAGCAGCACGGGCGGGCGGTCGAGGCGGAACGTCTGTCCCGCGACGCCCTCCGACTCGCCCAGCGGCACATCGGTCACCGTCTCCGCGTGCTCGGCGCGCACCGTGCCGCCGACCGTGAACACGGCGGCCTCGCGCACGGTGGGTGACTCGGAGTAGAACGGCTGGTCCGGCTCCGGTGCGACGACCCGGCAGCGCAACCAGCCCGCCCGCGTGCCACCGATCACCGACGCGGTGTGCCCGGCGGGGACGTGCACGATGACCTCGCCGGGGCGGTTGAGGCCGCCGGTCGAGTCCTCGCCGGTCTCGCACCGCTGCCAGCGTCCGCCGTCCCACGCCTCCCACACCAGCGGAGGCTGGCGCGGGTCGACGCCGACGCCCTCGACGCGGCTGTCCAGGCGGACGGCGACGATGCAGCGCGGCACGGCCGTCGGCAGCCCGAACAACAGGGCGTCACCGGGTTCCGGCGCCGCCTGGAAGCACGGCACGTCGAGGCCCTCGGCGAGCGCGCCGGTCCTGTCGGTCTGCTCACCGCTGCGCGGCGCGGTCACCAGGCGTGTCAACTCGCTGGGCACGATGTGCAGTTCACCGGTGGTGGCGAACACCACGGTGTCCGCCTCGTCGTCCCCGGCAGCCGTCGTCACCTCGGTGCCCGCCGACAGCGTCACCGTCTCGGGCTGCGGCGCCGACAGCCAGAAGTCGACCTCGGCGCCCGCGGCCGCGGGCGGGAACAGCGTGATGCCCAACAGGTCGAGGAACGCCAGGTAGTTCTTGTCCGGGACCCGGTTGAGCCGGTACAGCAGCTGGTCCACGAGGTAGGCGAACGTCTCGATGAGGGTGACGCCCGGGTCCGACACGTTGTGGTCGGTCCACTCGGGCGCACGCTGCTGCACGTACCGCTTCGCCTCGTCGACGAGCTGCTGGAACCGTCGGTCGTCCAGATTGGGGGAGGGCAGGGCCATCAGTTGCCGACCGCTTCCTCGGCCCCCTCCTCCGAGGGGATCGTGTAGAAGGGAAAGACCAGGTTGCGCCGGTCGTTGGTGGCCCGCACGGTGTAGTGCACGTCGAGGTAGAGCGTGCCCGCGTCCACCGAGTCGAAGGCGACGACGACGTCGTCCACGGTGATCCGCGGCTCCCACCGTTCCAGCGCCTCGCGCACCTGCTGCGCGACCCGTCCGGCAGTGGCGCCGTCGCCCGGGGCGAAGACGTAGTCGTGGATGCCGCAGCCGAACTCGGGCCGCATCGGCCGCTCGCCCGGCGCCGTACCGAGCACCAGCCGGATGGCCTCCTCGATCTCCCGGCCCCGCTCCACCATGGCGATGCCGCCCGTGGGCCCGACGCGCAGCGGGAACGCCCAGCCGCGCCCGATGAATCGCTCGCTCACATCGGCCCCCCGATCTCCACGGTCAGCGCGCCCGGCAGGATCTGCGCGCCGCACGCCGTCTTGTCGTTCATCCGCGCTGCGGGCAGCCCGCCGATGAGGACGGCTCCCCGGGCGAGGGCCGCCGGGTTGGGCATGACCACGTTGGTCGGGCCGAGCGCCGCGTGCGGCACGATCGGGCAGACGTGCAGGCTGCCCTCGACGGCGGCCGGGCGCCCCTCGATCTCCACGGTCACCACGGCCGGCGCGAACGGGGGAGGCGGGGTGGTGATCCGGCCGCCGTGGCTGGTGGGGTCACCGGTACGGGCTGCTGCGGGCATGGACGCTCCTGTTGGGGGACGGGCGGGCTGGTGGCGGATCTCGGTGACGTGGTGGCGTCGATGGCGTGGTGTACGCAGGCGGGCCGAGCGAGCCGGGACGGGGTCAATTGATCTTGACGAGGCGGGCCTTGAGGATTCCGACGAGTCCGCCGTCGACCGAGGCCTCCGTCCGTCCGGTGATCCCGACCTTGCGGCCGGTGACGTTCACCGAGGACTGGCCGTCCACGTTCACCCGGCGTCCCTTGATGTTCACCTCGCCCCGCCCCGCGTCGAGCGTGATGCCGTCCTTGTCCATGACGAGCGAGCTCGCCACCTGCTTGGCGCCCCGGTAGACGGTCACCTCGATCCGGTCCTTGCGGTCGTCGAGGCGCACTTCGAGGCGCTCGTCCCCGGTCGTCAGACGCAGCCCCGAAGGGCCCGGCGCCGGAGCGTCGAGCAGTTCCACCCGGTGCCCCGAACGCGACACGATGGAACGGCGGTTGACCTTCCCGCTGGTCTTGTCGATCAGCGGCACGTCGTGCGGCGACGGCTTGTCCACGCCGTTGTAGAGCCCGCCGATGACGTACGGACTGTCGAGCAGCCCCTGCTCGAACCCGACGAGCACCTCGTCGTTGACCTCGGGACTGACCACGCCGCCGCCGCCCTTGCCGCCCCACTGCACCGTGCGCACCCAGTCGGTGACGTACGTGTCGTCCAGCCAGGGGAACTTGAGGCGCACCGCGCCCCGGTCCGAGCCCCGCGGTTCCTCGCGCACGTCCGTCACGACGCCGATCGCCAGACCGGGGACGCGCGGACCGCGGCCGGGCGCGCTGGCGCCGGTGACGAGACCGGTCAGCGAGCGGTCCGGGCTCGTACTGACCCACACGGTGGTCCGGTACCCGCCGTGCGGCTCCAGCACGTGCTGCACCGCCGTCGCCGTGTACCGCCCCGAGAACTCCTTGCCGACGTTGCCGAGCGCGACCGGCTTGCCCGCGCGCAGCAGCGGATTGCCCTCCACCATGGCCTCCAACTCACCGAATCCGGAGGCCACTTGCTCGGCGTTGGCCCGCGCCACGGCCATCGCCTCGGCCTGCGTGCGGTACGGGGTGTCGGTGATGGTGAGCTGGGTGGCCCTGCCGAACCGGTTCACGGCCGTCGGGCTCAGTCCCGGCACCACCGTGCCGCTCACCGTCGACGCCTGCTCCGCGACCACGGCCCGCTTCGTCGTGACGTCCCAGCCGCGCACCTGCACCTTCGACGCCGCGTCGGCCGTCGTCAGGGCGGCGCGCAGCGCCAGCAGATTGCGCCCGTACTCCAGGACCATCGGATCGGTGGTCGCCGACGTCGACGGCGCGGGCGCCCCGGACGCCTTCACCGGCCGCGTGAACTGCAGCACGCCCTTGTCGTCGACCCGCACCAGCGCGCCGCTCTCCCCGGCCAGGTACTGCAGGAACTCCCAGTCGGACACGTTGGCCTGGGAGAGCTGCGTGTGCGTGACGGCCGGTGCCTCGACCTTCCCGACGGCGAGCCCCGCCCCCGTCGCCACCTTGCGCACGATCGCGGCCGTCGTCATGTTGCGGTACGCCACCACTTTGCGGCCCCGCTGCAGACGGTGCGTCTTGGAGTACGCCCGTACGACGGTGAAGGTGCCGGTGCTGTCCCGGTCCAGTTCGAGGGCCGTGACCTCGCCGTTGAACAGGCGCTCGCGGGCACGTCCCTTCACGGTCACCACCGAGACCCGCAGCGGGGTGCCGATGGTGATCCCGGTCTTGCCGAGGAACTCGTGATCGGGATCCCGGAAGGTGAGTACCGCCATGTCCGGCAGGCCCACGTTCTCGTCCACCACACAGCTCACCAGCTGCGCCGCCCAGGCGGGCGGCAGTTCACCGGGTGCCTCGACGACGGGGTCGGCCGCGAACGACCGCCCGTCGCGCGCCTCGGATGCCGTCACGACTCCTCCTCGTCCCACGCGTCCCGCACGCCCGGCACCACGAGTTCGGTACCGGGGACGAGCGCCATGGGGTCGTCGATCTCGTTGGCCTCCGCGATGGCCCGCCAGGCGGTGGCGTCCCCGTACTCGCGCCAGGCCAGCATGGCGAGGCTGTCGCCCGCCACGACCGTGTGCGTGCTGCGTGCGGTGCGCGCGCCCGACGTCGGGTTCTGGCCCGGCGGATCGACGCTCGCCTCCTCGATGGACAGCGAACACGTGGCACGCAGGGGCTTTCCGTCCACGTCGAACAGCGTGTACGACACCGACAGGCTCGACATGACCCCGTCGAACGACGTGGTCCGCGCGGTGCCCCACTCGAACCGCACCCAGGGGCTGGCCGGCTTCTTGCGCCCCAGGCTCGCCGGGGTCGGCACGCACGCCTTCATCAGCTTCTCCACCGCCTGCTCCACCGCGTTGTCGTGCTTGGCGGTGGCGTCCAGGAACACGTCGAGGCTCAGCGTGCGCGGACCGCTGCCGACGAACTCGGGCAGCGCCGACTCGCCCGCCATCCGGGACGGCGTGCGCCGCCACTCGGTGGACTTGCTCAGCGCGAGCGTCGACGGGTTGAACTGCAGGTTCAGCTGCGCGATCGTGCCGCCGGGCCGGGCGCCGACCGAGGTCGGCGGCTCCTTCAGGGTGAGCTGGGCCCTGGCGCGGCTGGCGCGGCCCGCTGGGGACATGACGTGCGGTTCCTTTCCGAAGGTGGTGCGGCGTTCTCGCCGCCGGCGGGCGGGCGGGTCAGGAGGGGGAGAGGCCCTCGTGGGCGATCTCCAGGGTCTCGACCGCGGGCGCCGAGTTGGCCGGGTCGAACGAGGGACCCTGCCAGCGGACGGGCACGATGCCGTAGACCTGCCAGCTGATGATCCGGCTCAGGTCGGGCCGCAGGGCGACGATCTCGCCGTCCTTGGGCTCGACCCGGCGCAGCGTCTCGTCGAGCCAGCGGGCGATCTTCGCCGTGTCCTGGGTGACGGGTCGGGTGAGCGTGATGTTCGACCAGGTGACACGGCCCGGTAGTTGCCAGGTGAAGCCGTTGTTGCCGCCCTCCGCATAGCTCTCCATCTCTACCTCGGCGCCCATGCCGGAGCAGGTGTGGAAGGCGCCCAGGTCGTTGCCGCCGATGGCGAGCCGGAAGAACACGCTCGTCGCGAAGATGTTGTCCGTCATGCGTCCGTCCGTCGTCCGTTCCTCGTGCGGGGCTCGTGCCGGGTGCCCGTCGGGCACCGGGGCCGGGTCAGCGGCGGCGGTCGGCGGGCTTGCCGGTCCGCTCCCTGCCGCGCCGTAACTCGGTGCGCAACAGCCGCGACACCGGCTCGATCAGGCGGCGGGCCAGGTCGTCCAGGTCGACACCGAGGGCGGGGGAGGTCTGCGTACCCGCGGAGGCCGTGGTCCGTTTCGCCGCCGTGCCCGATGACGGGGAAGTGGATGCGGACGTGGCGGTGGACGTGGACGTGGACGTGGACGTGGAGGTGGACGTGGAGGTGGTCGAGGTCGAGGTCGACGCCGTGGTCTGTGTTCCCGCCGTGGACATGGAGGCGGCCGCCGGGGCGCCGCCGCCGCTCGCCGGAGTGCCGCCGTCCCGCTGGACGACGCGCGCCAGAGGGCGTACCGCGGGCGCGGCCCGGTCCGGTTCCTGTCGCGCGAGGAGGCCGGAGGGGGGTCCGAACGTCGGTTGTACGGTCGGCAGTTGGCCTTGCG